>JAGCXV010000006.1 GCA_017961175.1 Bacteroidales bacterium
CAATACCAACAAGGGATTCCAGAACTCTCTGACCGCTCAGCTGACCAAGAATGCCAGCAGAGGTTTCAGCGGAAGCATCGCCTACACCTATACTGTAGCTAAGGACGTTACTTCCAACCCTGGTTCTACCGCAGCATCCGCATGGAGCTCCAACCCTGTAATCAATTACCTCAACGATCCTGAACTGAGCTACTCCAACTTCGCAGTTCCTCACAGGGTAGTAGGTAACATTTCCTACAGGTTCGAGTGGGCAAAGCATTTTGCAACCACCGTTTCCCTCCTCTACACCGGAAGCGCACAGGGAAGATGCAACTGGACTTATTCCAACGATATGAACAAGGACGGCTACACTGCTGACCTTATGTACATCCCTGGAAATCCTAATGACATCGAATTCGTTGATTACACTTACAACTGGAAGGACAACAGCGGCGTTACCCATATGGTTAACGTTCCTGCTTCACTGGCACAGTCTGCTTTCTGGCAGTATGTCAACGACACCAAGTATCTGCGCAAGCACAAGGGACAGTATGCAAAGAGATTCTCTTATGTTGCTCCTTGGCACAACAGATGGGATTTCAAGATCATGCAGGATATCTTCACTAACTTCGGAACCAACCGCAGATTCACTCTCCAGGCTAGCTTGGATATCGTGAATGTCGGCAACCTTCTTAACAAGAAGTGGGGTGCTTACAAGAGCATGACAAACCAGAGCTACGACAACCTTCGTCCTCTGACCTTCGTCAACAACACCGGTGGAGTTCCTAAGTACAGGCTGAATGCAAGTGCAACCGCTAACGATCCAATGAGCGTAATAGAGAACTTCTATAGCGCAAACTCTTGGAAGAAGACGGTTTCCACAAGCTCTACCTGGGGAATGATGTTCGGACTGAGACTCCTCTTCTAATCAAGGGAATCAGTCTCCGCGAAAAAGAGGCCAACCACACGGTTGGCCTCTTCTTTTTTTTCCACCCGGAAATGCTCCCACCGTCCCAATCTGTGTGTCAGTGGGAGCCGTCATTAGGATAGATATTTTATATTGGTGAAATGGAAACCGGTTAGTCCTCGTCGTTCATCAGAGCGAAGACGATTTCTATTGTCGGATAGTTGGCGTGCAGCGGACCGTTGAGCTTTGCTATAGAATAGGAAGCGCGGTCCAGGGAGTAGGAAGTTGTCGTCGAAGTAGAGTAATAGTTGCTGGTAGTATTTTCCAATACTGAAGAAAACCACATAGCGTATTTCTTCCAGTTGGCGGCAATCTCGCTCCTGTCCTTGTTGCACATTTTTTGGATTTGGCTGGAAATGTCTCCCGCATAGCAACTCAGTGACCTGTTAACCGCTCCCGCCGTGTTGCTGCTTGAATAGATATCTTCAAGAGGAGCATAGAAGTAAGTATTGCTGGTGTCCTTATCCTTGCAGTTAGGATACAAGGATGAAGGGAAGCATCTATTTATGAAGGTAACGTTGGCGTCGTTAGTTATGAAAGGCAATTTGTAAGTAGCTTTGCAAATAATAACTTTCTTTGGGTCATATCCGTTTCCACTCATCCACTCATTCAGAACGTCTTTTAATTTGAGTGGGTCTGTGTATGCCTTCAATCCACCTAAACCTTCTACAGTTACGTATTCCTGTGGTTCAGCCTTTTCCTGAGTTTTTGAAGAGTAGGTGGAAAAATTCAGGGTATATGTATTGTCTCCAAGAGGCAGGACAATGGTGGTGTCCTTTCTTGCAAGGCCGCTGTCCCACGTAGGCTGGAAGTTGAATGTCACGTAAATGTAAGCTCCAGTTGTGCTGAAAAGATTAAGCCTTCCGCCGGTGGTGCCCTCTTCAGGAGCGTCGCAGGTAAAGAGCAGAGCCTTGAACTTATCCATAAATACAGAGCTGGAATCCAGTTCTTTCTGGGTTGCATTAAGGATTTTCTGCCCGAAACTGTTTTTCAGATACAGTCTTAAAGTATCTCCTCCTGTATATATAACGCCGCCGGTGTCTATCGGAGTGTGGTCATAGTCGGAGCTCTTAAGATCGGAGTTGTACTTGTAGGTGGTGTCCACCACGCGGTTCATGTGATAGACGTGGATATTCTGAGGAAGACCATCTTGGCTAGCGTCCAAAATCAAGGAGGACGATTTTTGCATGGTCAAATAGATGTGCTTGATCTTGCGATTGGTGCCAAGATTTACACTTTTGGTAGAGTAATGGTAGAAGTTGGTGGCAAAACTGTGTGTGGTCAGGCCGAATTCGTCTGTGCGGAACGCTCCCAGGACAGCAGTACTGGTGTTAAGGCTCTGCATGCTGTCCAGCATCTTGGTCTGGAGAGGAAGACGAAGTGTGACGGTCTGAAGGTTGAGGGCGTAATCGTCCGGAATGTTGTTTACTCCTAAAGTGTTGTCTACATCTATGCAGGAAGAGGCCGCAAAGGCCAGGGATATCGTAATGGATAAGGCAACTGCACGAAATCTTGAATGCATTACTCTTTCAAAAATTTTCCGTAAAACTTAATGTATCTGTTTGTGTATGCAGCATCGGTACCGGCTGTAATCTCCGAGAAGGAGAGGGTCGGAACCTTTTCCTTGGCGGCAAAATCCAGAACCTCCTTGCTCAGGGTGCGGCTGGCGGCAATCACGCCGTCTGCATACTTGACGGCAAGTTTAGCAAGATTTATGCCAGTAGGGGTGTTCAGAAGCTCCACGTCTGCCGGCTTGAGGTTGCCGGTAAGCACTTTCTTTGCGAAGTTTCCGCTGAAACGTTCCTTGGCTATTTCGTCGTAGAGAGAAACGATTACCTTGCAGTCCGTAAAGATAGGGTCTGCCTTATAGGCCTTCTTCAGGTAAAGCGGAACCAGGTTGGCCAGCCATCCGTTGCAATGCACGATAGTAGGCTGCCACCTGAGCTTTTTCACGGTTTCCAGCACTCCGCGGGCAAACAGTATCGCTCTCTCGTCGTTATCGGCGAAGAAAGTGTCCTTTTCATCGCGGAAGATAAATTTCCTCTTGAAATAGTCTTCGTTCTCTATGAAATATACCTGCAGACGGGCCTGAGGAATGGATGCTACCTTGATGACAAGCGGTCTGTCCACGTCGCTGACCACGATATTCATTCCGGAAAGGCGGATGACCTCGTGGAGCTGGTTGCGCCTCTCGTTGATGCAGCCGTATTTAGGCATGAACGAACGGATTTCCATCCCGTTTTCCTGAGCTGCCTGCGGCACGAATCTGCCGGCAATAGCTGCAGGGGTCTCCGGAATGTACGGTGTAATCTCCGAACTTATGTATAAAATCCTGACAGGCGCTTTCATCCGTAAAATAGTTTATGCAAAGATAACAATTTTTTTTAACTCTTGCTTCATTTTTATAACTTTGGCGGTCGTATCTATATGGACAGGAAGGAAAAGAATACTCTGCGAAGGCGTTTTTGGCGCTCTTACATATCCTCAGTGATCAGCATCGCCCTGGTGCTTTTCATCGCAGGGCTGTTTGCCATTCTTCTGCTGAGCGCCCGCAAGGTTTCCGCATATTTCAAGGAAAACGTGAAATTGTCAGTGATGCTCACCGACAAGGCCACGCCTTCCCAGGCGGAGCAGTTTGCCGAGAACCTGGCGCAGATGCCGCAGGTGGCCTCTTCCGAACTCATTACCCAGGAGAGGGGAACCCAGGAGATGAAGGATTTCCTCGGCGAGGATTTCCTGGATGTGTTCGAGTCCAATCCGATACCGGCATCCGTGGACCTTCAGCTGAAAAACGAGTATTTCCAGCCGGACAGCATCGCCCGCTTGAAGGAGATACTTTGCGAGGATCCGCTGGTGGACGACATAAAGTACGAGGAGGGGCTGATTTCCGCCATCAACCGCAACCTCAGGCGTGTGGGAATCGTATTCGCCTTCTTTGTGGGGCTTTTGGCCATCATCTCTATCGTACTGGTTAACAATACGGTAAGGCTGAACATCTTCTCCCGCCGCTTCTCCATCAGGACAATGCAGCTGGTGGGTGCCACCAGGTCCTTCATCCAGAGGCCTTTCCTCGGGAATGCGGTGCTTCAGGGAGCCCTTAGCGCACTGCTTGCCACAGGCGGCCTTTATGCTTTTGTTACGGTGGCAAAAAGACAGATTCCGCAGCTCTGGTCTATCATCGGAACGGAATCTTTCCTATATTGCGGCCTCGGACTGCTGTTGCTGGGAATACTGCTTTGCTATATATGCACGTTGGTAACGGTAAGGAGGATGACCTCCATGTCCGTGGACAGGATGTATAATTATTGATAATGCGAAAAACAAGATATGGAAGAGAATAGGAATTTTTTCGCTCTCCCTAAGAAAAACCTGATATGGGTGATAATAGGATTTCTGGTAATGGTTGCCGGATACCTGCTGCTTTGCGGCGGGGGAAGCCAGGATCCTTCCAGTTTCTCACCGGAAATATTCAGTTTCAGGCGTTTGGTTATTGCCCCGATTGTCATCATAGCTGGCGCTGTAGGGACAACTGTCGCGATTATTAAAGTAAAGAAATAACAATATGATGGAATGGTGGCATGGTCTGATTCTGGGCCTGGTCCAGGGAATCGCAGAATTCCTTCCGATCAGCAGCAGCGGACATCTGACCATAATGCAGGAAACTTTGGGAATCAGCGGAGAGGGCAACCTGGCCTTTGACATAGCTGTTCATGTGGCTACTGTGCTGAGTACCCTGGTGGTGTTCTGGAAACCTATATCCAGAATCGGAAAAGGATGTTTGACTAAAGGAATGAACAAGGAGAAGGACTATGTCCTGAAGATACTTGTTTCCATGATTCCGATACTTTTCGTTGGCTTTCTGCTGAAGGATCTCGTTGAGAGGATCTTTGACACGGAGAAGGTTGCACGCCATACTGGCAACGGCCTTCTGGTTGTGGGCATTATGCTGATAGTTACGGCAATACTGCTTCTGGTGTGCGAGATAATCTCTGCCGTAAGGGATCTCAAGCACGGCAAGGACGCTGAGGACAAGGCTCAGAAGATTGCGGACAGGATGACCGTGACAGAAGAAATGACCGGTCCGGAAAAGCGCAAGATCTACTCTCTTCAGAACGGAATCAACTACTGGCAGGCCTTCCTGGTCGGAGTTGCCCAGAGCTTTGCGGTTCTTCCGGGACTTTCACGTTCAGGAGCCACGATCGCCACGGGTCTGATGTCCAAGGTAAAGAAGACCTCCATCGCCCAGTTCGCGTTCCTGATGGTTATAGTTCCAATCCTGGGAGAAGCGTTCCTTGAGATTCTCAAGGGCCTCAAGGGAGCGGACATGAGCAATTTCTTGACCATTCCGGTTCTCTGCGGATTTGTTGCCGCCTTCATTGCCGGACTTTTTGCCTGCTCAACGATGGTGCAGATTCTCAAGAAGTTCCGTCTGTGGGGCTTTGCTGTTTACTGCTTTATTGTAGGTGTGCTCTGCATAGTTCTTCCGTATTGCATCGGCTAAATGGCCCTGAGTTATTTCATAGCAGACACTCATCTGGGGCTGGAATATCAGGACCCGGTGAAGAGGGAAAAGCAATTCGCCTCTTTTCTGGAGTCTTTGCCGGATGAAACCTCCAGGGTTTATCTTCTCGGCGACATATTTGATTTCTGGTACGAATACAAGGACGTTATTCCAAGAAAGTTCACCCGCACGCTCGGGGCTCTGGCTCATCTTGCAGACCGCGGGGTGAAGCTCTACTTCATAAACGGCAACCACGATGTCTGGACTTACAGCTACCTGCAGAAGGAAGTGGGCATTACCATCCTTCCCCAGCCTTCTGTCCTGGATATTGACGGGGTGAGGTTCTGCATCGGCCACGGAGACGCCATCTGGCACAGCACCGGCCTGTACAGGTTCATGAAAGCTTGCTTCAAGTGCAGGTTTTTGCAGGTGATGTTCAGCGCCCTGCATCCACGCTGGGCTATGCTTCTGGGGCATGGATGGAGCCGCCACAACCGCCTGACACATTTCAAGAGCGAGGACGAAAAGACCATCGCGGAATATAAGCAGGCAATTGAAAGGGACGGTGCTGCCTGGGCTGAGTCTTTCCAGAAAGATCTGGAGAAAAAAGGGGAGAAGAAGGCAGACCATTTCATCTTCGGGCACTATCATCTGCCATTAACCGTAGAATTGGAAAACGGGGATTTCTCCATTCTCGGAGACTGGATCCACAATCCTGACTATATGGTCTTTGACGGGGTTTCTCTGAAAAGGGAAACGCCTCACTTTGTAAACATGGAATAATACAGGGAATCGAACGCTCCCATATTGTACAGCATCACCAGGTCTTCCACCTGGCGGTCTTCCCCGAATTTGTCGTAAGGTTTCTTGAGGTCGTTGCCGAATATGCGGGCCACCGTCTGCCAGAATCCGGCGGATAGCTTTCCACGGTATTCCCTGATAATGTAGAAGGAGGTTCGTCCCAGTTCCCTGTCGATGAGCTTAAGCAGCAGCCCTCCCTGGGAAATGGTAAGGTCTCTCATAGGCTTTTCAAACTGCTTGAAGAGCCGTTTCTGGTAGTCGTTTATATAACGTTCCCTTTCGGCATCGGTAAAGTCGCTTACCGCAAGGACGCTGTCTGCCTCCTGAATTATGGCTCTTGCCTGAAGGGCGTAAGGATAGGTTTTCTTGAAGTTATAGACCAGACGGCGGTATTGCCTCCAGCTTTGGCGGTTGCGGTTCCCCTTCATACGCGCGAACTTGAAGATAGCCGGAAGCCTGTCCAGGAATATGGTGTCTCCTTCCACCACCTGGTAGGTCATCGCATACCAGGTGCCGGTGACGCCGGCCTTCTTTTTTTCCATTTCGATGCGGTTCATCCTTTCCTGGCGGCGGCGCACCCTTTCCTCAATGGCTTTCTTGTCCTGCTGTATCCTTTCAAATTCGCTCAGCGATTTTTTGATGGTGTCTCTCCCCTGGGCGAAAGCTCCCGCATAGGGCAGGCTGGCCAGCAGCACCGCCACGGTAAACACTCTGAATATGCGGGCAGAAGTTTTCACGTCTCAAAAATACTGCAAAACTTGTGCATTTTTGTATATTTGTGTTTGTCTTAATATTTAGGCAATGAACGATTTCTTCCATTTTCAGGGCTTTACGCCGTGGGCATTTCTGGTGGATATGGGCTTTATCTTTGCCCTAATACTGGTAGGCAAGGTCATAAGGGTTAAAGTGAAACTGGTTCAGAAACTGTTCATTCCGCCAAGCCTCATTGCCGGCTTGCTGGGTCTGGCGCTGGGTCCTTACGGCCTGGGATGGATTCCGTTTTCCGGAAACCTTTCTTCCTATGCGGCCGTTCTCATAGCGCTGGTGTTTGCCACGCTTCCTTTCTCTGCCCAGAAGGCTTCCGTCAAGGAGGTTGTCACCCGAGTTGGTCCGATGTGGGTATACGCTCAGCTGGGAATGCTCCTGCAGTGGGGTATTATGGGACTTCTGGGAATCTATCTGTTCAAGACCATATGGCCAGACCTTAACAGCGCTTTCGGAGCCATGCTCCCTACGGGCTTCTATGGCGGCCACGGAACGGCTGCGGCCATCGGAAGCGCCTTTGAGAACCTGGAAGGCGGGCTCAAGTGGGATGATGCCATGACTCTCGGCATGACCACTGCCACGGTTGGAGTGATAATGGCCATCATTTTCGGCCTTTTCATTATAAAATGGGGTGCAAGGCACAAGCAAACCCAATTCATTGCCGATTTCAAGGACCTTCCTCCAGAGCTCAGGACAGGCCTTCTGCCGGAGGGCAAGAGGGATTCTCTCGGACAGGCTACAACTTCTTCCATCTCCATCGAGCACCTGACATTCCATTTTGCCCTGGTGTTTGTGGTGGCGTTTTTGGGATATGTTCTCAGCGTGGCAGTCAAGAATTGGTGCAGCGGCCTTCCAACTCCGTACAACGGGCTGGAACTCCCTGTTTTCTCCTGTGCCTTTGTCGCAGGACTGATACTGAAGAAACTTTTCGACTTGACAAAAGTTACCGAGTATATCAGCCACAAGACCATTCAGAGGGAGGGAAGTTTTTTCACGGACCTTCTGGTTACCTGCGGTGTGGCTTCCATTAAGCTGGGTGTCGTGATAGAGTACTGGCTGCCTCTGCTGGTCCTGGTTCTCGTGGGAGTTGCCGTGGTGTTTGCCATCACTTTCTATTTCGGACGGAGGCTCAGCCCGTCCTACTGGTTTGAGCGTTCCATCTTCTCCTGGGGCTGGTGGACCGGCACCATGGCTATGGGAATCGCCCTCGAGAGAATCGTGGATCCTCAGATGAAGAGCAAGACTATGGATGATTACGCCCTTGCCTATCTCCCGATAGCTCCGGTGGAGATCATCCTAATTACCCTTGTCCCGATAGCCTTTACGGCAGGATGGGGCGGACTTCTGATGTGGATTTGCCTTGCATTCAGCGCCCTTCTGATTCTTCTGGCATTTACCATGAAGTGGTGGAGGCGCAAAAAACAGTGAAACATAAATTTTGGGAATAAATAATATGAGAAGAGTTTTCTTCCTTTTGGCCGCGGCACTTTTGGTTGCCGGCAGCCTTGGAGCACAGGACAAGCATTGCGGAAAATGCAAGAAGAGCGGTGCCCTCAACCTTACAGACGAGCAGTACATGGCTCTTGCGGACAGCATCCACAAGGTAGCTATCTCCTTTGACACCCACGTGGACACTCCGACCTACTCCCTCCATCCAAATGGCCATTATACCGTGGCCAAGGGCCAGGTAAGCTTCGAGCTTATGAGGCGTGGCGGCCAGGACGGGGCTTTTTTCGCCATCTATCTGGACCAGGGTCCTTGGCAGAACCAGAAATCCCTGGATTCCGCCTACACCTGGTGCCACAACGAGCTCCAGAGCTGGAAGGACTATGTCAACAACCATCACGGCAGCGAGGCTGGCATTGCCTACTCCACGGATGATGTCTATCGCCTGAAGAAGGAGGGCAGGAGGATTGTGGTGCTCTGCATTGAAAACGGCTATCCTGTCCGTACCCTGGAAGACCTGGACGAGTTTGCCAAGATGGGTGTCAAGTACATAACCCTTTCCCACAATACTCCAAACCAGATCTGCGACGGTTCCAGATACATCAAGTCCTATTATTGGTATCCGAACACCGGACACGGACTGAGTCCGTTCGGCGAGAAGGTTGTCGAGAGGATGCAGCAACTGGGCATTATGGTGGATGTTTCCCACATTTCCTCCGAGGCTCTTGTAGACGTTCTCAAGATCATAAAGGCCCCGGTGCTGGCTTCCCACTCCGCCTGCAAGGCCCTGAAGCCATCCCAGACCAGAAACCTCACGGATGATGAGATCCGCGCCATCGCCGCTGTTGACGGAGTCATCCAGGTAGGTACCGGAAGATTCTTCCTCAGCGATGACCTTCCTTATTACAAAGTTGGCGTTGCCGTCCTTGCAAACCACATAGACCACATCAAAAACCTCGTGGGATACCGCCACGTAGGCCTTGGAACAGACTTTGACGGTGGCGGCGGAGTCGTCGGCCTGGACAATTCCGCCCAGATGAAAAACCTCACCGTGGAACTCCTCAAGCGTGGCTGGACCACTGAGGAACTCGTAGCCTTCTGGGGCGGAAACCTCCTCCGCGTCTGGAAAGCCTGCGAAGACTACGCCTCCCAGTTCAAGCGCTAACAGCACAGCCGGGGCGATGGTGCTCTATAACTAGCTGATAATCAACACTAACGAAAATAACCCGTTCCCAAAAGGCGGGCTATTTTTGTATATATTTCAAACTCAGCGACTTGCAAAGCACCATCGCCCTTGTAGGCAGAGCTGACCTCCTCCTTAATCCTTCGCTTTGCTCATCCCGACCTGCCTGACAGCAGGCCACCCGTTCATGATGGCCACGGGCGGCCACAGGATTGCCGGAGGAGGTCAGCATCTTCCCCACAAGACATTTTGCTCCCACTGAAACAGGGATTGGGACGGTGGGAGCATTTGCACGGTGCTTATGCAGACCTGGCAGGAAAGCGTGCCAGGAAGGTTGGCGGCAGATATCATAGGCCGGCAAGGCAAAAAAGTGAGAGTTTTTGAAAATATTTTGCTTCAGAAATCCAAAATGGGGGTATATGGAAGAGTTTTCAGATTTATAAATCGCTGAGAATTGGTGGGTTGACTATCAAAAAATTTTAGCCAAAATGAATAAAAATTTTCTCGAAAATATTTGCAGATTCAGATATTTGTTTTACCTTTGCACCCCAACGCGAGGTTCCGTTACAACCTAAGTCGTTGAAAATTAACAAGATAAAGCTAAAAGCTATGTTACAACCAAAGAAAACCAAATTCAGAAGGATGCAGAAGGGCCGTATGAAAGGACAGGCCCACAGAGGAACTCAGCTTGCATTCGGTTCTTTCGGAATCAAGACCCTTGAGTCTTGCTGGATGACCGGTCAGCAGATAGAGGCTGCACGTCAGGCTGTAGTCCGTTATATGAAGCGTGAAGGATATGTTTGGATCCGTATATTCCCAGACAAGCCATTCACAAAGAAACCTGCAGAAGTACGTATGGGTAAGGGTAAAGGTAGCCCTGAGGGATTCGTAGCCCCTGTAACCCCTGGTAGAATGCTTATCGAGGTTGAGGGTGTTCCTATGGAAGTTGCCAAGGAGGCCCTGAGACTCGGAGCCCAGAAACTCCCTGTTTCTACCAAGTTCGTAGTAAGAAGGGATTATGTTAAACAGTAAATGAGATTTAGATTATGGATACCAAAGAAATACGCGAAATGAGCGAGAAGGAGCTCAGGGAGAAGATCGACACCAGCCGTGCAGCCCTGAACCAGATGCTTCTCAACCACGCTGTCTCTCCATTAGAGAATACATCTCAGATTAAAAAGGCCAAGAAAGATATCACCAGGATGCTTACAATCCTGACTGAAATCGAGAACAAAAAACAGAGCAAATAATGGAAAGGAAGCTTAGGAAAGTAAGAGTAGGTGTTGTAGTCAGCAACAAGATGGACAAGAGTGCCGTTGTAGCTGTCAAGACCAAAGAGAAACACCCTATTTACGGCAAGTTCGTAAATAAAACCACAAAGTTCGTAGCGCACGACGAGAAGAACGAGTGCTCCGAGGGTGATACCGTAAGGATCATGGAGACCCGTCCTCTGTCCAAGACAAAGCGCTGGAGATTAGTTGAAATCGTTGAAAAAGTTAAATAAGCTATGATACAGCAGGAATCAAGATTGATGGTAGCCGACAACAGCGGTGCAAAGGAAGTTCTCTGCATCCGCGTGCTTGGAGGAACCAGGCGCCGTTACGCCGGTGTAGGAGACAAGATCGTGGTAGCGGTAAAGAGTGCTATCCCTGGAGCTGACGCCAAGAAGGGTTCAGTATCCAAGGCAGTAGTTGTAAGGACAAAGAAAGAGATCCGCCGTGCAGACGGTTCTTACATTAGATTCGACGAGAACGCTTGCGTCCTCCTGGACAACCAGGGCGAGGTAAGGGGAACCCGTATTTTCGGTCCTGTTGCAAGAGAGCTCCGCGATAACTACATGAAGATTGTTTCACTTGCCCCTGAGGTACTTTAATCATAGGAGGACTTACAATGAATGCAAAATTCCACGTTAAGAAAGGTGACATGGTCTTCGTAAACGCCGGTAACGAGAAAGGAAAGACCGGTAAGGTTCTCAGAGTAGACCGTAAGAACATGCGCGCCATCGTTGAGGGTCTCAACATGGTAAGCAAGAATACAAAGCCGAATGCCAACAACCCTCAGGGTGGTATCATCAAGCAGGAGGCTCCTATACATATTTCCAATTTACAGCTTGTAGACCCTTCCAAGGGCGGTCCAACCAGAATCGGACGCCGTCTCAACGATAAGGGCAAGCTTGTACGTTACGCTAAAAAATCAGGGGAGGAAATCAAATAATGGCAAAGGAAGTTAAGAAAGAGCAGGCCGCCAAGGGCGCAAAGCAGGCCAAGGGCGAAAGCAAGGCTAAGAAGCAGGGCGGCGAGCAGGTAGTTCCTAAGGGATGGATTCCTAACCTGCAGAAGGAGTACAAGGAAAGAATAGCTGGCGAGCTCAAGAAGCAGTTTGGCTTCACCTCCGCCATGCAGATTCCAAGACTCGAGAAGATAACAATCAACCAGGGCGTCGGCGCCGGAGTTGCAGACAAGAAGATTGTCGAGAACGCAGCTGAGGAGCTCGCACTGATCACCGGCCAGAAGGCTATCCTGACCTACTCAAGAAAGGATATCGCATCCTTCAAACTGAGAAAGGGCATGCCTATCGGATGTAAGGTAACTCTTCGCAGAGCAAAGATGTACGAGTTCATGGAGAGACTCATCAAGGTTTCCCTGCCTCGTATCCGCGACTTCAAGGGCGTAGAGGAGAAGTTCGACGGCAAGGGTAACTACACTCTCGGCCTCAAGGAGCAGATCATCTTCCCGGAGATTGATATAGATAAGGTATCAAAGGTTCTCGGAATGGAGATCACCTTCGTTACCAGCACAACCAAGGACGAGGAAGCACGTGCCCTCCTGGCAGCCTTCGGAGTTCCGTTCAAGAAGAAATAATAAAACAGATAGTATATGGCAAAAGAATCAATGAAGGCACGTGAAGTTAAACGTGCGAAACTGTGCGCCAAATATGCTGAGAAACGCAAGGCTCTCAAGGCCGCTGGCGATTATGCAGCTCTGGACAAGCTTCCAAAGAACGCTTCTCCTGTAAGGCTTCACAACCGCTGCTCCCTGACCGGAAGGCCAAAGGG
>JAGCXV010000041.1 GCA_017961175.1 Bacteroidales bacterium
AATGGACGGCAGCGAAGGCGTCCCTTCTGCAAGGTACGGAAACTCATCAAGGCAGAGGGTTATCCTTTCTGTCACACGATGATTTATGGCAGAGAGTAACGCCCGCCAATCTTTATACACTGCATCATCAAACCCTGGAATAACATGAGCCACCATACGGGACAGTTCCGCCATCTGGTTTACCGGATCAGTCCTATCTGCCTCATAATAGATATCTTTCTCGCATAGCACTTTCCCAATCAGTGTCGATTTGCCGATTCTGCGCCGTCCCCGAATGATAACGAAATACGGAGAATCGCCCTTCAGCAGCTGCTGAAGACGCACGATTTCTTTCTCTCTGCCAACGAATCTCATCTCTGTTAATTATTATGCCTTACAAACATAATGTTTATTGGGCATAATTCCAAATAATTCGACAAATAATTCTATACACGATGTCGATGTAGGGCTTCATCTCGATGGTGGAGCTTTTCAGACCCACGAAGTATAGGAAAGCAATATCTGCAAAAACGAGTGCGGAACACATCGTTGAATAAAGAAGCGCAAAGGTAATCCTGTAAAAAATACGGCTCAATTCCCCGCGGAGTTGAGCCGTATTTTTTTAATCAGACCGCTCTGTTAGAAGGCATAAGCCAGACCAACAGTGAATGCGTTTCTGTGGTTCTTGACATCTGTATCAGCAGCCTTGAGAACGCCCCAGTCATATCCAGCCCTAACCTCGAAATGCTTAGCGAACCTTACACCGGCCATTGCGCCGAGCTGAAGGTCAAAACGCTTGAAAGCACCATCCTCGAAAGGATCGTCAGAACCTCCCACTCCACATACTACGCTAGGACCTGCTCCCACAAAGATGGTAGCAGCGTCTGCTACTTCAAATGAGTAGTTTACGTGAACAGGAACCCTGAAGTAGTATATATCTGTAGATATCTCGTGAGCCTTGAACTTGATGTAATCGAAAAGAAGACCAGGTTCAATTGAAAGTCCTATATCGCTGATAGGAGCCTCATAAAGACCGCCAACATAGAAACCGTTGCCGTCATAAGAAGCAGTAAGATGACTCTCGCTGAATGAAATTTTGCTGTGCAGGTAACCAGCGTTAACCTTAAACTGGGCGGAAGCGCTGTAACCGATAAATAACAGCGCCGCTAAAACCAAAAGTTTTTTCATTGGGCGTTGAACTATTTGAAAGCCTTCTTGATTACATTCCAGATGGCCAGGAGGATTACAGCACCAATAACAGCGCTGACAATCTGTCCGTACCACTGAGCCCAGAACGGGCTGGTGGCGCCAAGTTTGCCAAGAAGCCAGCCGCCAACGAAACCGCCGGCAAGACCGATAAGAATGTTCCAGATAAGACCGCCTTTGTCTTTAACTACGAAGAAGCCGGCAAGCCAGCCAGCAACTGCTCCGATGAGCAATGTGATAATGATGTTCATGGTACTAGTTTTTTAAATCGTGATAAACAAATATACGGAATTTTTCCGTCTGTTCCTATTCTTTCGCGCAAAGCAGAAAAATGATTAAATTTGTTCTGTTCAGTTTTAGACTTTATTGTTGCGATAAAAACCATTTGAAATGAAAATAAAAACTTTGAGAAAAGCTTTTGCTGTGGCTTTTGCCTCAGCGATGATGCTGCTTGTGTTCAGCGGGAGCGCATTTGCCCAGAATGAGGACAGCCTGAGGTATCTGGCGGGGCCGAGATTTGCATCCTCAAATGTGGATTCCCTTGTGCTGGAAGACTTTGACTGGTGCAACAGGTATGTGATGCCGGACCAGCAGTGGGCAAGATTTACGGACATAGAGAGAATTCCTGTGGCAAAGCAGCTGCAGGGCCATCTGAAGGCTAAATACAAGATGTTCATCACCCAGCCGATAGACCACAAGCATCCCGAGAAAGGGCTGTTCAAGCAAAGGGTTATAGTGGGCTTTGCAAACTTCAAGGCCCCTACTGTTATCATCACGGAAGGATATACGGCAAAATACGGGGCAAACCCGAGGTATGACGAAGAGGTAGCTTACCTGTTGCAGTGCAACTTCGTGCTGGTGGAGCACAGGTATTTCAACGAAAGCGTGCCGTTCATGCAAGATGATTCCACCATCACCTGGGACAAACTCAACTGGGACTATATGACCGCAGAGCAGGAAGCCGCAGACCTGCACGAGGTAAGAAAAGCGCTTTCTCATATCTTCTACGGCAAATGGATTGCAACGGGCATCAGCAAAGGCGGCCAGAACTGCATGTGCTACACAATGTTTTATCCTAAGGACGTGGACGTGTCCGTTCCGTATGTGGGACCGGTTGCAAGAGCCCAGGAAGACGGAAGGCACGAGCCTTTCCTCAGAGATTCCACCGGAACCGCGGAAGACAGGGCCATCATCTACAACTTCCAGCTGGAGATACTCAAGAGAAGGGATGTTATGGAACAGAAGCTCGCCGACTGGAGCGAAAAGAGCAAGATATCTTACAACATCACCATACCGGAAGTGCTGGACTACTGCGTGCTGGAGTTCCCGTTCGCCTTCTGGCAGTGGGGAAGGAAGACTTCCACCATCCCGGCAACCACAGAAACAGACGACGTGCTGTTCAAGTACTTTGTGGATGCGGTCGGGCCTGACTACTTCCAGAGCTGGGACGACAACGCACCGTTCTTCGTTCAGGCCGCCAAGGAACTCGGCTACTACGGATATGACACCAAGCCGTTCAAGGGCCTGCTGAAGATTAAGTCCGCAAAGGGATATCTGAGGAAGATCTTCCTGCCGGGCGGAAAGAAGTTCAAGTTCGACAAGACTCTCTACAAGAACCTCACGAACTTTGTAGCAACTACGGACAACAAGATGATGTTCATCTACGGAGAGTGGGACCCTTGGTCTTCCGTAAGGCCTAACAGTCCGGGCCACGACAACATAAAGTTCTACATCGCTCCAGGCGGAAGCCACAGGGCAAGAATCTCCAATCTTCCTCCGGACATGAAAGAGGAAGCTGTCAAGACCCTGAAAGAATGGCTGGGAATGAAATAATATTCAAAGACATAGAACTCTCTGATTCGGCTTGGATCAGGGAGCTCTTTTCTGTCCCCGGGTTCAACTCGGAAGACTACAATTTTACATATCAGTTTCTCTGGAAGAACACGTTCAAGAGCAAGGTTGCCAGGATCGGAGACCTTGTTCTGGTGCAGTACAACATGGGTATTGGACGGAGCTACCTGATGCCTGTCGGAAAGGCGGACGACTGGCAGATCGCAGACCTGATTTCCTCCCTGCTCAAGGAAGAAAAGAAAGTGGTTTTCTACGGAGTGCTGCCATCCCAGCTGGAAATCCTCGAAAGGCACTTCGGCGGAAAGTTCACCGCTGAACTTTTCCGTATGGGAGCGGACTACATCTACGATGCGGAAAACCTCAAGACTCTCCGCGGAAAGAAATACCAGAGCAAGCGCAACTTTGCAAACGGCTTCCGCAAAAACTACAACTGGACATTTGAACCTATAACTGAAGAAAACGTTCCTGAATGCCTTGAGATGAACGACGAATGGTGCCGCCGCGGAGGCTGCAACGGAGACTTCTGGAAAAGCAACGAGTTCTGCGCCACCAGGGTTGCCCTGAACAACATCAAGGCCCTCGGACTGGACGGAGCCCTACTCAGGGTTGATGGAAAGGTAGTGGCGTTTACAATCGGAGAACCGGCAAGTTCCAACACCCTTATCGTACATATTGAAAAGGCCCTGACGGAATATCGCGGAGCCTACCAGGCAATGAGCCAGGAATTCCTGAATCACATAGCTCAGAAATTTGAATTCACCCTGGTAAACCGAGAAGACGACTCGGGAGACGAAAACCTCCGCAAGGCAAAACTGGAATATCATCCGGTGGAAATCAAAGAAAAATACTTGGTAACAATAGAACTATGAAAAGACTGTTGCCCGTGGCCCTGGCCGCACTGCTTATGATGCCGCAACCGGCTATCTGCCAGAAGAAAGCGAAGATTGACAAACGCGCGGGATATATGGAAGTGCCCTACTTCCAGAATCACGATCGCGGAGAAAGGGCCCTTGACGGACACGGCTATATCCAGAAGGTGCAGGACATGGGATTCTGGGAAATGGAGGAAGAAACCATCAAGGAAATCCTGTCCGGCAACGTGCCTTCTGCGCTGAAAAAATTCAGGAAAATAAAGTATACTGTCGTCCTCGGCAACGGCGCAAAGCACAAGGTGGAAATGTGGGTGCTCCCCGACTATCTTGCGGTGGGTAACGACAAGGACTTTGTGCGTATGCCGATGGGACCTCTGGGAGCGCAGAGGGTGGCTGATGCACTGTACTGCTCACTTCCGACAACTTTCCTTGTGGACAGGATTGATGAAGTGGCAGAAGGCCGGATAGAAATCTTCCCGTTCCGCCCGGTTGAGGACAGGAACATGAAGCCGCTATGCTTTGAGGACAGCAACAATGCCATCAACGCCCTGATGAGGGCAAAAGGGCTCCATTACGGGCAGTTTGTCTCCGGACTGAAGAAAGATGTCGTTCTGACCACAAGACTCGAAAACGAGCCCGGTTTTCAGCGTCACGTGGCAATCTACGGATGGCATCATCCGGACGGCCATCCTCAGCAGCCGCTGTTCATCCGCCACGGCAACTTCTACTCAGACTACAGCCACGGAATAAGGCTCATCTACCGCACCATCAAGATAGACGGCAGGGAATACGATCTGCGCGCCGTACTGGAAGACCCGGAAATGTTCCGAATCGTAAGTTCAGAACCCGTACCGTTCAAACGAGCCTCCTACGACTGGCAAAAACCGTGGATCTTCAAAAGCCAACGCCCCTAAAATGTTCCTGCTCTACTGTTTTTCGGGTAGCCCGGGCGATGGTGCCTTGTAACAGATTGACCCTTAGGTATATAGAAAATAACCGTATTGCGGGAAATACGGTTATTTTGCATAGTTCTGTGTTTCAATAACTTACAAAGCACCATCGCCCCGGGGTTTCGTTCTTACTTCAGGCGGTTGATGGTCTGGGTGATCTCAGCAAGGAGCTCTGGCTCGAGGTCAGGGTTCTCTGCGAGGATCTTCTGGCAGCCATCGATGATTTCCTGCCTGCGGTAAGAGTAGATGTACCATCCGAGGGCCTCCGCCATGTTGAGGCGGATCTCAAGAGCGTTGTCCTTGTCGGTGAGCAACTGCAGGAACTCAGGAACTGCCTCGTGGAGGTTGTAGTTCCTGGTGTTTCTGATATCGGAGACGCGCTCCTTGTCCTTGCCGTTCTTGTCAAGGATGGAAGCTACGGACTTCGCATATCTTTTGGCGCTCCTGTCAATGGCTGTTTCAACCTCCTTTTCAACCTCAGCGTTGTCGAGGTAAGTCATCGTAGGCTTAACCTTGTCAAACGCTTCCTTAAGGGCCTTGTGGTTGATGTTGAAGAAGTTGGTGGAGATGTTGTAGTTCACTCTCTTTGCCTCAGGGTAGTTTACGAATACATCCATCATGGTTTCAAACATGCGTGGATCTCCGTTCCTTCCGCAAAGGTCTGCGGCACGCCTTCTGACAACTTCATAGCGGTCTTTGAGTCCGAGCTTGAGGGCCTCGACGAAGGTGTCGTTGTCCATCCTGCTGAGCAGGGTGAGGCACTCCATCCTGACGGTTCCGAACTTGGAATCCTTCATCTTCTGGAGGATCTCTCCGGAAGAGATCTGGTTGAGGTCTCTGAGCATACGCAGAGCTACGTTCTGTACTGCCGGATATGGGCTGTCCAGACGGGCCCTCCAGTAAGCGCCATCAGTGCGGTGTGCTGCAATCTCGCCCTTGAAGTCGAAGTCCGCTCCGCTGTTGAAGTGGAAGGTCGGATCACCGATCAGGTGGCCTTCCAGAGTTGCGACAAGGCGGTTGTATTCACCTATTCTCGCACCCAGGGAGATGATACCCACACACTCGTAGGTCCACTTGTCCTGAAGCACGTTGACGGTGTTGCCCTGGCAAACCACTGTTCTTCCGTTGCCGAAGATGTAGTAGCCGCTGATGTTGCCCTTGCGGTGGAAACTTCCGTTGTAGCAAGCGTTGAACATCACGAAGTAAGGCTGAGGGTTGAAGCCCTCGAGGTCTTTAAGGTCGATGATGATGAGCCTTCTGTCCTCCTTGGCCTTCTCGTTGGCAGCTTTCCTTTCCTCAGGGGTCAGGTTCTGGGTCTTCCACCAGTCCTCGAAGAACTTAGGGGTTACGTGGAAGTCTGTGCAGAGGGTATCGATGAGCCTCTTTGCATAGGCGTTGGCATCCTCGTCGCTCATTCCGGCCTTCTTCCTCTTGGCAACTTCCTTGGAAAGGATGTCGTATGGACCCGGATCCCATCCCCAGCCGTGACGGTATTTGTTCACGTAGTCCTGCGGAGTTTCCTGGGCAGGAAGCTCGGAGATGTGCTGCTTGTCGATACTGCCGTGCTCGTTGAAGAAGATAGCGTCCACCTCAGGCCTCTGAAGCTCGTCAAACAGACGGAACTTCATATAATCCTCGTGGCGGAAGTTGAGCTGCTTGAGGTTCCTTGAAGAGTTCTTGATGAACTGGAAGTTTTCCTCCAGGGTAACGCTCTCGTCCAGCCAGGTGATAAGGCAGTCGGAGTTGTAGCCGTGGCCGGCGAAGGTCACGATGTTGTCGAGATCCTCTACGGTCTTCTTGGCGTTTACAGCCTTCTCGAGGAAGAGTCCGATAGCCTCGTACTTGTCTCCTCCAAGTTCTGCCGGATACTTGATCCTGGCGGAATAGTAGGTAGGATTCAGGTGCTGGGCGCAGTCGGTCTTCAGCTTGTAGTAGAAGAAGTCCGTGTCAACGCTGTCGCGGCCGAGATACTCGAAGTCCAGGTTGAGGTCATCGTAGAAGCGGTCGCTTCCAACGCTTGACTCGTTGCGGTCGAACTTGTCCTCGTCCATCTTGAAGGCCGTGGTCATGTGCTGGGCGTTGCGAACCATGGCAACAGGAATGTCGCCGATGAGCACTATTCCCTCAAAGTTCTTGGCCTTCTTGTAGAGTTTCTTGAGCTCTTCGCGGAGCTGCATTGGGTTCTCCCAGTCTCCTCTGAGGATGTAGGTCTTCAGACCATCGTCCTGCAGAGCGTCCCTGTAGGCATATACCTGAGCCTTGCAGGCCTCGTAAGTTCCGTTGTCAATGACAATCGCAAACGTATTGCCCTTCTTGGAAGTCGGCTTCTCAAGCTTGATGTTCTGGGCCGTTACCGTTGCCGCGAGGCAAACTGAAATAATTGCTAAAAGTATTCTTTTCATATCTGCCTCCTTTTACTTGTTGGAACTTAAACGGGTTACTGCGCTGATCAGGGCCGGACGCATCTCCTCAGGAGTCTTGCTGTCGGCAAGAAGCTTCTTGCAGGAATCGATGATGTCCTGCTTGCGGTAAGAGAGCCTCCACCATGCAAGGGACTCGGCCATGAGGGTGCGGATGAACACATCGTCATCAGGATCTTCCATTACCTTCAGGCACTGGTCGAGATTCTGATGGTACTGGCGGTTCCTGAGGAACTGGATGTAAGATACTCTCCAGCCGCTCTTCTTCTCCTTGTTGGTGATGCTCTCGATGGAAGACTTGCCAGGGTTGTCCTTTACCAGGTCAAGCAAAGCCTTCCTGTCCTTGTCCGCATTGTAGTAGCGGCGGTCCTGGAAGAAATTGTTGATAGCGTCTTCTGCCTTTGCTTCATCAAAGCAGAGCAGAGACTGTGTACCCTGGAAAACAACTCTTGTGGCGTGGATGTCGTTCACGTATGCTCCCACCAGATAAGGCAGGAACTGCTCGTCGCCGACCTGTCCCATACGGGTTACCGCAATACGGCGGATGTACTCGAAACTGTCTGTTACGGCAAGCTTGAGGGCCTCACGGTAGTTATTGTCATTGATCCTTTCCAGAAGCCTCAGGGAATTGTACCTTACGACTGCGTAAGGAGATTCCTTGAACTTGTTGAAGAGAATGTCGGAAATACCCGGATAGTCACCCTCGAAGAGTTTGATTTCTGCCATGTTCTGGAGCTCAGGATTCTCGTCGTTCAGGCGGGATACCCAGTAAGCGTTGTCCTTGATCGGGATGACCTTGTTCAGGTCTTCGCTTCCTTCCTCAGCTGCAAAATGGAATGTAGGGTCGCCGATCAGATGGCTTTCCAGAATGTTGATGTGCTGTGCCCAGAGACCAACCCTGACACCATCGCCGAGAAGGCCGAGAAGGTCGAAAGCGCTCTTGTCCTGGAGCACGTTCACGCTGTTGGCAAAACCGACAACGCAGCTGCCCTTTGCCATAATGAACTTGCCGGCGATGAAATCATCGTGACGATAGTCTCCGTTGTAGCAGGCGTCAAAGATCACCATCCTGGCGTTAGGAGCGATATCGTTGATCTCCTCAAGGATAATTCCTTCCTGAAGGTCTTTCAGCGAGTCTGCCTCAACTGCCTTAGGATCGTTGTAGTCTGCATACCAGGTGGAGTCAAGTCCCCATTCTGCAACCCTTCCCTTGATACGGTCCACGTTGCGGCGGGCCATGCTGCGGATGTAGGTGTGGAGGTAATCTGCAGGTTTCTGGTCTTCAGGAGCTCCTGAAAGATACATCCTGAACCAGTCTCCGTGCTCGTGGAATACCATGAAATCCACATCCGGACGGCGGAGTTCCTTGATCACATAAGGCTTCATGTAATCCTCCATGCTGTAGCGGAGGTAACGGGCCTCTCCTTCCTTGTTGAAGACTTCTCCGAACTGCTCGTTTACAATCTGGCGCTCTGCCCTCCAGGCCGTGATGGAATTGGAGTATGAGCCGTGTCCGGTGTAGGAAACAAACTGGTCGAACTTGTTGTTTGCCTTGTGCTCCCTTACAGCCTTCTCCAGATAGGCGGCAATCTGCTTGCAGCCGCATCCGTTGCTCTTCTGAGGACGGATTCTGGCGGAATAGATGTCGCACTCGATGTAAGGAGCGCTGTCCGGTGCAAGTTCATAGAAGTGGTGCAAACCCTGGGTGGAATCCGCAATCTTGTTGAACTTGAGGTCAAAGTCATCGTAGAAACGGTCAGAAGGAACTGCCACAACCTCAAGAGGATATTTCCTCTCGTCCATCTTGTAGGCGGAGGTCATGAACTGGGCCTTCATCACCATTGCGACAGGTACATCGCCGATGAAAACGGTTCCCTCCAGATTGTTTTCCTTATAGAGCTTCTGAAGCACTTCCTTCACCTGCTCAGGGCTCTCCCACTTCGCTGAGACAATGAATGTAGGAAGGCCTTCGGACTCGATGGTCTTCTTGTACTCGGCGACCTGCGGAGCGCATTTTTCCAGCGTGTGGCTGTCTATGATCACGGCAAAGGAAGTCTTGCCTTCAACCGACGGCTTCTCCACGTTCTGGTTCTGTGCCCTAAGGCCTGTGGACAGTACCGCCAGCAGCAATAAAACGGTCAATTTTCTTATCATTTCCCTTTCTTTTGATTTTGAAATTGATCTTAAAGAAAAAAGAGGGCCGGCCGGATGGTCAGCCCTCTGATTCAGTTCAGCTTTCCTAGAAGGTCAAACCTACCTTGAAAGTAATCAGGTTCCTCTTGCTGAAGATACTCTTCTCCTGGTCAGCTCCATGATAAGGGCTGAGGAACGGGAACTTCTTGATGGCATCTCCCCAGGTGGTGTTGTCTCCGCCTGGCTTTACATTCTCATATCCGAATGAAACGAACAGAGAAGAAAGGCTCTTGATACCGCAGAAGCTGTAGGTAAGATTGAATCCCCACTTGGTGTAGTCTGAGCTCTGGTAGATGAAATCCATCAGCGCAAAGTCTGTGAAGGCCTTGTTGTTTTCCTTTACTCCACCGTAGTCGAAGGTTCCCCTTGAGTTGTTGTTGACACCACCGTATGCGTTGATAGTAACAACGTTCTTGGTGTCTACAATCCAGTTGTAGGTAACGTCTGCGCCAACGAACAGATTGTTGATCTGCTTGTGGGTTTCAGGAACATAGTAAACGAAGTGATCCTTCACGCTCTTTGCGTTCAGGCCGAACTTCCAGGTATAGGAATCACCCTCGGCGATCAGATAATCAACGTTGAACGTCTGGGTCCTCTTATGGAACTTGGAGCGCTCGAACATTGCGTCTGTGATGTAGCTCTGGATCTCGTAGGTGTTGTCATAAGTCTGGAAGTACTCGATACCCCTCATGTCGTTGTTGTCGAAACGGTAGCGGAAGAAAATGCGGTCCTTTTCGGTAGCATTGTACTGGGCTGCGAAGTTTGCACCCCATACGGTCTTCTTAACCGTACCTGACATCTGAGGCTTGGTGTAGTTGCAGAGAACGTCCTCAACCCTGTAGAGATAGTCTCCGGAAAGCAGCACCTTGAACTTCTCGTTCTTGAAGCTGTACTGGAGGCTTCCGCCGAGGGCGTTGGCGTTGTAGTTACGCAGCTTGTTGATACCTGAGAAGGATGCTATGATTCCATCGTTGAAGAATCCCGGAGCAACCATTTCCCAACCCTTCTGGTCCTGGAGGTGGTTAACGTTCTCAGGAGATCCGTCTTCACGGTAGCTGGTGTAGTGGAATACTGCACCCAGGCTGTTGCTCGGATTGAATTCCCATACCAGAGAAGGCATAACGTTCAGGTTGGAAACCCTGGTCAGAGGACGAGGGTCCAGCTGCTTGGCTGCAATCGCTGCCTGGTAGCCACCGGCGATACCGATGATCAGGTGGTTGTTGATCAGGCGAGGGAAACCGGCCTTGAAGTTCATGTCGTAAGTCTGGTTCTTCCACTTGCTCACGTTCTCGTCAGCTACGAAGAAAGGCATGTCGCGGGTAGGGTCTGCAAGGGTGGCATTCCATTTTGCTCCGGAGATATTATCCTTGGTGTAGGTGAAATCTCCCCAGATATACATGTTGTTCACGTTCTTGTAAATACCGCCACCGTCTGTGTGGAACTTAATGGTGTTGATTTTCTCACCGACCTGTTTCGGCTTGAAATCACCTTTCTTGTAGTCGATGCCGGCAAAAGCGTTTGCCATAAGGGCAGGAGCATCTACCATACCGCCGGCAGCGTTCTCGGTGTTGTTCAGCCAGATGTTTTCCAGAGCCGCCCTTTCAATGGCTGCCTTGGTTCCTGTCTGGGCCGTGGCCACGTAACCGGCAAACAAAGCCGGAACCAGTATGGCCGCTATCTTGAATATCTTGTTCTTCATAACAATCATCTTTTAAGCGTTACTATTTGTACCAGGTCCATGATGGAACCTTCTCGCCGTTGCGGCGGATAACAGGATGGTCGTTAACCTGGAAGTCGTCTGTAGAGTTGTTGGTGTCCTGATACTTAGGAGTACCGTCGCTTCTCTTCTCCACAACCTTCCTGGATACGGACTTTCCGCAATATGTAGCCTCAACGGAAGTACCGCCGGCATCTACGAAACCAGGGATTCTCTTCATGTGCATAGCGCTCATATTAGTAAGAAGCTCTACGCCGTCAAGTACCCAGTCTGCAGGAATCTTGGCATACTTCGAAGTTTGTTCAACCTCGGTCTGATAGTGGGCCGGGTCCTTGTAGTAAGCCTCGTCGACAGTGGTTCCTGCCGGAGCCTTGAATACGCAGAATGCAGCTCCGAATACTGAAGTCAGCCACTGCATGCTGTTCCAGTTTGTGTAGAATATGCAGGTCAGGTTAGGAACGTCCGGATTGTAACGGGATGCGTTTCCGGTCCAGGTCTGGAAGTCTGCCATAGAGTTGTCGTAAGAGTTAGGATTGTTGACTGTATGGTCTCTTGGCTCCTGGGCGACAACAACGCTCTCGCCCGGCATTACAGGATAGTCTGTGCCGGTTCCCGGGAACTGCCAAACCATCATACTGTAAACAAAGTTGCCTTCTCCGTCCTCATCCGGCCAGGTTGGCAGGTTAGCGGTAGCAAGGTTAGGATGAAGCTGTGCGAAGCATACGCCGTCCAGGTAGAATACCGCGTCAGAGTTGTTGGTGAACTGATAAGTCTGGTCCCTGAAGTAGTAACTTGCAACACCGCAATAGTAAATTTCGCTGATACAGAAAGATCCAACCTTTGCAGGACGTACAACCAGACGATATTGTTCATCCGTATTTGCCTGTTCAGGAGTTACATCCTCATATACAGTGATACTAGGAACGTTTCCGTTTATGAAGTACTGGTAGCCGTCGTGGGTGGCACGTCCGGTTACGCTTATGGAGTAAACACCTGGTTCTATCTCCACGGTAGCAATACTGTTGGATCCGGTAACGCCTCTGAATACCTGTCCAGTCTTCACGTTGGTGAAAATCACATCAACACCGGCGGTGGAGAAGTTAGGGTCAGGAGTAATGGTACCGCCCTTAGGAATAAAGCCCGTTGCTGCACAAACCTTAAAGGAGACGCTGATGGGCTCTATCTTCTTCACGTCCTTTACATCTTCCATCATGTCGATGCAGGAAGACAGCAGGAAAGCGAAGGTAGCTACTAATAATATCGCATATATCTTTTTCATAATCACGATCTTCTAAAAGTTATTTAATACGTGCAGTCAACTGCAGTCCGAAGAAGAACACATTGGAATTTCGGCGTACCTTGTCTCCCGGACTCTTGACCAGAGACTGGAGTGGTGTGCTTCTGAACATGTTGTTGGCGAAGAACGATACATCGAAGTTCTTGAACTGCTTTGTAACGTTAACGTTGATACAGAGAACCGGATTGTAGCAAGGCTCTATCTGCCTTCTGTTCTTGGCAATGGCACCGTTGGTCTCGTTGCGGAGGATAGGCAGCCACTTGTCATAATCCGGGTTGGAAGGATCAGCCCACTTAGGATCGAAATCGTGAACCAGACCATCCTCGATGTTGAGGTACTTGACCGGGATGGTGTCGCATGCACCGTAGGTGTTCCAGCTCTTTTCTCTCCAGTTTACGTTTGCGGTAAGGGAGATAACGAAACCGATCTTAGGAATGTTGTGGGTGATGATGAAGTTGGTGATCAGGTTCTGGTCTCTGCTGATACCTGAAGATGTCTTGGAATCATAGATACCCATATTGGCCTCTTCGCTTCCGTTCTTGTTGTACCAGATCCAGCCGTTTGACCAGCCCTTGTAATCGTAGAACTCACCGTTAACCAGGAAGGATGTGCGGATTGCATTGATTCTTCCGAAGTCCAGCACGAACTCTATACCCTTCTGCTCGTATCCGCGGTTGTTGCCAGGACGGGTGTACTCGAGGAATACCTTTCCGTTCTTGTCCAGGGTAAGTGCAGGAAGAGATCCGTCTTCAGGATAAGCCAGAGCCTTATACTGCAGCCAGTTAACCCAAGCGTAGTCGTTCAGGCCCCTTGAGAAGGTGTATCCGTTGTTGCTCTTGTCCTTGTAAGCGGTAACGGAGAGTTTAACCTTCTTGATCCTCAGGTCGAATCCTATCTCAGCCTTCTTCTGCTTTGCAAGCTCAAGGTCGCGGTTCTTGATGTCATATACGTGAGTAGTGATCAACTGGAACTTCTGTCCCTCAGGAACTGTGGTCTGAAGTGAGTTGTTGAAGTTGATCATATCGAAGTATGCGTTGTCAGGATAAACATAAGCCATTGAAGGAGCTGTTACGCTGACTCCGTAGCCTCCCCTTACGCTGAATACTCCAGGAACGATATCCAGGGATGCGTTGATTCTTGGAGAGAATGCGTCTGATACGCTCCAAACCTTATCCCAGCGGACACCGGCAACTACCTTGAACTCTCCGCCTGCCCATACAGGAACGCGGAAGTCTTCCTGAGCGTAAACACCCAGCTTGTTCATGAAAGGAATATCCTTGTAAGGCCTCTCTCTCTGGGTAGCGAAGCGGTAGGATACTGAACGGTAAGGAGGATTGTCATAGTCGAATACCTTACCACGGCCCTTGTTGCCGTCGTTGTAGAAGTCGGCACCGAGGATTATGTGGTGGCTGGTAGCTCCGAGGTTTCCGGAGAAGTTGAGCAACATCTTTGCAAAGGTGTTGAGCTCTTTTCCGTAAACGTTGTACTCATAAGTATAGGAAGCAGGAGTGATCCAGCTCTTGTCGTTTGCGAGCTCGTCGTTAGGACCGAACCAGGTCAGAACCTTTCCGCCATCGTCATAGATAAGTGTTCCAGGACGGCTGGAAAGAACGCTACCGTCTATCTTGCTGTAAGAGTAAGCAACATCGGCGTTGGTTCCCTGATCCTTGAAGTAGCTCCAGCGGTTGGTGTAGTTGAAGGATGCAGTATACTTTATATTCTTGAACCATCCGGCGTTGATCCTGATTTCACCGTTATGGGTGATGCGGATTCCCTTGTCCCTTCTGTTACGGTACTGGAAGTCTGTCTCATCCTCAGGGTTAGGCTCAGCCTTCTCCTTTGTCCACAGGAAGTTGAGGGCGGTGTTGGTGTAGAACTTGCCGCCGAAGAATGTGTTGGAATAAGCGACTCTTCCGGTTGATCTGTGATACTTATCGTAACCCTCTCTAGGATCGGCTACTGAACGTGCATAGTCAACACCGTAGTTGATGAAGCCGTTGCCTTCTCCGAGGCTGAAGCCGTGGGTTGCGCCGATTGCATAAACGTTAGGGTTAGTGTTGAACTTTATTGCAAGAGGCTCAACACCGCTCTTTGCGTTTACGATAACCGTACCGGCTGAAGCGTTACCATACTCGACGGATGCAATACCCTGGATAACCTCGACACTCTCTACGTTGTCTGTGGTGATTGTCCTCAGGTCGATACCTGTTGTAGGGCTCTGTCCACCGGAACCAGGAGCTGCTCCACCGATAGCGGCAGACATCGTCTGCATGTTGGCGGCGTTGGAAATCGGAGCACCATCCATGATGATGGCGGTTCCCATTGCGTTACCTCCACGTACGGACAGTGTCTTTACGCCCTGAAGGTCTGGTTTAAATGTGCTTGATGTAATGTCTGCACCAGGAAGCAATACCATCACGTCTGCAAGTGAACTTGCCTGGATGTGCTCAATTGCCGTCCTGTTGATCTTGGATGCCGTTGCAGCTCCGGCTTTTGAAGCCTCAGCCGTTACGGTAACGTCATCCAGACGGAAGTCGGCAACTCTAAGCTTGAAGTCGTAAACCTCCTTAGCGGCGGTTACGTTAACCTTCAAGTTCAAAGTCTCATAACCAAGAGAGGCAACTATGAAATCGTAGGTTGCCGGAGCTATGCCCTTGATGACATACTCTCCTTTCTCGTTGGCAACAGCGCTCATACCAGCACTCGGTATCTGAACCGTAGCGTAAGGAATAGGCGCTGAAGTTCCGTCGCTCACCTGTTCAGTGATGGTACCCTTGATGGTAACCAATCCTTGGCGCTGGGCCCAGGCGCTTCCGCAAAACAGAAGCAGAGCCAATGCCATGAACAGGCTGCTTGCTTTAAATCTTGTTTCCTTCATAGAATTAAAATATTTGGTTTGTAGATTTGTCGCTTCTGCGGGTATTTTACAAATACTTCTCAAATATAATAATTATTTTACAACCGGACAAACCCGTTTAAGACTTTCTTTATTTACCGCTTTTTATTTCAGAAGAATACGCCCTTGACAAAAATGTTACTATTTGTTACAAAATGACTAATTTTGTATTTGTATAGCATCATCGATATGGAAGAGATCAAAATGGTGGACCTGCTCGGCCAGCACAATCAGATAAGGCAGGAAATAGACTCCGCGATAAAAACCGTCATTGATTCGTCTGCCTTCATCAAGGGAAAACCGGTACAGGCGTTTGAGGAAAATCTTGCAAGATACCTCGGCGCAAAGTATGTAATAGGAGTCGGCAACGGAACGGATGCCCTTCAGATCGCGCTGATGGCCCTGGGTCTTGAACCGGGAGACAAGGTTCTGGTTCCGGCATTCACCTATGTGGCAACGGCCGAGGTGATCGCCCTTCTCCATCTGGTGCCTGTGATGTATGATGTCAATCCAAGAACCTTCAACACGGACGCGCAGGTTTCCCTGGAATATATGGATGAGCTTGTGGATGGCCGCACGAAAGCCATCGTTCCCGTACATCTGTTCGGCCAGTG
Organism: Bacteroidales bacterium; assembly: GCA_017961175.1. Lineage (GTDB taxonomy): Bacteria > Bacteroidota > Bacteroidia > Bacteroidales > UBA932 > Egerieousia. Next base: position 15,996 of record JAGCXV010000041.1, read on the forward strand.
CAGTCAGATGGACGCCGTCCTGGAATTCGCCGGCCGTCACGGCCTGAAGGTTGTGGAGGACTGCGCCCAGGCCCTTGGCTCCAAGTGCACAGTCGGCGACAAAGAACTCTTTGCCGGAACGATCGGAAACATAGGCTGCACCTCCTTCTTCCCAACCAAGAACCTCGGATGCATGGGAGACGGCGGAGCCCTTATCACCAACGACGACGCCCTGGCGGAAAAGATCAGGATGATCGCAAATCACGGCCAGAAGGTAAAATACCATCACGACCTGATCGGCTGCAACTCCCGCCTGGACACCATCCAGGCCGCCGTGCTGGATGTCAAGCTCAGGCATCTGGACGAGTATATCTCGGCAAGGAGGAAAGCCGCCGCATCATACACCCGCCTACTCAAGGCCTTCGACCCTCTGGAAAGATATGTATGCACTCCGGTGGAATGTGATTTCACCACCCACACCTATCACCAGTACACTATAATAGTAAAGGATAGGGAAAAAGAACTCTCCCAAGACAAATCCACAAGAGATGCCCTCAAGGCCTTCCTGGCAGAAAGAGGCATCCCGTCTATGATCTACTACCCTCTGCCGCTCTCAAAGCAGACGGCTTTCCTGGACATCGCCAGGAAGCGGGAAGACTTCAACCCGGATGCGGAGGACTCTCTCCACAACTCGGAGTTCCTCGCGGACCACGTCCTCAGCCTTCCGGTGCATACCTGCCTTGCGGAAGACCAGATCAACTTTATCGCCGAGGCGGTTGAAAGCTTTTTCAGAGAATAAGGAGGTTTACCTGACCCCGAATATCCGGTGGTAAAGATGCCTTAAGAATTTTTTCCATTTCGGCTGTGGAGGAAGCCAGCTCGCCAGATACCAATGTATCGAGCGGGTGTTTGCGGTTTTCCTCAGCCTTCCTGTTGCAGCTTCAAGGGGGTTGAAATATTCTGCCGGATAAAAATAGTTGCCGTCTATTTCTTCTATTGCTCCTCCGCCCTTCAGGCCTTTTTCAAGGAAGATTCGGGTGATGAGAGGATTCATCGTGAAAGAAGATATATTCCCTGATTCGTCATAGAAAGACATGTTGAGATATTCTTCCAGAATTCTCCCGTAATAAGGATTGTCTTTTTCCGAAGCAAGGCAAAGGCCGCCGGCAAGAGACGGCTTTTTCCCATTTCCGCCATCCACTTCAAAAGCCCATACCGGCCCCCTTTCAACAAGATCGTCCACAGGCTTTATCACTTCCACGTCCACGTCAAAGTAAACGCCTCCGTACCTGCTGATTATCCAGAAACGGGCATAGTCGCTGACAAAGGCATATTTACCTGCCTGGTAAGCGTCTTTTGTGTAAGGGATTATGTTAACGTCGAAGTTGTCTTCATTCCACTCCTTGATCTGATAGTCCGGAAGATATTTCTTCCAGCTGTCTATACATTTAATTGCTGATTCGGGAAGAGGATTCCTGCCGAACCAGCAATAATGTATGACCTTAGGTATCATCTCTATAACGTGGAGTTATTCTCAAACAGCTTCAAAAGCTTGTCTGTTCGCTTCGAGTTAAGTTTGAGATGCTTGGTGGCGCGCTGGAAGGTGGACAGGCGGTGGAAATCACTGCCGGTAAAGCTGTACATGTTGTTGTCCAGAAGGTCAATGGCTCTTTCATACACGGCATCTCCGTAATAGCCGGCCAGGGCAAGGAAATTCAACTGGAATTCATACCCCTTGTCCTTGAGTGTCCTGTAATCCTTCCTGGACATATACTGATACCTTTCCGGATGGGCTATAATAGGCCTGTAGCCGTTAAGCGCCAGGGAATAAAGGATCTCCGTCATTTCCACAGGAGGGGCAAAATAGGATGTCTCCACAAGTACGTGCTGGCCGTCCGCATAGGTAAGGATATCCTTGGCATGAACCTTTGCCAGGAACTCCTTATTCATCATATACTCGGCCGCCAGACGGATCTCGACGGAACCTGTATAGTGCTTTTTGTATTCCTCGAACCTCTCTTTCAGATGTGCGTTGGAAAAGCCTCCTTCCGGCTCGCCGGCAAATGCGCTGGCCTTGCCTGATTCCGCATAAAGGTTTTCTTTCCTCTTGATCAGAACGGCGCTGGAAACTATTCCGCTATCGCCTGTGTCTTCCAGCTGCTGTTCTTCAGAATCCTCGGTTTGGGAATGGTGGTGATGGTGATGGTGGTGGAGATGTGGAGTAGCCTCCCTGTCCACCACAGCTCCTTCCAGCCCCATACTGTGAGGGGTAAAGTACACACGCTTTACACCCGCTATCTCCTCTTGGGTCAAGAGTTCAAAACTCTCCTCAAGGCTGTCCATTCCGTCATCCACACCTACCAGAAGATGGCAGTGGATGTCTGTCGCGTTATCGAGAAATTTTACACCAGATACTTTTTTCTTGCCGAACCAAAACATAAGCCTAATTACCAGCGGTGAGTATTATGATGCTTCTTTGTCAGTATCTTTCCTATTACCGGGAGCTTTTCCGCCCACTTGCGGAATTTGGATTTCTTCTTTCCCTCATATTCTTCCGCGCCATAGCCATAGCCGTAACCGTAGCCGTAACCATAACCGTAGCCATAACCGTAGCCATAGCCGTAGCCATAACCGTAGCCGGACTTCTTCTGCTCGGTAGAGTTCAGAACCACGCAAAGGTTGTTCAGGCTCTTTTCCTTGTAAAGTTTCTCAACTTCAGGCAGCAGACGGCGGTCCATAACACCGGCCCTGATCACGAAGATGGTAAGGTCGCAGAGCTTGTTGACGATGCTTGCGTCTGCAACCACGCCGCTCGGCACGTTATCCAGGAAGATGTAGTCGTAGCTCTTCTTAAGCTCGTTTACAAGTGTGCCCAGACGGTCCGTCATAAGCAATTCCGTAGGATTCGGAGGTATAGGACCGGCGAAGATCACATCAAGTTTGCTTGAGAAGGCTCCGCGATGGATAATCTGGGATACATCGTCGATCTTTCCTGAAAGGTAAGTGGTCAGACCATTGACAATCTTGCTTTCTCCCTCTTTCTTTACAAGAGTCTCCAGGGTTGCCTTTCTGATATCCGTATCTATCAGGATGATTTTCTTGTTGGCCTGGGCGAAGCTTACCGCAAGGTTGGTGGACACGAATGTCTTTCCGTTTCCAGGAGTCTGGGATGTGAACATCACAACCTGCTTCTGGCCGTTGGAAACGTTCATGAAGTCCATATTGGTACGGATGATTCTGAACGCCTCGGAAATGGAGTCTCGTCCGTCTTCCCTTACAACGATCTGGCGGCCTTCCATATCAGCCTTTCTCGGAATCTCTCCCAGGAACGGAGCGCTGATGGCATCTTCAACATCCTTGCGTCCGCGTACGGAAACATCCAGGATATCCCTCAGCCAGAATAATATAGCCGGAATGGCCAGACCCAGAAGAAGGGCGATAGCCATAATGAACGCACTCCTCGGAGCCACCGGAGCCAAAGGTCCCTTTGCCTTGTCTATGACCTTGATGTTGCTTTCCGTCATGGCCAGAGACAGAGCGTTTTCCTCTCTCTTGTTCAGCAGATACAGGTAAAGTTCCTCCTTGATCTTCTGCTGCCTCTCCTTGGAGAACAGATTGTTCTGCTGGCGAGGAATTGCTGCGATCCTTCCCCTTGTCATAGCCTCACGGCTTCTTACATTACCCGCCTGGATGGCAAGGGAACTGACAAGGTTGTTGACGGAAGAAGCGATCGTCTGCTTGAGAGGAATCAACTGAGCATCCAGGTCCTGAACCAGAGGGTTCTTCTCGGAACTGCTGGCAAACAACTTGTTGCGCTGAAGCAGCAGGTTGTTGTACTGGCTTATCTGGGATTCTATGCCGGCATCCAGTCCAAGGTTGGATGGCAGTGGCTGGTTTCTGTTTGCCGGATTACTGATGTAACCCTGGATCTGGCGGGCAATTGCCAATTGGTTTTCAATAGCCAGGCCGGATCTTCTGTATTCACTACCCTCAGCTGCATAGCCGGAAGTTTCCGTGGTCACGTCTGTAAGTCCGGAAGCGGACTTGTAGCTTGCAATATCAGCATCAACCGCACCCAACTCCTCGTTTATCACCTCCAGACGGTCGTTGATAAACTTGTCCGTACTGCGGGAAATGGTATTCTTGTCGTTGAGAGATTCGGCATTGTAAGCATCTATCAGGGTATTGAGCACATCCTCTGCCCTCAGTTCGGAAACGTCTCTCATCGTCAGGTTCAGGACGGAAGCCTGGCGGTCAGCGATGGAAACGGTAACCTTGCCCAGGTAGTTGAGCACGGTCTGCTTGTAGCCGTTCTTTGAAATGTTGAAACTCTGGCCTATATACTGGTTAATCCTGTCTGTCGGAACGATATAAACCCTTCCTACCGGAGTCTCAACGGTATCGCTGAGGCGTACCTTAACGCTTCCTTCAGCCTGATTCTTGAAGCCGTTAAGCTCTATCTCGTTTTCGTTCAGGACTTTTGCCTTAATGGAAAACGAATTGTAAGGGTTGGCGTCTATGAAATTCGCCTCTACCGGTGATAGCTTGTAGAGGTTAATTTTCATCAGGCCCTTCTTGGTGGTATAGTTAACCGTAAGATTCAGCCTGTCCACAACGTCGGCCATCAGTTTGTATGACTTGAAAACGTAGAACTCGTTGTTCACGTCGCTGGTCATCATTCCGAATACGCCCATATCCTGGAACACTGCCGTCTGGCTCATTCCGGTTCCGCCACCCTTCTGGCTCTTTACCAGAACGGAAGCTGTCCTCGAATAAGTCTTAGGGGTTTTCTTAAGGTACAGAACCGCCAAAGCAAGGCAGATCAGAACTGAAAGTACAAACCACCATCTGTTGATCCAGAAAATGTTAACTATATCTCTCAGGGTTATCTGCGTTCCATTGTTTTTGGACTCGCCCACCTGTTTGATTTCTTCCCTTGCCATATGATATTTGTTTGCTTTCTATTTGAACATAAACATCAGAATCGTCGTGAGCAGAGATGCGGCGCTGAGCCATACTCCCACATTGTTGTTCTGGTTGATGCCGCTCTGCTGGGCCTTTACATGGTTAGGCTTTACGTAGACAACATCGTTCTGCTGCAGGAAATATGAAGGAGAATTCAGAACGTCTTTTGAAAGCAGGTTGTTATACATTATCTGCCTCTGCCCGTTATTCTCACGGATAACCATCACGCTATCTCTTCTACCGTAAATGGTTAAGTCTCCGGCCATTGCAAGAGCGTCAAAAAGAGACACGCGGTCGCTTTCTACATTGAATTTGCCGGGATGGTTGACTTCTCCAAGGACAGAAATGTTGAAGTTCTGGTAAGCCACGGTTACAACAGCTCCCTTGAGCAATCCGTCATCATCCAGTTTTTTGGAAATCATCGTTGAAAGCTCGCTTCTGGTAAGACCGGCAACCTTTATCCTGCCAACAATAGGGAAGTCTATGTTGCCTTCCAGGTCGACAGTATAGCCGGACAGTCTCTGTCCCAGGCTCGTGCTGGAACCTGTCGGTGATGTTCCCTGCGGATTAAACAGAGCTGAAAGTGTCGGCTCCTTGTGGCTGACAAATATGCTGAGCATATCTCCAGGCTGAATCCTGATATCCTGAAAGTTTTTTATAGCCTGGGTCTCTTCCGTATAAGTGTCTTGAAGATATACCACTTCCTTTGCTGAACGGCAAGAAAATACCATCATTGCCAGCGTAGCAAAAGATAAAATCAAAAGAAATCCGTGTCTTTTCATAGCATTCATATTTCCGTGTCCTACAAAAATAAGAAATATATTCGATAATTTTGCAGATAAATGAAAAACTCATTGCTGTCAAAAACGATTGATACCCTCCGCTTCCCCATCATGCTTGGGGTAGTGGCCGAGCATGCGTTTTTCATCCCGCCTTCCGTGGGGGAGTACCCCGTTTACGGCACAACCAAGTTTTTCCTTTCGGATGTTTCTACGGAAGTCCTTCCTCCTCCATTATTTTTTCTTATCAGCGGCATGCTGTTTTTCTGGGGTATCGAGAAACTTTCCTCCTCCGTGTATCTCCAGAAAATCAAGAAAAGATTCCGCACGGTGTTGATTCCGTACATATTCTGGAACCTGCTTATTCTGGGAGTCCTGTATGTGGGCCAGACATTTTTCGCAGACCTGGCCGGACAGGAAGCCACAAGGGTGGCTGACTATTCTTTCAAAGACTGGCTTTGGGCATTCTGGGATACAAGCAAAGGAACGGCATATGCCTCAGCGACCGTTGGAGACCCTGTTTATTTCCCGTTCTGGTTTATCAGGGACGCGATGGTTCTTTTCCTGTTGTCTCCGGTTATCCTGTTCCTCCTGAAAAAGACAAGGGGATGGATTTTGCTCCCTCTATGCGCCTGGTGGCTGGCAGCAGGATTCGAGGGCGTTCCAAGATGGGTTTACGGAGTTGCGGGATTTTCTCCGAGGGCGATATTCTTCTTCTGCCTCGGAGCCTGGACTGTTGTCTCGGGGAAAGAGTTTGACCAAAAGATTCTTGGAAACAAGAATGCTGTTTACATTCTGCTGCCGGTGGTCGTTGCGGGAATCGCCGCCGCGTGGTTTCTCAGGGGCCATTCCCTGTATCAGCCGTTCATCCGCATTTACACACTTGCCGCTGTTTTGCTTTGCTTCTGCATTGCGGCCAGATTCTCCAAAAAAGAGAACGGTAGTCGGCTTTGGATTTTCCTCGGCGGAGCAACTTTCTTCCTCTACGCTTCACACGGTTATCTGGTAAAGCTCCTGCCTCACATCGTGATGCAAAAAACCGGCGTTTCCGGAGACATTCAGTTAACGGTTCTCTATTTCGCATGCCTTGCCATTAGCGTTGCCCTCTGCCTTGCGGTCTACTGGATAATGAAAAAAATCACCCCAAGTTTACTCGGGGTGATAACTGGCGGACGTTGCTGATTACCACTGTATAAGCTTGTCTGCTTCTTCTAACGTGACAAAGCGGATATCTTCCAGCAATCTCGAAAATTTTGTCCAGGACCTCTCCTTGCCAAAATTCATTTTCACCGATCTGGTAAACAGAGACAGGCTGCTTGCCTTTTCCTTGAAATAGGTCTCATATTCCTCCTTTGTGAATTTCTTTTCCTTTACAAAGTCGGACATGTGGAAATAGCAGATATTGTAATCTCTCTTCTTCATTCTCCGGGAAACAAACCCGTATGGGAAGAAGCGGAAGTATCCACCTCCTGAGAAAGCTGTTTTCCTGCCAAAAAATGACGTTACCGATATCGGAAACTCTCTTATGACGCCGTTGTTTGTTTCTATCAGAGACGGGGCGTCTTCCCCGAAAGAAGGGAATCCTCCGAAATCCCTTCCGGCCGGGAACACTGAAGAATCCCTGGTAATTCCGCACTCGGAAAGGATGTCGAAAACCCATCTGCTGTCTTCCCCTACGGAAAATGCCGGGGCCCTGTAGCTCTGCACTTTTTCCCCGATGCACTGCTGGAGGTTGTCTAGGGCCTGGCGAGTATCTTCCAGACATTCTTCGGGAGTCATCTTGTTAAGCCAGGTGTGGACATTTGAATGACATCCTATTTCGTGCCCCTTCTCCCTGATTTTCCTGACAACATCCGGAAAGTTTTTCCCCATCATTCCCACGCAGAAGAAAGTGGCCTTTATGCCGCGCTCTTCCAGAAGATCCAGAAGGCGGGCAAGCATGTCGTCATATTCCTTGCGCCTTTGCGGAGAAAAACGGCAAAGCTCTTCCCATACAAACCATTCTTCTATATCGAACGTGAGGATATTCATACTCTAGGCAACATCAAAATCCATAAGCTGGTAGAACAGGTTCGAAGATGTCATCTGCGGAATCTGTCCTCCTGTCAAATCGCGGAATATCAGGTTGAACGGAGAATGTTTCACAAACTTTGGAACCTTAAGGAACGTTGGCGGAACATCCGCCCCCATCCCGACATAAAGACGGACGGCCATCCGGCAGCCTTTCTTCAGGGAAGGCACCTTGTCCAAAAGGCTTTCGTCTATGGTTCCCATAACGGCGGACACTCCCGGTTTGAACCGGGTCAAAACCAGGTTACCCCTGCGGAAATTTTTGGGATTCCCCGTACGCCAGGCCAAAGACTCCGGAGTCCAAGCCCTGCGGTAAACCTTTCCCTTAGGCTCCCTTATCTTCCCGAAGCCGAATTTCACATCCAGCTTTCCCACAAGAGAGAACCCGCAATATTTCAGGAAGGTGTGTATGCTGTTCCCGTTTGCTATTCCGTAAACAAACTCATAGCCCCTCTTTTGCGCCTCCTCTATGCATTTGTTTGTAAGTATGGCCAGAAGCTTCCTTCCCCTGTATTCGGGAAGGGTTACGCTTCCCATCGAACGGAGGCATTTTACCGTCCGGCCATCTACTTCCATAAGTTCAGGAACCAGGGCCTCGTGGGCTACGATCCTGTCTCCGTCCATTGCGTTGAAAGAAATGACGCGGCCTTCCGGATTGTCTGCATACCAGTATCCGAAGTCCTCCGGAGTGAATTTCAGACCCCTCTGGCGGTAAACTTCATTCTGAGTGGCTATCAGCCTCTCAAGGTCTTTCCCGTCAGAAAAATCGCAGAATTTTATTTCCAGGTCCCTTTCTTCCATCGCCAGATATTCCGGTTATTTCAGAAGTTCTTCAATGGTGAGCTTTATATATTTGAAATTGGTCATGTTGACAACCTCTTCCAAAGGAATGCTCACTCCAAACTCTTCCTCCAAAGACACTATGAGCGCAAGGCTTTTTACGGAATCCCAGCCGGATATGTTGTCCTGGGATGATTCTTCGTTGATTTCAGAAGGCTCCACCTCAAAAACGGCGCTCATCACATCCTTGAGCCTTTCTTCCAAATTAGGGTTCTGTTCCATATTTCAATTGCTAGTTATTTACCGTGGTTTCCATGTATGAAATCCCGCTAGGGATATATTTGTCTATTTGAAGGGTATAATCCTTAATGCCGCCATTCTCTTCCTGAAGGCAGAAGCCGCACTGGCCGTAAAAATCGGAAACGGGCTTGTTTTTCTGGGTAGGAATGTATCTGGATCTGATGGTCTGGCATCCCATATCGCGGAGAAGGACAACTACAGAATCCATAATCACCCTCTCGATATTGCGTCCCATAATCCTGCAGCTCATAAGGAAATCGTCTATCCTTGCATCCTGCCCGTCACGCGAAACTATCACCACTCCGGTAAGGCCCGAATCTCCGAACTTGTCAGATACGGTTGCTGAAATGAAGTGGCGGTCTCCGGATTTGAGGATATCTTCTATCTGGCTTTCCGTGTACCGGTTGGTGCAAAGGTTGAACTGGTTTGTTTTCTGGGTAAGCTGGGCAACACGTTCCGTTTCGGGAGCCTGGTCTATGTTGAGATCTATCTTAATGTTCAACGATTTGAGATAGCTGTCCATATCGGTAAACTCGCGCATGGACTTGTTTCTCTGTGCCTGCTGCTTATACTGCAGGGTCTTCTCAAGATCTGCCTTGCCGGAACCAATGAAAAAATACGTGTTTAAAAGACGGGCGAATTCCCGCGGATAGTTTTCAACAGCCTCGGGAACCTGAAGACAGGTTATCTGCGGCAACTGCTCCCTTACAAGATTTATCTCGAAAGGGGAATCGTCCACGAATACCAGGCTGTCCAGACCGATGTTCAGTTCGGACGCTATCTGTTTCAGGTTGGATGCCTTGTCATTCCAGTTCACCTCGCTTACCACGATGTTTTCGTTTTTCAGCGCCATGTCCGGATGGGTATCCACAACCTGCTGGACATCTTCTGGATTGTTCTTGCTGCACAGGCCTATAAGCAAACCGTGCTTGCTGAGCCATACGGCCATCTGCTGCACCTGATGGTAAAAGCTGCCGGCCTTGGAATGGAAAGACATGTCTATTCCGTCAAAACCGTCCTCTCCAAGGATTCCCTTCCAAAGAGTGTTGTCGCAATCAAAGATAACAGCCTTTTTTCCGTGTCCTGTAACCTTCAGCAGCAGAGGGAATATCATCCTCGAGTACTCCAGGTTGAAATCTATGGTGTACAGGGTCTTTGTCAGATTGTACAGTTTGAAGTCGAAAGAAGACTCGTAACCCGTGGAACGGATAACCCAGTCTATGTCTGCAACCGTCATGTTGGATGTCCGGTTCTGCTCCAGGAACTCGTTCAGGCGGCCTGCCAGTTCCCTGACCAGATTCCGGCGCAGAGGGTTTACCGCCCAGGCTGCGGAAGAGAAACTGTCAAAGATCACACAAGGGACCTTGGAGAGATTCCGGATGATCATTCCCAGTTCTCCCGTCAGCGTTTCCTCGATATCGCGAATCTGGTCTGCGGCAAGGTCTTCACAGTAGACATCCTTCTTCCCAAGGATTCCATAAAGGTCATAGTGGACTATCACGGCCTGCTGGTCCTCCGCACTGAAACTGTCCTGAAGGATATTGTCATAGTTCCCCAGAGAAACCTTCGCATTAACTCCCTGACCGTAAAGACCGTAAGCAATCACATCACCCAGCATATTGCAGGTTACGTTACTCAGGATCCTAAGGTTATAGGGTTTCTGGGAAGAAACTTCTTTCTTAAGTTTCAGGCTGGACCTTAATATCTCGCTGTATTTTATCTTTTCCATATATCAAATCATGACCTGTCCGCCATTGACGCGGATAACTTCTCCGCTGAGGTATCCGGCCTTATCAGAGGCAAGGAAAGAAACCGCGCCGGCCACATCCTCCGCGGTGCAAAGCCTGCGCAGCGGAGTCTGCATGGCGGACAAAAGTTTCAGTTTCTCCGGAATGTCAGCGGTAAGGTCCGTGGCCACAAGGCCCGGGGAAACCATGTTGACGTTTATTCCGGAAGGAGAGAACTCCTCTGCCAGAGATTTTGCAAATCCTTCAAGGGCGCACTTTGCTGCGGTATAATGTGTCCATTTCTTTCTCGGCTTGTCGGCGACCTCGCTGCTTATGAAGATTATCTTTCCGGCTTTTCTTTCTACCATCTGCGGAATTATCTTTTGCAAGAACGCCGTGTTCGCCTTTATGTTCAGGTTGAACTGTGAGAGGAAATCATCCCACTTCAGATCGGCAAAACCAATGTAAGGGATTGGAGTCGAGGCACAGTTGACAAAGCAGTCTATCCTGCCGAATTCCCTCATGGCCTGGCCAATAAGTTCATCGATATCCTCCTCGCGGTTTATATCTGCCGCCAGGGCAACAGCCTTGCCCTGTCCGTCCTTCTCTATTTCATTTTTCAGCGCAAGCGCCTTGTCCCTGTTGCTGTTGTAGTGAAGGACCACATTGTATCCGTCTTTGGCCAGCTGGAGGGAAACGGCGGAACCAATGCCTCCCGTAGCACCGACTACAAGAGCGGTTTTCTGCACTTGTTCCTGAAGAACCTGTTCGGCTGCCTGGACCAACTCTTCCAAAACCTTAACCTTGGAAGTTCCGCGTGTCACAACCTGGCGGTTCTGGTTCTGGATTTCAATGTTGAGCTCTATAATCTTTTCCTTGTCTATTTTCTTTGTAACCTCAGCGATAACGGAAATCTCGTCGCCGATCCTTACTGGCAGCAAAAATTCAAGGGTCTGGGAAAACCAGAGAGCACCGTCGCCCGGAATCCTGGTTCCTATCATCGTGGAGATGAAACTTGCCCCGATCATCCCGTGGACAACAGGCTTGCGGAAACTTGTCTTTGCGGCAAAATCCTTGTCTACGTGAAGTTTGTTGTCGTCTCCTGACAAGTCCACGAATTTGTCTATGTCGGCCTGGGTTACCTTATGCCTCAAGACCTCTTTCTGCCCAATGTAAATGTCTTCATACTTCATGGAAGATTCCTCCTATCCTATTTTCTTTGCCGGATTGCCAAATACTGTGGTCTCCGGCTTAACGTTCATGATAACAAAACTGCATGCTCCAACCATAGCGCCCTCGCCAACCGTCACGTTATGGTTTATCACGGAACTCGTATGAACGGTTACCGCGGATTCAAGAACGGTACCGCCGACCATGGTGCAATGTGTATCTATCCTGCAACACTCGCCAATCTTGCAGTCGTGGCCGATAACTGCAAAGTTGAGTATCAGCGTGTGTGCGCCGATGACAACATCCGGGCAAATCATCGCCATTTCGGCAATTATACAGCCATCTCCTATCTCCACATTCTGGCTGACGCAGGCCTTCTTGCTGATAATGGTTTGGAATACGGCTCCCTTATCCTTCATTTCACTACTTATCCGTTTCTTGGTCTTGGTGTCTCCAAAAGAACATACGAACACATCATCTTCCTCGATCTTGTAATCGCTGATACTGGAAATAAGCGGGGGATAACCTTCAAAACCATCCAGGGATTTTGGATTGTCATCCAGAAAACCCTTAATGTCAAACTCCTCTCCATAGCCGAAGGCATCTTTTGCAATGCAATAAACACAACGGCCCATCCCTCCGGCGCCGATAATAACCAAATGCTTCATAATCAATTATGTCCGTTAAACAGTTCCATGGAAACCATACCCTCTTTGGATATGCCTTCCCGCTTGAAAACTTTGTATATCGTTATAAATATCACTTTCAAATCTACCCAAAGGCTGCAATGGTCCACATACCACACGTCCAGCCTGAATTTCTCTCCCCAGCTGATGGCGTTTCTGCCATGGCACTGGGCCCAGCCGGATATTCCCGGCCTGACCTCATGCCTTCTTGCCTGCTCGGGACTGTAGAGAGGCAAGTATTGCACCAGAAGAGGCCGTGGCCCGATCAGAGACATATCTCCCTTAAGCACATTTATCAGCTGAGGCAGTTCGTCGATGGAGGTTGACCGCACTATCTTCCCTATTCTGGTTATCCTTTTCTCATCCGGAAGAAGTTCCCCGTTTTCATCCCTCTCGTCAGTCATAGTCTTAAACTTTATGACCTTGAATATCCTGGCGTCCTTACCCGGCCGTTCCTGGAGGAAGAATACTCCCGCCCCCTTGTTGGCAAAATGTAGCAGCACAATAAATATCAAAAGCAGCCAGCTTATGCACACCAGCCCCACAAGGGCTATCACAAAATCCAGCACCCTTTTGAAGAAATCCCTGTATATGCGCCAGCCTTTTTTCATCCCAGTTTCTCCCTGTAAAAATCTTTCAGGCATTTCCACACGAAGCCTCTTTCATATCTGGAAGCTACAAGCTCCCTGGCGCAAGCCTTCGCGCTTTCATAAAAGGACTTGTCCTCTATCATTCTCTTCATCGCCGAGTAAAGCGCAGTGGCATCCCTGGCGGGAACTATGAGCCCGTTTTTCTCTACGATTATTATTTCGTTTGCTCCGTTAATGTCGGTTACAACACTTGGAAGCCCCATAGCTCCGGCCTCTATCACGGAATTCGGGAATCCTTCCCTGTAGCTTGGCAGCACAAAGCAGTCTGCGGCGGCATACCACGGCCTCACGTCTTTCTGAAGACCGGCTTCAACGATACTTCCGGAAGACGCAATTTTTTCTGATGTCTTCGCGGTTATCGGATTGATTCCGTTATCCCGGTCCCCCACCAGAAGAAGCCTTGTCTGCGGATATTCTTCGTTCAGGCGGCAAAAAGCGTCAACCAGTTCGTTGATGCCCTTGTCTGTGACAACCCTGCCCACAAATACAAAGGTAAAGGTTTTTCCGTCTCTTAATTTTTCCGCCTCAGCCTCAACCTCCGGTGTGCGGTCATAGACGGAAAGGTCTATGCCCCTTATGTTTCCATTTCCCAATATCCTCAGCGGCTTGCGGGTTATCTTATTGTTTTTAAGGTCATTGTACACACCCTTGCCTTCCGGCAGGATATCAGTGGAACACCAGCAGATAAACTTGTCCACCTTCTTCAGGACATAGCGGGAAAATCCCGTGGCGGTTGGAAAAGCCAATCCGGTAAAAGTGTGGACACGGTATTTAACACCTGTTAGCTTTGCGGCAAACTGCCCGATGATGGCCGCCTTGTGTCCCATGCTGTGAAGCATATCCGGCTTTTCTTTGCGGAAGACTTTTATCAGCCGGAAAAGGGTTACGACATCCTTGAATGGAGACAAGCGCCTTTCTATCGGAACCGCAATGGTCTTGACACCTTCCCTTTCAGCCACCTCCTCAAGATCCTTGCCCGGAGAAGAAAGAGCCACAATCTCGTAGTCTTTTGAAAGTTCCTTCAGAAGATCCTTGAAAAAGACATTCAAAGACACGGGAATGTTGGTTATCCTTATTATTTTCTTCTTTCCGCTCATCTCAGAACTTCCTTATAAACGTTTTCGTATGCATGGGCCATCTTCCCGAAATCATATTCCCAGGCCCTTTCAAGACAGGATTCGGCCACCTTCTTTGCATAATCACTGTCGGAGCAAACTTTTTCAATTTCAGACGCCAGGGCCTTGTCGTCACCTTCGGGGAAAAGTATTCCCGCCCCGCTTACAATCTCCCTCAGCCCGTCCACATCGGAAGCTATGAACGGTTTTCCGACCGCCATACCCTCTATGCTGGAAAGGGAAAGACCCTCGTAGTGTGAGCTCATTACCACCACGTCGGCCGTCTTCAATATCTGTGGGACATCCGTCCTGACGCCAAAGAATCTCACCCTCCCTTCAAGAGAAAGCTCCTTGGCAAGGGCCTTCACTTCCTCCAACCTCTGGTCTCCACCCACCAGCCACAGGCAATAGTCGTCGCCGAGCAACCTCATTGCCCTTACCAGAGTATCCTGGTCTTTCTGCGGGCGGAAGGCTGCTACCATAACAACCACATTCCTTGGGCAACCTTCTCTTAACTCCGGTTCGGGCTCGGCTGCGACAAGACGGGAAATATCCGCCCCGTTCTTTATTGTCTGAAGCGCTATCTTCTTGCTGTTAAGGTGTGCGGCCAGGTTGTCATAAGCCTTGTCCGATATGCAGATATTCCTTGCAAATTTTCCATAGGTCCACCTGTCTATCGCCCGGAAATACCAGGTGCGCCTCCGCCCGGTCGTGTTGTGCTCGGTATGTATGTACTTTGTCTTCTTTCCGCCAATCATCGCCTTTGACACCGCGGCAAAAATCTGCGGAGAAGAATTGTGGGTATGAACGATATCATAGCCACCCTCCTTTATCAGCTTTTTCAGGCTGAAAAGCATCTTCGGCGAATACACGCTCTTTCCGACACCGAAGCTATGGACCTTGACCCCGGAAGCCTCCAATTCTCTCTTGAAAGGAGCGTCTTCCCCGTCAAACAGTGCAACCTCCACCTCGTGCCCTCTGTTTTTCATGAATTCAGAGAGCTGCACCACGAGCTTTTCCGCTCCTCCCGTCCTCAGCGATGTTATGACGTACAGTATCTTCATTTCTAATATCTTCCCGTCAGGTACCACATCAATATCGTAAAGGCCATATGACCGACCATGATAATTCCAAGCTTAAGTCCCGGCTTGTCTTTCCACACCGGCATAACCAGCATCGGATAAGCCAAGACTATCGGATAGAGGAACCAGCTCAAATATGCGAACCTGTTGGAGAATGCCGCACGGATAACCATTACCCAGAATGCGTTTGCGTATATGTACGTTCCCAGCAATATCGCATACGTTTTCGTGTAAATCCTCCTTCTGAATATCACATACCAACCCAGAATAATTGGCATGGAAGAATACAGCAGGAAGTCCCATCGGAACACATCCTTCACAACAAGATCATCCACGGTCTCGCCAGTTATGTAGGTGTTGAGACGTTCGTCAAATCCAAGTCCGGAGAATATCTCGGAAATAGATCCTCCTATAGCGAAGCTCAACACGATGGATGCAACCCAGAAATAGAACATCAGTCTCGGGTTTCTTATGAAATAAGCCGCAATGGATGCCATAATTGGCAACGCCATAGAGTGGTGAAGGTTGTATGAGACAAAGCACAGTATCAGATACGTGATTTTCTCCCAGGTCCTGTCTCCCTTCATAAAGCTCAGCGCAAGGATAAATATGCTGGCCGCCGCTCCGTTTCGGATTCCGTTGGTTCCGTATGAGAAGAAAGAGAAGGCTGTCAGGAAGAAAATAATCAGAGTGGCTCCGTTTTCCTTGGAAAAGCGCCTGCAGGCGAAATATACCGGAACTATGTACAGCACTTCTATCAAAAGGAAGAAATACTGTACGCTCATTATCTTGGAACAGCTGTACATTATGAAGTTGAACAGCCAGTCTCCCCTGGTGTAGTCAGGCAACAGCAAGTCATCTGTCATCAGCATATACACCGCCGCATAGGTGGACGTGTCTCCGAATGCCCTTCCAGATATAGGCCTGAGTCCAAGAAAAAGAATGGTGGCTACCATCAGAATAGTAACCAGAGCCATCGGTTTTTTCTTGTCCAGGAGGGAATCCGTGTCCATCGGATACAGGCGGTAGAAATGCACGATAACAACCACCAGCATTACTGTCAGGAATATCGGATAATAAAATAGCGCCTGTAAATTTCCCATAATATCAGCCTATAAGCGTCTCAAGTATCTTGACCTGATCTTCGTTCGAATAATCGGATGCAGAAAGATTCACTTCTATCCTTTCCCGCAATTCCGTATTTTTTATAATCTCGGCGATACCCGCCGCACATCCTCCGTTATCCATCGGAACTATTATTCCATCTTTTCCGTTTACCACTTGGGATCCGGCCGTCGGATAGTTTGTTACCACCACCGGGCGGCGCAGCATCTGCGCCTCCCTGACGGTTACGGAATTGCCCTCATACCTGGATGGCTGTACATAAATATCGCAAGCCTTGATGTAAGGATAAGGATTCGTCTTCTTTCCAAGAAGCACCACAAAGCCCTCCATTCCGGTTTCCGCTATTCTCGTGCGGATCAAATCCTCCTCCGTCCCGTAGCCTATTATGTACCATCTGACGTTACAGCCAGCTTCCCTGATGCGGCGGCAGATATCCGGAACATTGTCGTAGTTCTTGGCCGGAGAATAGCGCCCTACGGACAGAAGGTTGACAATCCCGCCCTCTTTCGGCATTTCCCGGGCAACTTCCTCCACCGGAATCATCTCTGCGCGATCCTCAACAAACTTCTTTGGAAGGATGTTGTGCATGAGGACTATCTTTTCCTTCAGCGAAGGGAACACTTTCAGGAAACCTTCCGTTACCGAATCGGAGATGGAGATGATATGGTCATATCCGCTCCATACCGGAAGATCGTGCTCCGCATTTACCGAAACCGTGCTGTAATCCGTATGTATCCAGCATATCTTCTTCTTTGCCCTGACTTTCTCCAGAACAATGTTATGAGGCTGGAGGAAGCTGACGGCAAGATCGTATTCCCCATATTTTTCAAGGGAAGGCAGGTTACCGATCGTCGCCCTGGCCACTATCTGGTGATGGGCGAAATCATCTTTCGGGTTATAGCGGCGGCAATAGGAACGGAACTGCCATCTGGCCTTCAGGCGGCTCAGGGCCAAGGATATATATCCGTCCACGATGGCCTTCCTGACAGGACTTTCCAGATGAGCGTAAGTGCCGTCTTCCGGAAGAAGGCGAACCTCGGAAGGAATATATTCCATAAGCTCGCCGACGTGGCGGTATACAAACAAATCCACATCATACCTGGAGTAATCCAGAGAATGCAGAAGGCCCACGAGACTGATTTCAGCCCCGCCTATCTCCATATAGTGGATTGCTATGAATATCCTTTTCTTCATCCTATTTTCCCGTCAGCTTTCTCTTCAGTATGCTCCAGAAATTCTTCTTGTAATAGTTTCTTATCCCATCTTTATACGCCTTGTTGAAGTCGTATGTTGTAAACCAGTCTACAAAATCCTTCTCTTTTATGTTCTCATAATTCTCTTTCATCCTTGCCATCGTAGGCGGCCAGTAGCGGTCTCTTTCCTTCGGCAATTCCCAAAGATACACATTCTCCGGCGCGGCTTTGCTGTAGAAATCCTTCAGAGAACCCTTTATGTCAAAGCCGAAGTCCCTCGGATCCCCACCCTCGGCCACTATCTGCACTACGCTGCGGAAACATTTGTCGCATACGCAGCACTCGTGGTCCTTGAAAGAACAGACGTGAAGCGGAAGGGCCTTCCCGTTCTTTTTCTGATACTCTACAAGCAGTCTCACTTTCTCAAGCCGTATGAGTTCGAATCCATCGTGCAGCGTGGTCCCGTTTTCAGCCCACCTCCACTGGCTGTCTGTAGTAATGAACGACGTGCAATAGCCCTGGATTCCCTTACGGAAAGAACTGGCAATGATTATCCGGTCTAGACCTTTTTCAAAAGCCATCGGGATTCCCATCGAGATAAAAGCCATCGAGTGAAGGAATCCGTACCAGTAATTTGTATGGAACGACTTCTTGAAGTCTTTGTCTATCTGCGCTATGTTGAGAACCTTGAAAAAGTCCGATCTTATATGCCTTGGCGTCTTGCCGGCCACTTGGCAGAATTTTCTTGTGAACTCGTCATCGTGGCGGTCTACTTTATTGTCCTCAGCGATATCGTCCAGCCAAGCGTAAATGTTCAGCACGTCTGTTATCCTTTCTTCGTTGCGGATAAATGAAGACTGGCAGTCTATTCCGCCGCCAAAAAGAAGGAGGCTCTTGCCGGAAGACGGAGTGTAGTTCTTGATGAACCTGCACGGAACAAGCTCGCCCTTTAGAGGAAGGTCTGAATGCATTTCCTGGTAAGCTCTCTTGATCCTGAAGAAAGCCTCGTAGAAGGTCTGGTCCAGGTCGTTCACCCACAGTTCAATGTCCGCCAGCCACATAAGGCCAGCCAGTCCCCCTATGAACGGAATGGACAATATGCTCTCAGGAACATTGGACATATCCGTGTCATACTCAATGGTAATCTTGTCTTTGGTAAAATATTTCTTCAGAGGCTCAACCGCCTTGAACGGATATTCCACCTTGTTGCCGGCGACAACAACTTTGTCCAGAATGAGATTTTTCAAAGCCATATCTATTTCTCCTTTGTTATGAATTGGTTCTTCCACCTTGCTATAGCGTCGAAATCCATTTTGATTTCTGTCTTGAACTCGCTTTGGACCATAGGTTCCAGTGCGTCCAGATTTTCCTTGTCAACGCAGTTAAGATGGTTTCCCTCATTGATGCTTCTTGCCCTTTCGTCTATCGCGATAATGATGGCCCTTCTCCTATGCCTCATCGCATAGACACCTCCGTGCAGGCGGGTGCCGACATAGTCCGTATCGTGAGTTGTCAGGAAATCATCGTATGCCTGTTTCGTAGCTTCAAGAATCTCTATACCCTCAATATTCTCATAGTTGCGGATATAATCTCTATCCATGTATCCCTGCGGCCAGAACCAGACTTTCCTGTAGTTGTTTTTCAGAACATCTATGATCTTCTGGTCTCTCTTGTCAGGCTCTCTTCCTGTTGCGGTAAGGGTAAAGACCACCTCTTCCGCCTTTTTGGAAGGAATCCCGGCACAAAACTCCGGGGTCAGCATCCACATCGTGACGCATCCGGTATTGATAGCTTTAAGCCCCAGGCTTTCCACAAATTCCCGGCTACGCTCATCCCTTACGCTATGGAAGAAAACAGATGAAAGCATATGTCGGTAAATGTAGCGGGTATATCCGTTTGACTTGTTTCCGGCACCGGCTCCTACCCCAACAAGAACAGAGCCCTTGAAAGGCTGATAGTTGAACAGGTTTATATTCCACTGCGGATAATGGGTCAACAAGTTTTTAACCATGAGATTGGAGCCGCCCACAAACTTAAAGTCGCTGTTGCTGTACATCTTGAGCACTGAAGATCCGCGAGCCACCTGATACCAATGGAAAGAGGCCAGCTGTGTAGGGAAAGGGAAGAAATAATAACCCGGAAACATCGGTTCTATTTCCTTTCTCACACATTCTGTAATTATTTGGTCTCCAAGATTTCCCGATCCTATGGACGGTTCCAGCATCAATATGTTCTTCATCTTAGCGAGTCCTTTTAAATTTGTTTTTAATAAAAGATACCACCCACTGCCTCTTGCTCTTGTCCAGGCAGAAGAAATATGTTCCTGCGCTCAGCAGGACCGTAGACATCACGGCGGATATCAGGACCCTTAGCAGATTTGCAGGAAGACTCCTTACGGAAAGATAGACAACCATCATCGCGATAAAAATCACCATAAGCATCTTCAGCACGCACACGATCAGGCGCCGGAGCGAAAATTCCGGAATCTGCTTCTTTACAAGGAGCATGATAATCAGGGCCAATATCATGTTTATGAACACGTTGCTCACATAAGCAAGGCTCACGACAGGTATCAGCCTGAAAACAATGTATACGATGAACGGATTGAGGGTCAGCAACACTCCTATGCACAAACTTACAATCCTGACCTTTCCGGTTGCGTGTATGCTTATAAGGCATACCCTCCTGATGGTCTCGAACAGCAGGCCCGTTATCATAAGGCGGCAGAACACATCGCTCTGGTCAGGAACTTTCTCGAGCCAGATCCTCAGAAGCGTCTTTACTTCAACTGTCACCGGAATGGCAAACAGGGCAAAGAAGAAAAGGCACATCTGCATTCCAAGAATCATAAAGTCCTCGGACTTGTCCAGTTCCTTAGCCGCATAGGACTTGGTTATCGGCGGGCGGAAGGCAATGATGGTGTTGTTGGAGAAGGAACTGACCACATTGCTCACGGTGGCGGATATGCTTGATGCGGCATTATATACGAGTCCAAAGAAATTATTGATCAATATGTTGGTAACCTGCATATTGAAAATGACGCCGAAGTTACCGAACATATTGTATCCGAAGAACGATACTATGTCCTTGGACATTTCCTTGGTGTTCTGATGGGTGTAGCGGCATTCCTCAAAATGGCGTACTGAATATCTGCGGTAGATAAGACCGGTCAGCAGGGTTATCACCATCATCAGAACCGCATAGAGAATGAGGTTATCCCAGGTGGAATGCATCAGGATGAAGACGATGGCCAGTTTCATCGTAACGTTGATTATGTCCACATAGGCGTAGACACCCATCTTCTCGTGAGCCACGATGCTGGCAACATACGGAACCTGGACGATGCTTATCACCACGGAAATGATGGCGCACTGGTAAACCCAATTGGCGGCTATCATCCTTTCTGCCGGGATCACGAGCTTGTGGTTGACGAACCAGAGGCCGGCCGTTTCCGCAATCACGAAAACAATCAAGGCTATCCAGATATGGACGATAAGGGCTGAGTCGAATGTAGAGTTGAGACTCTGCTTGTCTCCCCTTCCCAATTCAAAGGTCAGGAAGCGGGAGGTGGCGCCGCTCATAGTGGAATTGAGAAATGCAAGCATTCCTACGATTCCGCCGACCAGGCCGTAGACTCCGAAGTCCTCTTCTCCAAGGACCTGAAGTACAACCCTGGATGTGTAGAAACCGACAACCATGGTTACCAGCATCCTCAGATAGAGCATGATGGAATTTTTAGCAACCCGTTTATTGTCGGAATCCTGAAGCATTCAATCTGTCGTTATTCTGTTGGCTGGGGGCCGTTCCCGGTGGAAGCCTCCATTATCATCTTGTCCAGCTGCTCGAAAACGGAATTCCTGGACTTGTATTCCGGAACCATCTTCTTCATTTTCCTGACCGTGGATATGATGTCCACCCTGGAGGCCATATCGATGAGTTCCTTGACATCCTTGTCCACTTCCGCGTAAGGGAATTCCCTCACCTTGGCAAGGAATATTTTCTTGTTGGTTGTCGGAAGGGTGTTCTCCTTGGTGTTCAGAAGCTCCTCGTAAAGCTTTTCTCCAGGACGCAGGCCCGTATACTCGATCTTTATGTCCACACCCGGAGTATAGCCGGCAAGCCTTATCATATTCTCCGCAAGGTCTGAAATCTTTACCGGCTTGCCCATATCGAATACAAAGATCTCGTAGCCCTGCCCGAGGGTCGCGGCCTCCAGAACAAGGCGGCAGGCCTCAGGGATGCTCATGAAATATCTGACTATATCCTTGTGTGTTACGGTTACCGGACCTCCGGCTGCTATCTGCTCCTTGAAGCGAGGAATAACGGAACCGTTGCTGCCAAGAACGTTGCCGAACCTGGTGGTGATGAACCTGGTGGTTCCCTCAACCTCCTTGTTCATGATGGCCCTTGACAGGGACTGGGTATATATCTCCGCGATCCTCTTGCTGGCGCCCATGACGTTGGTCGGGTTGACGGCCTTGTCTGTGGATACCATTATCATCTTCTCCACTCCGTATTGAACGGCCAGCTGAGCTATATTTCTGGTTCCCAACACATTTACCCTAACAGCCTCAGTAGGGTTAAGCTCCATCATAGGGACGTGCTTGTAGGCGGCGGCATGGAAAATGATCTGCGGATGCCAGAGGTTGAAGGCCCTTTCCAGGCGAACATCGTTCCTTACATCGCAGATGAAAAATTCGAACTTGTCAGAATCCTTTATTCCTCCGTTGAGTTCCAGGGTAAGGTTGTGCATCGGCGTTTCCGCACTGTCCAGCATAACCAGCTTCTCCACGTCAAACCCGCTGATGAGGCGGCATAGCTCGCTGCCTATGCTTCCCGCGGCTCCCGTAACCATAACCCTCTTGCCTTTAAGGAATGCGGAAACGGCCGCCTGGTCAATCTCAACCTCATCCCTGCCCAGAAGGTCTTCGATCCTGATTTCCTTGAGAGGGGCGGTTATCGTTGAACCTCCGGCAATTTCGCTTGTTTCCGGTACGGCGAAAATCTTTATCCCGCGCTT
This sequence comes from Bacteroidales bacterium, assembly GCA_017961175.1. Taxonomy (GTDB): domain Bacteria; phylum Bacteroidota; class Bacteroidia; order Bacteroidales; family UBA932; genus Egerieousia. The sequence continues at coordinate 38,637 of JAGCXV010000041.1, forward strand.
GAGGGCAAACGGCACCAGATTGTCTTTCTGGTTTACGGCGGATATCTGGGACGGGAATACTATCGCCTTGACGTTCTTCTTGTCTATTATCTTCTCCAGATATTCCAAATCCTTTACGTACAACACCTTCTTGCCGGCAATGTTATGGTATTTGATCTTGTCTGTAAGCTGGATAAGGCCCACAACATTGTATGAAGCGTTATGGATATTCTCAAGATACTGAATGCAGGAAATGCTGCTGTCTCCCGTTCCGTAAACAAGGATATTGCTGATTTCAACGTGCTGCATACTGGAGCTGTACCTGAAAAGCGCCACCAGAAAAGCTCTGGAGAAAGCCAGGAAAGAAAGGGTTGTTCCCAGATTCAGAAATTCTACCAGCAGGATTTTGGCGTTTGATGTTTCCGGACCGAAACCAAGATGCTTGCGGAAAAGCAGGATTAGCGGAATCTCTATGGCCATCTTGACTATGGTGGCATAACAAAGTTTCCATACTTCCTGGGATGTGGTGTAACGCAGGATTCCCTTGTATGTTCCCGTAAGAAGGAATGCCACCAGGCTGGTGAAGAAAGAAAGGATTGCAGCTCTGACTCCTATCTGGACAAAATGGTACTGGTCTATCAGATATGCCACTATGACAAAGGCCAGCAAGGCCGCGCCGGTGGCAAGGACGAGATCCATAAGAAGAACAAGCCACCTGTTGAGAAACCTGAAATTTACTATCGCGGAGGATAGTTTTTTCAGTAATTTGTGTCTCAAGCTTGTATCTTTATCCATACTCATTGATTTCAAATCGCTTTAACTCTCAAATTTAATAATTTTTTGCCCTTGGTGCAACGAATTTTCCAATAATGGCATCTTTAAGGTGTAGGTTTAGGTTTTAGTATTTAAAAAGCCGCCCTCTTCGGAGTGCGGCTTTTTAGTTTTTCATCTTATAGGGCATCGCATTTCCACAGTGGAATGACGTCTCCCTTGAAACGGGTCACCACTATGTTTCCCTGGTCTGAAGAATCTATTTCCGTCGGGATCGAACTGTAAACAAGAACGCTCAAAGAAGGGGCAGGTTTAAAGAATTTTTCTGCGCCTTTTTCCGCCGCCCCTATAACTTGATATATTCTTGGCCGGCTGGTAGGCATAACCAGAAAATCCGTTCCGCCTCTTTTAATCCTGAATATCTTTTCACGGAAAGTAACTAGATACCATTCGGCATAGGCCGCATCTATTTTTGATGGATTCCGCTTCAGATACTTCTTGGAGCTGAACATTATCTTTACCCTATCGGCCTTCAGGACTTTCCAGCCGAACTTAAGATATCCGGCAAGGCTGCTCGGGTTTGCAAAGCCGTAAGAAAGCGTGTCTTCGCCGATCAGGGAAAGTTCCTTTTCTATGGCTTTGCGGAATAAGCCGTGCCCCCTGTATGCCTCTAGGGTGCAGGTATCAATACGCTGATATGCGATTCTGCCTCCGATATCGTTTCTCCACATCGCTCCGGATCCGGCAGGTTTTCCCTCGCAATAAATTACCGTCAGCAGAGACGGGCCATAGATGTTATGGAAATAGCGGTTTTCGAAATTCTTCCTCAATTCTTCGGTGTCGGCGACATTCCAGGTTGTAGCCATCACATACAGGAAGTCTTCCACATATCTGTCGGATGCGGAAAGAGAGTCTGTCCAGCGGCAATCAAAAACAAATTCCATAGTTACATTTCTTCTAGTCCCCTGATCTTGAAATAGAAATCGTGGAAAAACTTGCTGCCGAACCGGTATCCGTCAACAACCACCTTGTTCCTGGAAACGGGAAGGAAGTTCCACGTATGAAAACCCGGAGAAAGCATTTTACCCTGAGGAAACATACGTTTTGTTTCTTCAAGAGACAGACGTCCGTCTTTTACCGTAATCTCCTGGAAAGAAAGACCTTCTCCGTAATATTTGTTGCATACCTGTGCCGGAGATATAAGCCGGCCCCTGTTCATAAAGACATTTCCTGCCCTTCTTGCTATGTTGTCCGAAAAGGATATTTCCTGAATCTTCCGGTATCCGGAGAGTGGCTTGCCGCTGACGAAAACGCTCAATACATTGCCGTTAGGATTCGCGGCTTCGGTGGCTAGCAAATAATAGGATCCTTCAACGGAGAATATCGTTGAATCAAATACGGCCTCTTCCAGAACTTTCCCGCATTTTTCCAGGGTATTGCCATATCTGTAGAAAGAAAGTTCACCCGAAGCCCCGTTTTCCGGATATATGAAAACGCCGTCTTCCGTCTTTATATAGTTCGGGAAAGACAAATGGGTGTCAAGGTCAAGCAGAACATCAAAGTCGCTGAGTTCCATATCGGTTTTATTTACCGTAAGTCTTACGATACGGCCTCTAGACTTGTCTACCAGCATCTCCTCTGCCAGGATGATGTAATCCCTATCAGTTTCCTCTATCACAAAAGGATCTGCAAACCAAGATTCGTTGAACTTGTGATTATGCTTGATGTAACGGATATTGCGGATTGTCAGATCGTCATTTGTCTCGGCGATTCCGATATTCCACCTGGCGTCTATCAAGCGGGACTGATATTCTTTCAGAAGAGATTTCATGGCAAAACGGTTTTAATTCCGTCCTATGCTGTAATAATCAAATCCCATTGACTGCACCTCTGACGGAGTGTAGATGTCTCTTCCGTCAACGACAACGTTACCCTTCATAGCCTTGCGGATGCGGTCCCAGGCAGGAACCCTGAACTCTTTCCACTCGGTGACAAGAGCCACTGCATCAGCATCCTGCACGCAGTCGTAGATATCCTTTGCATAGATCACGCGGTCTCCGAGATATCTGTTCCTGCATTCGTCCATCGCTATCGGGTCATAGACTTTCACGGTTGCTCCGGCTTCAAGCAAAAGCTCGGCGGTAACAACGGACGGAGCCTCTCTCATGTCGTCGGTTTCCGGCTTGAAGGAAAGGCCCCAGAGAGCCACGGTTTTTCCCTTGAGAGAACCGAGAGCCTTCTTGAGTTTTGTGAAAACCACCTTTTTCTGCTGTTCGTTGACTTCTTCCACAGCGGTGATGATCTTCATCTTGTAGCCATTGTCCTTTCCTGTGCGGATAAGAGCCTTGACATCTTTAGGGAAACAGCTTCCGCCATAGCCGCAGCCCGGGTATAGGAATTTGTTGCCGATTCTGGTGTCTGCAGCCATTCCGGCCCTGACTTTCTGAACGTCGGCGCCGGTGATTTCGCACAGGCGTGCTATCTCGTTCATGAAGCTGATCCTTGTGGCAAGCATGGAGTTGGAGGCGTATTTTGTCATCTCGGCGCTCATGATGTCCATAAAGATTATCCTGTACTTGGACATCTGGAACGGCTTGTATATCTTCTCCATAAGATGGCGGGCCTTTTCTGAGGAAACTCCCACCACAACCCTGTCCGGAGACATGAAGTCCTTTATGGCCGCGCCCTCTTTCAGGAACTCCGGATTGGAGGCTACATCAAACTCCACCTTTGCTCCCCTTTTCTCCAGCTCTTCCTCTACCCTGCGGCGAACCTTTACGCTGGTTCCTACAGGAACGGTGCTCTTGACAACGAGAAGGGTGTATTTCTTGATGTTCTTTCCGAACTCGGATGCCACATTCAGCACATAGCTGAGGTCTGCGCTTCCGTCTTCTCCGGGAGGAGTTCCAACGGCCACGAACACCACGCTGAGGTTGTCCAGAACGCTTGCAAGGTCAGTGGCGAAATGCAGTCTCCCTTTCTTGGAATTCCTCTGAACAATTTCCTGAAGACCAGGCTCGTAGATTGGAATCTGCCCGCTCTGGAGCATCTCTATCTTCTTCTTGTCTATGTCTATGCAGGTTACGTTCATTCCCATCTCAGAGAAGCAGGCTCCGGTAACCAGCCCGACATAACCCGTTCCAACAATTCCGATATTCATATCTCTAGTCTGTTTTTAGCAACATCTTTTGGAGCAGCCGGCACAAAGCGTGTCCTCTCCCCTCAGCCTCTTTTCCACCAGGCGGGAAAGCCTCTCCCTGAGTTCCGGATGCGCCACCTTTTCCAGCACGGTTCCCGCAAAGGCCTGCTGCTGGAGAATCCGGGCTTCCTTTTCGCTGATACCGCGGCTGCGCATGTAGAATAGTTCCTCGTCGCCGACACTTCCCGCCGTGCTTCCATGAGAGCACTTCACATCGTCTGCATAAATCACCAGATGAGGATCGCTCGAAGCCCTTGCGCTCTCTGAAATCAGAAGGTTGTTGTTTGCCTGATAGGCTTCTGTCTTCTGCGCTGCCGGGCTTACCACGACTTCTCCCTCAAACCTGGACTTTGAATTTCCGTCCAGGATTCCCTTGAACAGCTGGCGGCTTACGCTTTCCTCTGCATTATGGACAAGCACCACATCCGTATCCACAATCTGCTGCCCGTCTGCAAGATACAGTCCGTTAAGATTGCATGTGGCCTTTTTGCCGGCAATCAGCGAATGAATCCTGTTTGTCACGTTTCCGGCGTGGAGCGTAACTATATTTAGGCTCAGCGACGATTCTTCTTCCAGCCTTATCCTGTAGTCTGACTCGTGCCTTGAAAGAGAGTTCTCGTTCTGCATAACGACAAGGTCGAGACTGGCACCCTTGGCCACGTGGATTTCTATCCTGCCCTTCGTGGAGAAACGCTCCTGACCCACAGTGTGGGAGCAAAGGACCACGTTGTATTTACCTTCTGAAGGACAATCTATTACAGTCCTTTCTGAAAGCGGGGATGGAGATACCCTTACGGATATCACCTGTGTTATTTCTTCTTCCTTTGGAACGATAACCGTAGCCTTTGGAGCGGATGCCGTTTCCTTTGGCGCGTAACGGATTCTTTCCACCCTGGTGCTGATGCCGAAATCAACGGCGCAGTCCAGGTCGGAAACGCTTTCAAACGGAAGGCCTTCCGGAACACCGTCCCAGACAAAAAGCTTGCGCGCTCCCGTCAGCGGAACGCTGCAGTCGAAAAGCTGTTTCTTGGGTATGTACCTGAATCCTTCCATTATCCGTTATTCAAATTCCTCGTAGCCATGAGCCTCAACCTCGGCGGCAAGTTCCTTTCCTGCTGTCTTCACGATCTTTCCCTTGTAGAGCACATGCACCACATCCGGAACTATGTAATCCAGAAGTCTCTGGTAATGAGTTATCACGACAAACGCGTTATCCGCCGTCTTGAGGCGGTTTACTCCGTTTGCAACAATACGGAGAGCATCCACGTCAAGTCCGCTGTCCGTCTCGTCGAGTATGGCAAGCCTCGGAGAAAGCATCGCCATCTGGAAAATCTCGTTGCGCTTTTTCTCTCCACCGGAAAAGCCCACGTTCACTCCCCTTGAAGAGAAGGACGGATCCATTTCCACATAGGCCATCTTCTCCCTCATCATCTTCAGGTATTCCGCTGCGCTGAGCGGAGGAAGATTCTTCTGGCGGCGGTGCTCGTTTACCGCAGTCTTCATAAAGTTGACGTTGGTAACGCCCGGTATTTCAACAGGATACTGGAACCCAAGGAACAACCCGGCCCAGCTCCTTTCCTCAGGACTCATCTTCAGGAGATCCTGCCCCAGATAAGTTACGCTGCCTTCTGTAACCTCATAGTTGGAATTGCCGGCAAGCACTGCACTGAGGGTGCTTTTTCCGCTGCCGTTCCTTCCCATTATCGCATGCACTTCTCCGGGCTTGATGACAAGGTTGATACCCTTGAGTATTTCCTTGTCGCCGATGCGTGCGTGAAGGTTTTTTATTTCAAGAAGATTTTCCATTTCCAAGTTTAGTATTTCTGGTTTTTCCTTTTTTCCTCAACCTGGCGCCTGAGGTCGAGATAATGCTGCTTGCGGTACATCTTAAGCCAGGTGAAGAATCCTCCGATAGCAAGCACTATGTACAAGGCATATACAAGTGTCATAAGCCTCAGTCCCAGACGGTAGCACAGGATGATGTTGCAGCAGTTGGCAACCATCCAGCATGCCCAGCATTCCAGTTTTTTCTGGGCGGAAAGGAACTGGGCCATAAGCACTGTTCCAAGTATGAACGCATCAAAATACGGCAGCCTTGCCGGAGCCGGGAACAAGGACGGGAACCATACATCCACCCTGGAGAGGATATATCCCCAGATGAACATGAAGATAAGTACCTGGGATATCACCACTATCCTCTGTCCGGTGTTGTACGTTGTTACCTTCAGACGGGACTTGGTGTCTTTCTCGTTTTCGGCCGGATGGGTCCATCTGTAATGCCCGAAGAAGTTTATCGCCAGGGAAATAGGCTGGAGCATCATGCTCGAATATGCCCTCGTCTGGTAAAACATCAAAAACAGCAAAAAGTTGTAAATGTAGCCCACCCAGAAGTTTGCAACCTTGCCCCTTACGGCAAGGAAAACACACAGGAGACCGCAGACGGTACTTGTGGCTTCGAGAGAACTTACTTGCTGGCCCCACAGCTCGAACAATATATTGTCCAGGCTGAACCAGTTGATAATCATCTGAAGATATTCTTCCAACATAACAATCATCCTATGCTGCCCTCAAGAGAAACCTGGAGAAGTTTCTGCGCCTCCACGGCAAACTCCATCGGCAGCTTGTTAAGCACGTCACGTGCATATCCGTTAACTATAAGACCTACGGCATCTTCCTGTGTAATACCCCTTTGCAGGCAGTAAAACAGCTGGTCTTCCCCTATCTTCGAGGTGGTGGCCTCGTGTTCTATTATGGCCGTAGGATTTGCGCTTTCTATGTGAGGGAACGTATGCGCCCCGCAGCGTGAGCCCAGCAGAAGGCTGTCGCACTGGGAGTGGTTCCTTGCCCCGGTTGCTCCCGGCAGAACCTTTACCATTCCGCGGTAGCTGTTCTCGCTGCATCCGGCGGAAATACCTTTGCTCACGATACGGCTGCGTGTGTTCTTCCCTATATGTATCATCTTTGTTCCGGTATCCGCCTGCTGGTAATTGTTGGTTACGGCAACGCTGTAGAACTCGCTCACGGAGTTGTCTCCCTTGAGGATGGTGCTCGGGTATTTCCACGTTATCGCGGAGCCCGTTTCTACCTGGGCCCAGAAGAGGCGGGAGTTGGAGCCTTCGCACAATCCTCTCTTTGTCACGAGGTTGTAGATACCGCCCTCTCCTTTCTTGTTTCCAGGATACCAGTTCTGTACCGTGGAATATTTCACTTCGGCGTCCTGTTTCACCACAATCTCAACCACCGCGGCGTGAAGCTGGCTTTCGTCTCTCTGCGGAGCGGTGCATCCCTCCAGATAACTTACATAGCTTCCCTCGTCGGCGACAATCAATGTCCTCTCGAACTGTCCCGTTCCGAGAGCGTTTATGCGGAAGTAGCTGGAAAGTTCCATCGGGCACCGGGTGTTCTTCGGGATGTAGCAGAAACTTCCGTCTGAGAAAACGGCGGAATTAAGGGCGGAAAAATAATTGTCCCCGACAGGAACCACGCTTGCCAGATACCTGCGCACAAGATCTGGATAATCCCTTACCGCCTCTGAGAAAGAACAGAAGATTATGCCTTTCTCTGCGAGGGTTTCACGGAAGGTAGTCTTTACTGACACTGAGTCAAATACGGCATCAACGGCAACGCCTCCCAGAACATTTCTCTCCTTGAGCGGAATACCCAGTTTCTCGAAGGTGGCTTCCAGTTCCGGATCCAGCTTGTCGGCCGTTTTCTTCTTCGGGGCGGCAAAGTAAATTATGTCCTGGTAGTTGATTTCCGGAAGCTTGAGATGGCCCCAGGAAGGGGTCTTCATCGTGAGCCATTTCCTGAAGGCCTTCAGACGGAATTCCAGCATCCACTCCGGCTCCCCCTTCCTCTCGGATATATGGCGGATAATGTCTTCGTTCAATCCCTTCGGAGCAAACTCCTGCTCCACGTCGGTGACGAAGCCTTCCTTGTATTCCGAAGAGGCCACTGCCTTCAATATTTCCTTCTGACTGCCCATAGGGCCACAAATATAGTGATTTTATTATTTTCAGCCGTTTTCACTATATTTGTCTTATGGCAAAGAAGAAAGAAATCACCCGTACGGAAATCAAGGAGCTCGGCAGGATCAAGACCCTGGACAGGCTCTTTGAAAAAAGCAGTTTCAAGAATTCCAGGACCACCCATATTCCACCCGTCAAGGGCGGAAAGGGAACCGTAACCGCCAATGCCCTTATGCTGGAAGGCGTGGACTTCGACCTTACATACACTCCGGTAAAGTATCTCGGATACAAGGCTGCGGTTCATGCGATGGGATATATCTATGCCAGGTGCGCCAAGCCTTGCGCCCTGAATTTTTCCATCGGGGTTTCTTCCAAGTTCAGCTATGAGCACATAGACTGGCTCTGGGCGGGTATCCAGGCAGCGGCAAAGCTGCATTCCGTGGAAAACCTCACCCTGGACCTCGTTCCTTCCATGAGCGGGCTTATGATAAGCTGCAGCGCCACCGGAAACCTTCTGTCGCCCGAGTATGAAGGGGAAACAACTCCAAACTCCCTTATCTGCGTCAGCGGAAACCTCGGAAGCGCCTGCATGGGATTCTATGTGCTGGAGAGGGAAAAGGCCGCCTTCACCGGAACCCAGCCTCAGCTGGAAAAATACAAATATCCGCTGGGACAATATCTTACACCTGACATTGAACCATCCATACTGGACAGCTTCAAGGAAACCGGCATCTGGCCTACGGCGGGATATTTCCTGACCAGAGGCCTCGGCGATGCCGTAAGACAGATGGCCCGCGACCACGCCTGCGGCGCTAACATTTTCCTGGACAAGATTCCAGTCGCTCCGGAGGCCAGGATGATTTCCGAGGAAATCGGAATCGATATGGCAACGGCCATAATAAACGGCGGAGACGACTACCGCCTGATGTATGTATTCCCTCTGGAAGCCCACGAGGCTATCCGCAAGGAACTCCCTTGGCTGGAAGTTATAGGCCACACTTCAAAAGAAGGTTGCCACCTGGTGAGCCCGGATGGAGGCTATCTCGAAATAAAAGCGCAGGGTTGGGAATAATCCCCCTTAGAACAGGGACAGGTTAACGTTCCCCTTGTATTTCATACCCATCTTTTCAAGTTCCTTGAGAAGGACGTTGTCCACCTCTACAAGGAATTTGGTGTCGTAGTCCAGGCTGAATCCCTTTTCCTTTTCCACAATCTTCATCTTGACCGGAGTCTTGCCCGCGCCTTCGGTTTTTGCCGCAGTATGGTGCTCCTTAAGGAGCTTTATCAGGTCTGTACGGAACTGCTTGTCTATAAGGTTTGCCGGAACTATTATCTCCAGGGACTGAAGACCGCTTGCCTTTACGTTTGCAAGAAGGCGTATGGACTCTATCTTCGGGGACGGGGACGGATCCTGCGGGCCGCGCCTCCTGATCTTCATCTTTATGAAAACGGCGCTTCCGTCCTTGATATAATTCATGTTGCTCTCGTAAGCCTTGCCGAAAAGGGTGATATTTACGCTGGACGAGAAATCTTCCAGGGTAAAGGTGCAGAACGGGCTTCCGGTCTTGGACACCCTCTCGTTTACGTTTGTAACAAGACCTCCGATGAAATAATCCTGATTCTCATCTATCTGGTAATCGGAGCCGAGTTTAAGTCTGTCTGCAATTTCTCCCGGGGTTGAGGTGCAGAAATTCTCCAGCTCAAACCGGAACACGTCCAGAGGATGGGAGGAAATGTACATTCCCACAAGTTCCCTTTCCTTTTTGAGGAACTCCATAAGATTCATCTCTCCGGCCCTTGGCGGAATTTCCGGCTTTGTAAGCTGGAAACCCTCGTCCTGGTCTCCGAACAGAGAACCGACGGAATTGTCTATCGAATTGAAGTCCTGGACATATTTCATCAGGGAATCAAGGAATACCTCTCCCCTCTTGTTTTCCATAAAGTACTGGTCCCTGCGGATATCAGGGAAGGAAGAATCAAAAGCCCCGGCATAGGCCAGATTCTCCATTGTCTTGCGGTTGATGCTCTTAGGGCAGGCCCTTTCCACAAAGTCGTAGATATCCTTGTAAGGAGCGTTGGCAACTATATCCTCAGCGATCTGGGAGCCAAGGCCTTTGATAGCGGCAAGGCCGAACCTTATCTCGTTGTCTCCGGTTACGGTAGCGTTCACTCCGCCCTCGTTAACATCCGGACCCAGAACGCTCAGACCCATTCTCTTGCATTCGTCCATAAGGACGGTTATCTCCTTTGTGTCCGCGGAATTCTTGGTAAGGTTGGCGGCCATGAACTCTGCAGGATAGTGGGCTTTCATGTAAGCCGTCAGGTAGCCGATCCAGGCATAGCAGGTAGAATGGGATTTGTTGAAAGCGTACTTGGCAAATTCCTTCCAGTCGTTCCATATCTTCTGGAGAATTTCCTTGGAAAATCCGTTTTCCACTCCGTTGGCAATGAACTTCTCCTCAAGAACCTCCATCTTCTTCAGGTCCTTCTTTCCCATTGCCTTTCTGAGGGTATCTGCCTGACCCTTGGTGAACTTGGAAAGCTTCTGTGAAAGAAGCATCACCTGCTCCTGGTAAACCGTTACGCCGTAGGTGTCGGAGAGGATTTCCTCCATTTCCGGAAGCTCGTAGGTGATCGGCTCCCTTCCGTTCTTCCTGTTGACGAAATTAGGGATATACTGCATAGGGCCCGGACGGTAGAGGGCGTTCATCGCTATCAGGTCCTCAAATCTGGACGGATGAAGCTCCCTGAGCCACTTCTGCATTCCCGGACTTTCAAACTGGAACGTGGCCACCGTGTCTCCCCTTCCGAAGAGCTTGAATGTAGCCTTGTCGTCCAGCGGAACGGAGTTTATGTCTATATCCAGCCCCCTGTGTTTCTTTATGTTGGCAAGGGTTTCCTTGAGGATGGACAGCGTCCTCAGGCCCAGGAAGTCCATCTTCAGCATTCCCACATCCTCTATCCTGGTACCTTCATACTGGGAGATCCATCCCTCCACTCCCTTTGCCATTGCAACCGGAATGTGCTCCATCAGGTTGTGCGGGCCAATGATAACGGCACAGGCGTGAACTCCGGTCTGGCGGATTGTACCCTCCAGCTCACGGGCATAATGAAGGGTTTCCTTGACCTTCGGATCATCGGACGATTCGTACTCCTTCCGGAAATCTTCCAGGAATCTCAGGCAGTTCTCGAAGTTAGGCTTATAGTCTTTATCACCTTCCTGAAAATTGCGGGTAGGAACCATGGACGCCAGCTTGTTGGATATCGGAAGCGGAAGGTCTTCGATTCTGGCCACGTCCTTTATAGCCTGCTTGGTGGCCATCGTGCCGAATGTCACAACGTGGGATACGTGATCCTTGCCGTATTTTTCCTCCACATATTCATAGACCTCCCCCCTTCTTTCCTCCTCGAAGTCTATGTCTATATCCGGCATCGAGATTCGGTCCGGATTGAGGAAACGCTCAAACAGGAGGTCGTACTTGATCGGGTCCATATTGGTGATACCCAGGCAATAGGCCACAACGCTTCCGGCTGCCGAGCCTCGTCCCGGACCAACCCAGATGCCCTTTGAGCGGGCGTGGTTGATAAAGTCGTGGACAATGAGGAAGTAATCCGGGAATCCCATTCCGCGGATCGTGTCCAGCTCAAAGTCTATCCTTTCCTGGATGCTCGGAAGAATGTTTCCGTAACGCTTTGCGGCTCCTTCCATAACCAGGTGGCGCAGATAGGCGTTGGAGTCTTCGAATTCTGCCGGTATGTCAAAATGCGGAAGGATGTGCGGAATGTCTATCTCATACCTTTCAACCTTCTCTGCAACTTCCAGGGTATTTGAAATCACCTCCGGATGGCCGTAGTTGATGGCCGCCATCTCGTCTCCGCTTTTCATATACTCCTCCTGGGTATAGTGAAGCCTTCCGGTATCGGTGAGCTTGCTGGCGGTATTGATGCAGATAAAAAGGTCGTGGGCCGGGCCGTCTTCCTTCTTCACAAAGTGGCAGTCGTTGGTGGCCACGCACTTTATACCAAGTTCCCTGGCCATCGAGTACAGCACGGGGTTCACCCTCTGCTGTTCCTCGAAAACTATGTTGCTCTGCCCCGGAACCTTGCAGTTATGGTTCTGGATTTCAAAGTAATAATCCTCGCCGAAAAGATTCCTGTACCACATGGCCACATCCATCGCCTCCTGGAGATTTCCCTTGAGGATGGCCTGCGGCACTTCTCCGGCCAGGCAGGCGCTGCAGCAGATCAGCCCCTCGTGATACTTCTGGAGAAGTTCCCGGTCTACCCTCGGACGGTTGTAGAATCCTTCCGTAAATCCAAGGGATGAGAGTTTCATAAGGTTATGGTAACCTTCAAGATTCTTTGCCAGGAGAATGAGGTGATAGACACTTCTTTTGTCCGTATAGGCTTTCTTGATAAAGCGGCTTTCTGGAGCCACATAAACCTCGCACCCGACTATAGGCTTGAGGGTTTTGCCGGTCTTCTTCTCGGCTTTCTTCACGGCATCCAGGAAATCCTTTACTCCATACATCACGCCGTGGTCCGTCAGGGCCATTGCCGGCATGTCAAGCTCCATCGCCCTGGCAATGTAATCCTCTATCTTTCCCATTCCGTCCAGAATGGAATAATGGCTGTGAAGATGCAGGTGTACAAAAGGGGTGCTCATTGTTCAAACATTATTCTTTTTAGTCTCGTATCTTTCTTGGTCTAGTCTGGATTGTGCATATCAAATTGCCTCGGGAAAGGAGGAAGTGTTATCCCATAGTCTTCAAATTCCGTTAAGTCATACATTTTAGTAAAAATGACTCCAGTGGGTACTGAAAACGTAAAAAAATCATTTTCTCTGCCCTCTGGATAGTAAAAAGTGCCATTACCAACTTCCAGAAACCAACTAATTATCTCTTGACCTTCTTGTGAAGATAAAACCTCCAACTTAACATCTCCATTGCGATGACACTTTAAATAATCGTAAAAAGAACCACTAATACTGCCCCTGTTATCCTCGGTAAAAAACATCGAGTACCATGACTTCAATTTGTTTTGAGAAAATTTTATGGAATCTATTCTTTTAAAATCTTCAAAAGATGTAAACGCTAAAAAATCTGAAATATCTGTGATGTTTCCACTGATAGTGTCAGAATCTTTAAAAAGATAGGATCCTATATATACATTCCCGTTTGGGCTGGAGAAATGTTTTATTTTCAATATGAAAACAGTATCGTTGTTGTTGGATGAATATTTCCAGTAACCCTCAAAGAAACTGTTTTGTCGCTCTAAGGACAAATCCTCAAATGATTGAGAATATGCTTCGGGGAAACATATAGCCAAAAGCAGAACAATTATTATTCTTTTCATTCCTCTTAAAAAAGTTAATTACTGAAGCATCCTAATGGTATCGGAGTTACATCTAGAAAATCCGTATTATTCCATTGATGTTAATAATTCTTTAACAACACAAATAATCTCATATTGTTGAGAGCTGGTTTTGTCCTCTTTCAGCCGATTAGCGCTTTACCGGTCATTTCCTCAGGCTGAGGAATATCCATCAGGCGGAGAATGGTCGGGGCGATGTCACAGAGCCTTCCGTTTTCAACGGTCTTGACGTCATCATCCACAACTACGAACTGAACCGGATTAAGAGAATGTTGGGTGTTCGGAGTTCCGTCTTCGTTTACCGCATAATCGGCATTGCCGTGGTCTGCTGTAATGAGTACAGAATAGCCCATCTTGCGGGCTTCTTTCACAACCTTTCCAACCAGTTTGTCTATAGTCTCGACAGCCTTGCAGATTGCAGGATAGACTCCCGTATGCCCCACCATGTCTCCGTTTGCAAAGTTCAGGATAATCATATCCTCCTTGCCGGTGCGGATTGCCTCAATGAGTTTCTCTGCAACCTCGGGAGCGCTCATCTCCGGCTGGAGGTCGTATGTTGCAACCTTCGGAGACGCCACAAGTATCCTGTCCTCGTTCTCGAAAGGCTCTTCCCTTCCGCCGTTGAAGAAGAATGTAACGTGAGCGTATTTTTCTGTCTCGGCGATGCGCAGCTGCCTCTTCCCGGCCTCGGCGACCACCTCGCCTAAAGTCTTCTGCACGTGCTCTTTTCCAAAGAGGATGTGAAGGCCTGTAAACTCGTCGTCATACGGAGTCAGGCAGCAGTAATAAAGCGGGATGGTATGCATTCCTTCTTCCGGCATGTCTTTCTGAGTAAGGACTGATGTCATTTCACGAGCCCTGTCGTTGCGGAAGTTGAAGAAGATGACAGCGTCATTTTCCTTGATGGTGGCAATAGGCTTGCCGTTTTCCACAATGCATATCGGCTTTATGAACTCGTCTGTAACTTCCTGGTCATAAGATGCCTGGATACCCTCTTGGGCTGAAGTGAAGGCCGCTCCCTTGCCTTCGGTCAGAAGGTCATAGGCTTCCTTAATCCTGTTCCATCTCTTGTCGCGGTCCATCGCATAGAATCTTCCGCACACGGAAGCCACCTTGCCGCAGCTTTCCTTCATGTGCTCTTCCAGCTCGGCGACAAAACCTTTTCCGCTACGAGGGTCGGTGTCTCTTCCGTCCATGAAGCAGTGGACATAAACCTTCTCCAGGCCGCACTCCTTTGCTGTATCCAGAAAGCCGAAAAGATGCTCCAGCGAACTGTGGACTCCGCCTCTTGAAACCAGACCCAGGAAATGCAGGGCGTGGCCTTCTTTGGCATATTCCATCACAGCTTTGATCTCCTTGTTTTCCAGCATCTTGTGCTCACGGCAAACTTTATTGATCTTCACCAGGTCCTGATATACAACCCTTCCTGCGCCGATATTCAGGTGCCCTACTTCGGAGTTTCCCATCTGGCCGTCCGGAAGGCCCACATCCTCTCCGCAGGCCATCAGCTGCGAGTGTGGATATTTTTCCCTCAAGGCGTCAATATTCGGCTGTCCCTGGGTATATATAGCGTTAGACTTGTCACATCTTCCCAATCCCCATCCGTCGAGGATCATCAGCAATACTTTCTTTCCCATTTTCTATTTCCTTTTCTTCTTTGATTTCTTTTTAGCCGGAATTTCCTCGGAGAACACTCCGTAATCTTCCATCTTTTCTCCCTCCGGAATAACCAGGGAGAAATCTATGTTCTTCTGTTCCAGGGAAGCGCGCTCAACCCTGACTTTTACCTTGTCGCCGAGCATAAACTTTCTTCCCGAAGACTTTCCGTAAACGCAGAAATTCTTCTCGTCAAACTGGTAGTAGTCATCCGTAAGTTCCCTGAGGGCAACCATTCCCTCGATGTGCGTAGGTTCTACCTGCACATAGATACCCCATTCGGTAACGCCGCTAACGGTTCCTTCATACTCCTGCCCAACGCGCTCCTTCATATACTCGGCCATCTTGTACTTGACGCTGGACCTTTCCGCCTCGGTTGCTATCTGCTCCCTCTGCGACGAGTGCTGGCAATATTCCTCGAAGGCCTGCTTGTCCGCGCTCTTTTCTCCCGCCAGATATCTTGAAAGAAGGCGGTGAACCATCATGTCCGGATATCTTCTGATCGGAGAGGTAAAGTGGGTATAGTACCTGAAGCCCAGGCCGTAGTGGCCGATATTTTCCGTTGAGTACTGGGCTCGGGCCATGCACCTCAGCGCAAGGAGTTCAATGGAATCGCACTCAGGTTTTCCGTGAACCTGCTCAACGAGTTTGTTCAGGCTCTTTGCCAGCTGGCCGGGAGTATCGGCCTCCAGTTTGTAGCCGAAGTACTTGACAAAGGTCTTGAGCTCGGCCACCTTTTCCATGTTAGGCTCGTCGTGGATACGGTAGACAAATGTTGGAGCCTGCTTCCTTATCGCAGTGGCTACGTATGTGGCGACCGCCTTGTTGGCCAGAAGCATATATTCCTCGATCAGCCAGTTAGCAGACTTGGTAATCTTCTGTACAACGTCTATAGGCTTTCCCGTCTCGTCCACAAGGACCTTCATTTCCGGCCTCTCAAAGCTGATGGAACCTTCCTGGAATCTCTTTTTCCTGAGTACGGAAGCCAGCTTGTGGAGTTCCAGAACGGCTGTTATAACTTCCTGTGACGGAATCTTTCCCTCTGGCATAACCGGAGTGTATGAGCTCATGTCTCCGTTGTTGTCTATAATCTGCTGAGCCTCCTCGTAAGCAAAGCGGAAAGCAGAGCATATCACGCTTCTTCCAAACCACTGGCCGTAGACTTTGCCCGCAGCGTCCATTTCAAAAATCGCTGAGAAGCAAAGCTTGTCTTCATCTGGCCTGAGCGAACATAGGTTGTTCGACAGAGCTTCCGGAAGCATCGGGATGGTCCTGTCCACAAGATAGACGGAAGTTGCCCTGGCATAAGCCTCCTTGTCCAGTATGGACTGCGGTTTTACGTAATATGAAACATCGGCGATGTGGATTCCTATTTCCAGATGGCCGTTAGGCAGGACCTTGTAGGAAACGGCATCGTCAAAGTCCTTGGCATCCGCAGGGTCGATGGTGAATATGCACTCCTTGCGGAGGTCTTTCCTTCCCTCCAGATCCTTTGCGGTGATCTTCTTCGGTATCTTCTCGGCTTCAGCCTCGACATTTGCCGGGAACTTGTAAGGAAGACCGTATTCGGAAAGGATGGCGTGCATTTCCGTATCGTTGTCGCCCGGCTTTCCGAGTACATCCACAACTTCGCCGACCGGAGTCTGGAACCCTCTAGGGAACTCCTTCACCAGAACGGCAACCTTCATCCCCTGCCATTCCTTCTGTACGGAATCGTATGGAACTTCCACGTCGTAAGGCATGCTCTTGTTCTCGATAATCACCCAGGCGTGCTTTCCGGTTATCTGCATAAGCCCTACCCACGGACGGGTGGAGCGTTCTACCACGCAAATCACTTCTCCCTCGTTGCCTTTTTCCTCGTTTTTCTTGATTATGGCAACCCTGACCTTATCGTTATTGAGGGCGCCCCTCAGCTTTCCTATAGGGATGAAAACATCCTCTCTCTGGTCGCGCTTTGCTCCGGGACGCTCGTCCTCCTTCGGAGCCCTTCTTACAAAACCGTATCCTCCGGACGCTATTTCAAGAATTCCCTCGATTTCCTCTATCGCCCGCTTTCCGTGCGGATGAAGGCCGGCGGCCCTCCTCTCGGCGTCCCTTCCCATCGTCATTCCCGAGCGGCGGCGGGATTTCTTCATCCCGCAAACAGCTGATTTCTTTCTCGAAGTAGCAGCACCGCCCCTTCTGTTTCTTTTCGTCATTTCTTATGTTGGTTTTTATATGTGCAACCACAAATTTAAGAATTAAAAAAAGAAAAGGGGAAGAATCTTCCCCTTTTCTAAAAATAATTCTCAACTCGTTGATTCTTACTTCTTTGCAATCTTAGCCTGTTTCTTGGCGTTAAGGTCGTACATAACAGGAGTTGCAATGAATACGGATGAGAATGTACCCACGATAACACCGATTGCAAGAGCTACTGCAAATCCGCGGATTGTGTCTCCGCCGAAGATTGCGATTGCCAGCAATACAACCAGGGTTGTACCTGAGGTGTTGAACGTTCTTGCGAGTGTGCTGTTTACCGCACCGTTGACATTGTCCTTGAGAGTTCTCTTAGGATAAATCTTCTTGTACTCACGGATACGGTCGAAGATAACCACGGTATCGTTGATAGAGTAACCGATGATTGTCAGCACGGCCGCAATAAATGTCTGGTCAACGTCCAGGGTGAACGGCAGGATTCCTGTAAAGATGGAATAGAAGCCGATCACGATGATTGAGTCGTGGGCAAGGGCGGCAACACCGCCGGCTCCCCAGGACCAGTTGGAGAATCTTGCGGCAATGTAGAGGAAGATAGCAACCAGCGCGATGATAACGGCATAAGTTCCCTTACGCTTCATATCGTTTGCGATGGTAGGACCAACCTTGTCGGAACTTACGATTCCGTTAGGATTGTCCACCGTTGTGGTGAACTGCTCCTGGCTGAGGTGCTTCTCAAAGAACTCGCTTCCGCTGAGGGCGTTGTAGATCTTTGATTCAACCTCCTGGTCAACTTCCTGTGAATTGTCGTTGATCTTGTACTTGGTGGTAACCTTCATCTGGCTTCCTGCACCAAACTGCTTAACCTCAACGCTCTCTCCGAATTCGGCCTCAACGGCTTTTCTAACCTGCTCGGCAGAAACCATCTTGTCGAATCTCAGAACGTAGGTGCGGCCTCCTGTAAAGTCAACTCCGTAGGAGAATCCCTTTCCGAAGATGAAGAACAGGCAGATTGCAATCACAACGGCTGCAAGCACATAGGTGAACTTTCTCATTCCGATGAAATCGAAATGGGTGTTGGTAAGGAAATTACGGGTAAGCTTGCCTTCGAAGGAGATCTTCTTGTTCTTTGCAAGACGGCTCTCGAAGTACAGTCTCGTAATGAAGATGGAGGTTATCAGGGAGGTAATGATACCTATGATCAGGGTTGTAGCAAATCCCTGGATAGGACCTGTTCCGAATACAGCCAGAACGATACCTACGATGATGGTCGTGATATTACCGTCGAGGATTGCAGAGTAAGCGTTGCTGTAACCGTCCTTGATAGCAAGGCGGAGCTGCTTTCCGCTGCGGAGTTCCTCCTTGATTCTCTCGTAGATGATGACGTTGGAGTCCACCGCCATACCCAAGGTCAGAATCAAACCGGCGATACCAGGCAATGTCAGAACCGCTCCGATGGAGATAAGGGCTCCGATAAGGAATATCACGTTGCAGATCAGTGCGATGCAGGCTGCAACACCGGCTCCTCTATAGAAGAACAGCATGTACAGCAGCACCAGGATGAATGCAATCAGGAATGAGAACATTCCCGCGTTGATGGACTCCTTACCGAGGGAAGGTCCTACAACCTGCTCCTGAAGAATAGTTGCAGGTGCAGGAAGCTTACCGGACTTGAGCACGTTTGCAAGGTCAGTTGCCTCCTCAAACGAGAACTTTCCGGAGATTTCACTTCTACCGCCTTCGATAGGCTCGTTGACGTTAGGATAGGAATAAACCATTCCGTCCAGTACAACGGCTACGCTTCTGCCTACGTTGTCTGCGGTGATTCTTGCCCAGGTTCTTGCTCCATCAGGGTTCATAGCCATGCTTACGCAAGGATAACCGCCCTGCTCCCTGTAGGAAATGCTTGCATCGGTGATGCAGCTTCCGTCCAGAGGAGCCTTGCCGTCTCTCTGCGAATTCTTGATGGCAACCAGCTCAAAGTAAGTCTCTGCGTTGTCTGTCGGCTTTACGCCCCACATAGGAACCAGGTCAGCAGGAAGAACAGCCTTAACCTGAGGCATGTTCAGATACTTGTTAACCATTGCGGTATCCTTGTAGTGGGCAACACCCATACAAGCGCCTCTCTGATAAGGGCTCGGACGGAGGAGGGCAAGAAGCGGATGGCTCTTTGCCAGAGCAGCCTCGCTTGCAAGGGAATCGGTCACGCCGATTTCCTTCTTGACTGCCTCTGCGAGTCCACCCTCTGCCTTTTCTGCTGTAGTGTCAGCAACCTCGTTCTGAGTCTCCTCTGCGAGAAGATCGCGGAGAATAGCATCTGCCTGGTTAAGGGAGCTGCTGATCTCGGAAATCTCGTAGGTTGGCCAGAATTCCAGAGATGCGGTTCCCTGGAGAAGCTTTCTTACACGCTCCGGCTCCTTAACGCCAGGAAGCTCAACCAGAATTCTTCCGGAACTTCCCAGTCTCTGGATGTTTGGAGCGGTAACTCCGAAGCGGTCGATACGGCTGCGGAGAACCTGGAAGGAGTTGGAGATTGCACTCTCAGCCTCCTGACGGATAACGTCTATAACCTGGTCGTCGGTGCTTTCTGTCTTGATCTTGTCCCTCATCTCGTAAGTGGAGAAGATGGATGACAGTTTCTTTCCGCCGCCAAGCTCTTTCCAAGCCTGTGCAAACAGGGTTATGAAATCCTGGCGCTTCTCAACCTCGTCCTTGGTGGCTTTCTCCAAAGCCTTTACAAATTCCTCAGACTGGTTGTTATTGCTCAGAGCCTTTACCAGATCCTTCAACTGAACCTGCATCATGACGTTCATACCGCCCTTCAGGTCAAGTCCCAGCTTAATCTCCTTCTCCTTGACCTCCTTGTAGGTGTTGTTCAAGAATACTTTCTGGTCTGCTATGGAATCCAGGTAATATCTGTTCTTTACTTTATTTACAGAGTCCAAGTAGTATGCCTGGTCATCTTCTGAGACCATTGCGAATTCCGGCTTGGCTTTCTCTGTCTCAATAGCTTTGGCAGCGTATGCTTCCGCTTTCTTCTCCTGATGCCTTGTTGCCCATGTGAAAGACAGCTGGTACAGACATGCCAACAAAATCAGGATTGCCAATGCTTTAAAAAGCCCTTTGTTCTGCATTTTTTAAATCACATTTTTGATAATAGGCTGCAAATGTACAATTTTTTCGTTAAAAAAAAGTATTTCCGTACCTTTGCCAAGATGAAGAAAACCATATCTCTGACCATATTGCTGTTGGGTTGCATGTTTCTCTGCGACAAAACTCCCGCCCAGAATTTGAGCGAGGGGGCGCAGAAAAACGAGCGCAGGGCGGACTCCCTTTACCGTAGATACGAGTTCGCACGTGCGCGTGACATTTACGCCCAGATGGCTCAGACAGCCGAGGGCCAGGACAAGAACCGCCTGGAACTCAAGTCTATAGCTTGCCAGAATGGACAGGCCATGCTGCAGTATGTCTCGTCTCCGACCATCGTGACACGCAAGGTTCAGGAGAAAATGGACTTCTACCTCTACTATCCTAAGATCAGCAGCGTTGGCCATTTCATCCACGCTCCGCAGGGACTTCCTTCCACCAGCGACACCCTTTACCTTCCGGATGGAAAGAATACCCTTTACTATAGTACGAAGACCAACTCCGGAGACTGGGACATTTTTATTACGCGCAAGATGGAAGACGGAAGCTGGAGCGCGCCTGAGGCTTTGGGGAACACCGTCAACAGCAAGGGCAACGAGCTCTTCCCGTTTCTTTCCCCGGACGGCAAGCGGCTCTACTTCTCCTCCAACGGACATTACGGGGCCGGCGGATATGACCTTTATGTAAGCGTATGGGATGAGGCGGGCCAGAAATGGGAGCTTGCCCAGAATATGGGATTCCCTTATTCATCGCCGAGCGACGACCTGTTCTTCTACATAACCCCGGACGGCAAATATGCAGCTTTTTCTTCTACCCGCTCACTGGATGATCCGGATTCTAGGCTCTACAGCCCTACAAGGATAATAAGCTATGTGGTGGACTACGAGGAAGAGCCGGTTAAGCACAGGGCAACTCCAGAGGAAGCCTATGGGCTCTCCCGCCTCAGAAGCGGAACCGTAATGACCCAGCAGCAGAGAGATTCCATCAACAACGCGGCTGTCGCCAAGGCTCTGGAAGGAGTTGAGCGCAAGAGCGGGCTTGCCGAGATGGATTCCGTCTCCCGCAAATTAACGGAACGCTATACCGCGGCAGCGCAGAAGGTCCGCGCCCTGAGGTCCCAGCAGGAAAAGCTTCAGGCCAGCCAGACTAACTACAGGGCACTGTATTCCGGCCTCAGCGACAGGCTGATGGGAGAACTGGAAGAAGATGAAGCCACCCTCAAGCGGGATTCCCTGGAGGCGATAAAAGACCGCATCTCCCAGTCCGAGACGGCAATGTATACCGTAAGCCAGCAAATCATGGAAGTGGAAAAGGAAATCCGTTCCATTGAAGATATGTTCATGTCCACCGGTGTTGTGGTTCCTTCCAGCAAGGCTTTCAAAAGCTCGGAACAGCTGAAGGCTGAAACCGAAACCGGAGTGGCGCAGGAGGAAGAGGAAAACATTGCAAACCTGCTTTCATCAAAATCCCCGGTCGAGGAACCGGATGACTTCAAGGTTGAAAGAATCCGCCCTAAGGTTGACCTCAGCTTCAAGATCCAGAAAAAGGGAGTGCTTGTAGACCTCGAGGACTTCCCGGAAGGCTTGATCTACCAGATCCGCTTCCTTTCTTCCACGAAGAAACTTACAGAAGCTTCCTTCAAGGGATTCTCCCCTGTTTTTGAAAGGACAACCAACGGAAGATACACATACAGCGCCGGGGCTTTCTCCAATTATTCCGACGCTTACCGCCAGCTCTCCAGGGTAAAGAAAGCCGGATTCGCCTCAGCGACAATCGTGGCCTTCGAAAACGGAAAAGCCGTCCCTCTGGAGGTGGCAAGGAAGAAAGAGGCCCCTACCCAGAAAACCACCGCCCAGAAGGGCAAGAAGGGTTCTTATAACGTAGTGATTTCCAGCAAAGATTCCAGTCTGGAAACCCCTCTTATGAAACTTGTCCAGTCTACCGGAAAAGACATTGCCAAAATCTCTTCCGGAGGAGAATACCAGTTTATCTGCGGGCCGTTCTCATCGCAGAAGGAAGCTGAAGACCTGGCCGGCAAGCTCAGGGCCGCTTCCGACAAAAATATCTCCGTTGAAGCGGTTAAATAAAAAAATGTTATATTTGCAGTCCGTTTGACTCGGCACATACCACGGTGAGGTGGGAGAGTGGCTGAATCCAGCAGTTTGCTAAACTGCCGAACCGGTTTAACGGTTCCGCGAGTTCGAATCTCGCCCTCACCGCATTAAGAGGCATCGATGATGCCTCTTTTTTTTGTATCTTCGTGCCAAACAAACTCTTTAATACTATGAAACGATTTTTAATCCCGGCACTGGCCATTATCCTGGCTGCCGCCTGCACAGAGAACAAAAAAGTAGAAGAACCATCCGCCCCTATCGGAGACCGCGCGTTCTATGAAGTAACCGGAAATGTTGAGAGCATTGCCCTGGATCATGTTGCCGGGGAATTTCTTTTCCTGGGAGATAAGCCGAAATTCAACAGAGAGGGACATTTCTTTGTCAGCGACATTAAAATCAAGGAAGAGAAAGAGGGAGACTTTACGATACTCAGACTGGATACGGATGATGAAGACGGCGGCGGAGAAGAATTTGTGTCATGCAAGTATGACAGTAAGGGAAGGCTCGTAACTGTCGGATTCTGGGAAGCAAGTTTCAGCGATATTAAATATGATGACCAGAACAGGCTTGTAAGCTATTCCGCCTTCGGAACAATGGGAATAGAATCCGAATACTACTACACTCTTGAATACGGCAAGGACAGAAATCCTGTAAAGGTTACAATAAAGGAAGTCCATCCGGACTATGTTGAACACGACATCAACACCCAGACCTATTCTTACACCTATGAATACACTGCCGTTGATGAGCACGGAAACTGGACCGAGAGAAAGAGAAACGACGGCGAGGTTGAGAAGAGGACCATCAAGTACTACCCTGCCGAATAGGAATAGTTTTTGTATATTTGCTCTTTGAACGCGGAAGGCGGACAATTTTGTCCGCACAATAAAACCCCGCAGATTAGAGCATTATGAAGAAACTTTTAATTTTGTCCGCCCTTATTTCCATCCTGTCCGCTTGCGGAGGAGGAAGGGCGGACAAAGATATTTCAGCCTATATAGAAGCCTGGAAAACCAGCGATCAGAGTCAGACGCAGGTCTGCCGCCCTATCTATACCACAGACCTTCAGGCCAGGATGGAGGCGGATACGACGCAGGACCGGCAGCAATCCTATCTGGATTTTCTGGAAACCCTCAACGGACTCAGGGACTATGCCAAGAAGAATCCTTCTTCAAGGGTAGAAATCCGTAACACCCTCTACGAGGTTTACGGCAAAATGCTGTACGGTTCGGACAAAAAGGAATATCTGGAAGGGCTGGGTATAGAGGCCCTGCAAAAGGCCGTCCAGCTAAACGACGAAACCCTTCTGGCAGAACTTTACAAAATGATGGCGGACCTGACGAAGGATGAGCCTCTGAGAAGCGCCATCTACGATTCCGAAGCCATCTCCCTTCTGGAAAAGAAAGATAAGGTGGAGGATTTCTACACAATAGAAAAATTCGCCGGCCTGGCCCAGATTTTCTTCAGGGCAGACGACTATAAAGACGCCATCAAGTTTGGCAACATGTACCTTGAAGCCGCGAATCCCAAAAAGGATTCAACCCTTTGGGTTCCTTATCTTTCCACGATGGATCTTGTTGGTACTTCCTATATGGAGACCAACCAGTGGGACAGCTGCAGCACCGTCTTCGAAAACATTCTCGGACAGGAAGCTCCGGAGGGCGTCCAGACAGACAAGATCAAGGATATCGCCCTTGGAAAACTGGGCATTGTCCAGACAAGGTGGCAACAGTATTCTGTCGCCGAGGAAAACCTCGAATATCTTCTGGACATTTCTACTAAAGGCAAAGACACCGCCAACATTATCTACGCCCTTACCGGACTAGGAGACCTTCAGATAAATACAGGAGATGTACGGGGTGCGATTTCCGACCTCAAGCAGGCCCGCAGGTATGCCGTTACCAAGAGATTCGCCTCTTTGCAGAAAAAGGTCTACGATAAGCTCGCGCAGGCGTTTGAGGCTAACGGACAGGAAGATAGCGCCAGGGCCTGCAACCACAAGATCCAGAAACTTGAAGAGCGTATTCAGGAAAGCCGCCAGCAAGCCGAGCATCTCAAGACCAAGACAGAACTGGAACTCCAGCAGCTTCAGAACACCATAGAAACCGTCCGCCACGAAAAGGTCAACAAGCGCAGCTGGACCTGGCTGATTATTCTTGTAATAGCCCTGGTGGGAATTATCGCGTTCCTTATACTCGGCAGAAAGCGCTTCCGCAACCGTATCCACAGGCGTATACGCCAGCAGCACGAGCAGAAAACCGCCCAAAAGGCTGTCAGCGAGATAGACGAGATTAGCACGAAACTGAAACCTGCAACCCCTGAAGACATCCGTGCCGCATTGGGTTCCCTGGTTTCAGACAAGGACTGGAGCGCGTTCCGCGAAAAATTCTCCGCAGCATATCCTAATTTCTTCTCCAATTTTGACAAGGCTCTCGGAAAACGTGCAACAACGGCTTATGAGAAAGTTGCTGCCCTGATATATCTCGGCCTGAACAACAAGCAGATCGGAGACGCTACATGCATCAGCAAAGATAGTGTTGCCCGTACCAAACGACGCATCAGGGAAACCCTGGGACTCGACACCCAGGAGGAACTCAAGGATATGATTTCCAAGATGTAAAGACAAAAAAAAGACCAACTGCGGGAACCCGCAATTGGTCAAAAAAACATAGTATGAAAACGATCTTGTGGTCGGGGTACTCCGACTCGAACGGAGGACCCCCTGCTCCCAAAGCAGGTGCGCTAAGCCAACTGCGCCACACCCCGATTCCCTATTGGGGCTGCAAAAGTATGCGTATTTTTTGAATTTGCAAAATTTTTTCAGATTTTTTCCAGCAACCTCTTCATTGAAACCTTCTTTTCAACGATGGAATGGAGCTCTGAAATAGGCACTCTTTCCTGATCCATAGTGTCTCGGTCTCTCAAGGTAACCTTTCCGTCTGCGATGGAATCAAAGTCAACGGTAACGCAATAAGGAGTTCCGATGGCATCCTGACGGCGGTAACGCCTTCCGATGGTGTCTTTTTCCTCATACTGGCAGTTAAAGTCGAACTTGAGGTCATCCATGATCTTCTGGGCAAGATTGCTGAGCTCTTCCTTCTTTACCAGTGGCAGAACGGCAACTTTCACAGGAGCAAGTGCCGGATGGAATTTCATTACCACTCTTTCCTCTCCGTTTTCCAGTTTCTCCTGGCGGTATGCGGCGCTCAGTACGGCAAGCACGGTGCGGTCAACTCCTATAGAAGTCTCTATGACATAAGGCACGTAGCTGGCGTTGGTTTCAGGGTCGAAATACTGGATCTTCCTTCCGCTGAATTCCTGGTGACGGCCAAGGTCAAAGTCTGTCCTTGAATGTATTCCCTCGAGCTCCTTGAAACCGAACGGGAAGTTGAACTCGATATCGGTTGCGGCGTTTGCATAGTGGGCGAGTTTCTCGTGGTCGTGGAAGCGGTAATTCTCTTCTCCCATTCCGATTGCAAGATGCCAGTTGAGTCTCTTTTCCTTCCAGTGGCGGAACCACTCGAGTTCCTGACCGGGGCGTACGAAGAACTGCATCTCCATCTGCTCGAACTCCCTCATTCTGAAGATGAACTGACGTGCAACTATCTCGTTTCTGAAAGCCTTTCCAATCTGTGCGATACCAAACGGAATCTTCATCCTTCCGCTCTTCTGGACATTGAGGAAATTAACGAATATTCCCTGTGCTGTTTCCGGGCGGAGATAGAGGGTTCCGTCTTCTCCGGAAATGTTTCCGAGCTGGGTGGAGAACATCAGGTTGAACTGCCTTACATCCGTCCAGTTGCGGGTACCGGAAATCGGGTCAACGATCTCGCAATCTATGATGAGCTGGCGAAGGGCTGCAAGGTCGTTATCGTTAAGAGCCTTTGCCATCTTCTCCCTTACCTCGTCCGCCTTTTTCTGCTCACGGAGAACATTAGGATTCGTGGCGCGGAACTGTGCCTCGTCAAAAGCATCGCCGAACCTCTTCTTTCCTTTGGCAACTTCTTTCTCGATCTTGCCCTCGATCTTGGCGATATAGTCTTCCAGAAGAACGTCTGCGCGGTACCTCTTCTTGGAGTCCTTGTTGTCTATCAGAGGATCGTTGAAGGCGTCCACATGTCCGGATGCTTTCCAGATCTTCGGGTGCATGAAAATGCAGGAGTCAATACCCACGATATTCTCGTTGAGCTTGACCATGGAATCCCACCAATATTTCTTGATGTTGCTCTTGAGTTCGCTTCCCATCTGGCCGTAATCATACACGGCGCTCAGCCCGTCGTAAATCTCGCTTGACGGGAAAATAAACCCATACTCCTTGGTGTGGGAAATCAGATTCTTGAAAATTTCTTCTTGTGTCATATTTACACTATTTAACTTTTTCTTTTTTTACTCAGCGATGCCATCAGGGGCTTCACGAAAGGCCTGGACTCTACCTGTGGATGAGGGAGAACAAGTTCAGGGTTATCTGACTTTATTTCAACCCAATAACTCTTTTTGTCCGCCCCCTTGTCCGCCTTCTTGTCCGCCCTGCGTTCCTTATATGCTTTCAGTATGTCTATATCTAGGGTCCGGCTCTGGTAAATCTCCCCTTTTTCCTTATAAGTGCGCATCCGGCCGAAGAGTTTTTCTATCCTCTGAGTCTGGGCCAGCACCTGCTCCGGAGTCTTGTCCGTAATGCAGGAAAGCACCTGGTTGTAAAACTTCGGTGGGTCCTTTTCCTCGAACTTTCCGCAAGGCTCCGTAACTGTTATTTCTGTCGCGGAAACCGCATCCTCCAGAGCCTCCACTTCCAGGTAATCCGGAAGCAGTGCGTCTATTATTTCCTTATCCGCCTCGGCGATTATCTGATCCGGCGCAAGCCTTCCGAGAGAAAGATTGCTGCCAAGAAGAAGCACCACCTTATACAGACCCTTTCCTTCCATTACATCAGTCCAAGTTCCAGCCTTGCCTCCTCGCTCATGCGGCTTTCGTCCCACTCCGGCTCAAAAGTCAGCTCTATCTGCACGCTCTTAACCCCCGGAGCGTCTGAAACTGCGTTGTTTACGTCGTTCACCACATCATCCGCCATCGGGCAGGTCGGGGATGTCATCGTCATCTTTATGAAAACGCTGCGGTCTTCCCCTACCTTCACCTCGTAAATCAGGCCCAGGTCATAGACATTTACCGGAATCTCCGGGTCGAAGACCTGCTTCAGAGCCCTGATAACGTTTTTCTGAACCTCTTCTATGGAGTATTTTCCGTTGTCTCCTGCGGCTGCTTTTTCCTCATCTTTTTCCTTGAAAGCCAGTGCGTAAAGCTTGATCTGCTTAAGCATTGATACAAGTCCGTTCGCCCTAGTCGGAGAGAGGTTTTGCCTCAGGCCGATGGTATCTATGAAATCTATCTCCGAATCTATTATCTCCTGCGGCGTATGCCCGTCATAAACCCTGATCAGCAGAGAAATGATGCCCTTGGTGATTATCGCGTCGCTGTCTGCGGAAAAATAAAGCTTCCCGTCTTCCTCGCGACAGTCCAGCCACACTCTACTCTGGCATCCCTTGATCAGGTTCTCGTCCTTCTTCCCAGCCTCGTCTATTACCGGCATGGACTTTCCCAAGTCTATGATATACTGGTATTTGTCCATCCAGTTATCAAAGATGGAAAACTCTTCAACTATCTGCTGTTCTATTTCCTTTATCGTCATTTTACAAAAGCATGTTCTTTGCCCTGTTGAGGCATTTTACAAATGTTTGCGCTTCTTCGAGCGTATTGTAGGGGGCAAACGAAGCCCTCAGCGCGGAATTTGCTCCGAAACTGTTAATCAACGGCTCGGCGCACATCAGCCCGCTCCTTACTGCAACTCCCATCTTGTCAAGAAGTTGGGCAAGGTCACCTGCATTAACGCCCTTGATGTTGAAGGTGAAGATCGGGGCTTTATTTTCTCCTGTGCCGTAGACCTCAATATCCGGATCGGATGAGAGGGCCTCTGTCATGAAAGAAATAATTCTCCCTTCTTCATCTTTTAATACCTTACCTACTTCCCCTTCTCTCAGATCTTCAGCAAACTTCAAGGCTGGAGAAAGCGATGCGGCACCGGTGAAATTCGGAGTTCCGGCTTCGAATCTCAACGGCAGCTGGGCGTATGTAGTCTTCTGGTATGTAACCGTTTCCACCATATCTCCCCCACCCATGTAAGGCGGAAGGGATTCCAGCATTCCTGTCTTTCCGTACAAGATTCCGACGCCTGTTGCCCCGTAGATCTTATGGGCGGAAAAAGCATAGAAATCACAGTCCATCGCCTGCACGTCCACCTTCTCGTGAACGATTCCCTGAGCTCCGTCGACCAGAACCGGAATTCCCCTGGCGTGGGCTTTGGAGATAATCTCCCCTACCGGATTAACAAGACCGGTAATGTTGGATATATGTGTCAGAGCCAATATCTTAACCCTGTCTGAAAGCATTGAGTCCAGCTCTTCAAACGCAACCCTTCCGCTTCTTCCCTTGCCAAGCATCACGTCTGTAGGTATTACCCTTACAACCGCTCCGTTCCTTTCCGCGGCAAGCTGCCAAGGCACTATGTTGGAGTGATGAGAATCACCCTCTATCAGGATTTCGTCCCCGGCCTTAAGGCGGCGGCAGAAAGTGTCTGCAACAAGATTTATGGAAGCTGTTGTTCCGGATGTAAAGATTATGTTTTCCCTTCCCGGAGCGTTTATGAACGAGCGGACCTTTTCCCTTGCCACTTCGTACAAAGAGGTGGACCTGTCGCTGAGCTCATACATCGAGCGGTGCACGTTGGCATTGGAATGTACCATTGCATCGCTGAGGAAATCAAGCACTTGGCTTGGTTTCTGGGTGGTTGCGGCATTGTCCAGGTAAACGAGGGGCTCCCCGTTCATCTTCCCAGAAAGAGCCGGAACCATTCCCCTTACTTCAGATAATATTTTGCTGCGATTGTCTTCCATAATGCCTAATCTGTGCAAAAGGCAAAAATACAACGAATTTTTCATAAATTTGCTCAATATGAACAAGACCGTATTGATAACCGGAGCAACCAGCGGCATCGGCAAGGCCTGCGCCGTTAAGTTTGCACAGGGAGGATATGATATTATCCTCACCGGAAGAACCAAAGAAAAGGTATCCGAAACCGAAAAGGAGATCCTCTCCCTCTGCCCCAACATCGAAACCTATCCATTGATTTTTGATGTCCGCGACAAAGAAGCCGTCCAGAATGCAATCTTCTCTCTTCCAGAGGACTGGGCGGATATAGATGTGCTGATTAACAACGCCGGCCTGGCCCTTGGCCTGGATCCGGAATATGAGGGGGACATCGACGATTGGGAGACAATGATAGACACCAACATCAAGGGCCTTCTCTATATGACAAGGCTCGTTGTTCCGGGTATGGTCAGAAGAAACAAGGGTCATATCATCAATATCGGAAGCGTGGCCGGAGACGCCGCATACGCAAACGGTAACGTCTATTGCGCCACCAAAGCCGCCGTGAAGGCCCTCAGCGACGGCCTCCGCATAGACCTGGCCCACACCCCTCTTCGCGTAACCAACCTTAAGCCGGGCCTGGTTGAGACCAATTTCTCCAACACCCGTTTCCACGGAGACAATGCCCGCGCAGACAAGGTTTACCGCGGTATCAAACCTCTCAGCGGGGCGGACATAGCAGACGTGGCCTTCTATGCGGCAAGCGCTCCTGCCCACGTCCAGATTGCGGAAGTCCTGGTTCTTGCCACTCACCAGGCTAGCGGAAGTGTGATTTTCAGGGAAGAATAACGTTTGAATTAAAGTAACGGTTTATGTACGATTATATAAAAGGCCTTCTGGTTGAAACCAACCCTACCCAGGCCGTTGTGGAAGCCGGAGGCATCGGTTACCGTCTGGAAATCTCTCTACAGACTTTCACGGACATCCAGAACCTGAAAGAGGTCAAGCTCTATATCTACTACTATGTGAAGGAAGATATCGCGATGTGGTACGGCTTTGCCAGCAAGGAAGAAAGATATATGTTCTCCCTGCTTCTGAACGTCAACGGAGTCGGGCCTAACACCGCCAGGATGATCCTCTCGTCCCTGAGCACAGACGAACTCAAGACAGCCATCGCCACAAACGATGTTAACAAGATAAAGGCCGTCAAGGGTATAGGCCTGAAGACCGCCCAGAAACTCATCATCGAGCTGAAAGACAAGGTTTCAAAGGGTAGTGACACATTAAGTCTTCCGCTTGGCGAGACTGCCAAGAGCCCTGTTGCGGAAGAAGCTCTCGGAGCCCTCGTAATGCTGGGCTTCAAGAAACCGGATTCGGAAAAGGTGATAGGGGACATCCTCCGCCAGAACCCTTCAAGCTCCGTAGAGCAAATCATCAAGCTCGCCCTCAAGAGACTTTAGTCAAATGCTGGTCAAGACCAACTCTCTGAAAGCCTGGATATTGGCCGCCCGTCCAAAGACCTTGACGGGCGCCGTTGCGCCTGTTCTTGTCGGGGCAGTTTTCGGATTCTGCCTGCTCTGTTATGGAGATACTGATTGGAAACGCTGCATTATTCCGGCAACACTTTGTTTGCTCTTTGCTATTCTGATGCAGATCGACGCTAATCTTATCAACGATTATTTCGATTTCAAAAAGGGTTCTGATACAAAAGAAAGGTTGGGGCCGGAAAGGGCTTGCGCTCAAGGGTGGATTACTCCCCTCGCCATGAAAACCGGAATCGCGATAACCACGGTTCTTGCTTTTGTCACAGGACTCCCGTTAATCTGGTATGGGGGATGGATTACGCTGGCGGTTGGCTTGATCTGTATTTTAGGAGCCTTTTTGTACACGACCCGCCTGTCTTACATTGGTCTGGGAGATTTTCTTGTCGTATTATTCTTTGGCCTGGTGCCCGTCTTTTTCACATTTCACGTGATAATATGGCACGGTGCGGATTTCGCCAGCCTTAAAACCGCCACTCAATGGGAGGGGGCTATTATTACGTATTTGTTCTTTGGGTGGATGCCGCTGTTTGCCGGACTGGGGGTTGGGCTGGTCACTAATAATCTGCTGATTATCAATAATTATCGCGACCGGGAACAGGATGCGGCGGTTGAAAAAAACACTCTTGTGGTTCGTTTGGGGGCAAAAACGGCAGAATGGCTGTATCTGATTAACGGAATAATCGGGGTGGTTATTCTGTTTCTGGTTTGCAGCTGCTGGAAATCCGGTTTACTTACGGGTTTATATTCAGAGGCGGAGATAGAATCAATGCCAAAGACATTTCCTTTTCATCTGCTGGCCGGAATACTGTTTCTTCCCTTTCTCTTTTCAGCCCACAGGAAAATGGTCAGAATCAACCGTGGGCGGGAACTTAATTCGGTTCTCGGCGAAACAGCACGCAACATATTGATATACAGCATTCTCTTTGTTGTTTCCATAATCATTGTAACCTTGCAGGTTTGTTATAGTCGCTGAGATTTCATATTTTTGACATTTGCAAAAACATATTGATAATCACATAAAATCTTTGAATATGAATATTCCTTCAAATCTCAAGTACTCTAACGACCACGAGTGGGTTAGCGTAGAGGGCAACATCGCAACCGTAGGAATTACGGATTTTGCTCAGAGCGAACTGGGAGACATCGTCTTCCTTGATATCACCTGCGAGGGTGAAACTCTTGCAGCAGGAGAGCAGTTCGGCAGCATCGAGGCCGTAAAGACCGTAGCTGACGCGCTGATGCCGGTAGGGGGCAAGGTTATTGAAATCAACCCTGACCTGGAAGCAGCTCCAGAAAACGTTAACAAGGATCCTTACGGAGCCGGATGGCTGATCAAGGTAGAGATGACAGACCCTTCTGAGATTGACGCTCTGCTGGACTCCGCCGCTTACGAGGGCATCTGCAAATAATCTGCGATGAAGAAACGCTCTTTCGGGAGTGACAATCACTCCGGTGTCCATCCTCTAATTCTTCAGGCAATAGAAAAAGCCAATGACGGCTATTGCTTCGGCTATGGCGAGGATGAATATACCGAGGGGGTTCTGAAACAAATCGAGGCCTTGCTGGGTAATGACTGCAAGGCCCTTTTTGTGCTCAACGGAACCGGTGCAAATGTCGTCTCCCTGGCTTCTTTCCTGAAGCCTTTCAGCACCATTCTTGCTCCTTCCTGTGCCCATATTATCGAAGATGAATGCGGGGCCGTAGAAAGATTTTCATCCTGCAGGATCACCCCTCTGGCCCAGGAGGGCGGAAAGGTTTCTCCTGAAACCGTAAAGGCACAGCTGAAGTTTGGGGACCAGCACAAAGTCCAGCCGGCGATATTGTCCATTTCCCAGCCAACAGAGTTTGAAACTTTGTACGCAATAGAGGAAATCCGGGTGCTGGCAGACCTGATGCATTCGGTAGGGGGATACATCCACGTGGATGGAAGCCGCATATCAAATGCAGCGGCAGCGATGGGGATTTCCATCAAGGAAATGATCGCCGATACCGGTGTGGATGTCCTTAGTTTCGGCGGCACCAAGAACGGACTTCTGATAGGGGAAGCCGTGGTGATTTTTGGTCTGGAAAAGAACCGCGAAATGGCGGAAAACCTTGCCTATATCCGCAAGCAGGCCACCCAGCTTTATTCCAAGAACCGGTTCATCGCCGCCCAGTTCGAGGCTTACCTCAAGGATGACCTCTATCTCAAGATGGCAAGCCACTCCAACCAACTGGCAAAATATCTGGAGAAACGTCTGCTGGAATCCTCAGCGATGAAGAAAGGCGTTTATTTCACCCAGAAGGTAGAAACCAATGGAGTGTACATTTCTTTGGCTCCGTTGACAGACGCCCAGCTGGAAACCCTGAGGGAAAAGTATATTTTCTACACCTGGAGGGAAGAACTGAAGGAGGTGCGCCTGATGTGCTCCTTCAAGACCACGGAAGAAGACATTGACTGCTTCATAAAGGACCTTGAAGAGCTTCTTTCGTAGTTTTTAGCCCGAATTTCGGGCGATTTCCACCTTTTACGTACTCGCGCCTGGTTTGCGGGCAGATCTCTTAAAATAGGGGCCTTTCTGAGGCCCCATTTTTATGGTGTTCCACGGGGAACATTTTAAGGTTATCTCACTTGTTATAAGATTGTTATATTACCACACTTAAAGTGTTACATTAAAAGAAGGGATGCTTGTACGGACTGAAAAAGCAGCCGAAAAACACCATAAAGTAAAACTTTAAGTAACTCATTATAAAAGGTTGTTTGTTAGATTTGTATTGAATATCAACAAATCTATTGCTTGAAGGATTTTCAGCGTCCAAACCAGACTAAAAGCACGGAGATATCGGCAGGTGAAACTCCGGAGATTCTCGAAGCCTGGGCAATGGTCTGCGGACGGTATCTGAGCAGCTTCATCCTTCCCTCCATAGACAGGGAGGTAACTTTCATATAGTCAAAGTCCTGAGGGATCTTCAATGCTTCCAGCCTTGCCATCCTGTCGGCAGCGCTCTGCTCTCTCTGTACATAGCCGCGATATTTTACAGACGTTTCAACCGAGGCGAGGATTTCTGAACTGAGCGTGTCCTTGAATACTCCGTCGATTGAGAAACCGTATGGACGGAACGGAAGCCTGATTTCATCGGCAACATCTGTAACGGGGTGTTTCTTTTCAACCGCGGAGAGGGATTTTTTTACGGATGTTCCACGGGGAACAATTCCCATAATGTCCTTCAGGCAAACATCCGGGCGCATAAGAAGGGCTGATGCCTTTTTGCCCTCGGAAATTTTTTCTGCAGAAACGGAAGTGTTGAAAGATTTTGGAGAGATTGTGTCTTCATCCAAAACAGAAACAATGCTGTCTATCGAAGAATATTTGTCCTTCATCAGCTCCATCCTATCCTTTGAAGCCAGGCCGATATTGTATCCGATTTCTGTCAGGCGATAATCTGCGTTGTCCTGGCGGAGGAGAATGCGGAACTCTGCCCTGGAGGTAAACATCCTGTATGGCTCGTCCACGCCTTTTGTCACAAGGTCGTCTATCAGAACGCCGATGTAAGACTGGTTGCGGGCGAAAACCAAAGGCTCCCGTTTCTGGATGGAAAGGCTTGCGTTGATACCCGCCATCAGACCCTGGGCACCCGCTTCCTCGTAGCCTGTCGTTCCGTTTACCTGACCGGCAAAATAAAGCCCTGAAACCTGATTTGACTCCAGAGTATGGCTAAGCTGGGTTGGAGGGAAATAATCGTACTCTACGGCGTAAGCAGGGCGGAAAATTTCAGCAGTCTCCAGACCTTCGATATGACGCACGGCGTCTATCTGGATATCCATCGGCAGGGAAGAGGAAAATCCCTGGAGATAGTATTCGTTGGTGTTCCATCCTTCCGGTTCCAGGAAGAGAAGATGCTGGTCCTTGTCTGCAAATGTGCGGAGCTTGTCTTCAATGCTCGGGCAGTATCTCGGTCCGATGCCGGTAATCTTTCCGGAGAAAAGAGGGGAATCCTTAAAACCCTTCTTCAGGATCGAATGGACCTTCTTGTTCGTATGCACGAGATAGCAGCATCTCTGGGCAATGTTGGTCTGCACGGAAGAAGGCACGTTGAGGAAGGAGAAACGTCCCGGATTTTCGTCTCCCGGCTGAACTTCCAGACGAGAAGTATCGATAGATTTGATATCGATTCTCGGTGGAGTTCCGGTTTTCATCCTTCCTGACAGGATGCCGAATTTCGCCAGCTTTTCCGTGAGGCTCAAGGAAGGGGGTTCGCCGATCCTTCCGCCCTCAGAGGAATTCCTGCCTATGAAAAGGCGGCCGTTGAGGAATGTTCCGGCGGTGAGGATTACCTTGGAGGCGGTAAACTCGGCGCCCATACTTGTAACCACTCCGCGGACTATATGGTCATAACCTCTTGTCCTGCGCTTGAAGGTATCGATTACAATATCCGTTACGGTATCCTGCCAGATATGAAGATTCGGGGTATGCTCCAGAAGGTATCTCCAGTTAAGGATGAAGAACTGGCGGTCGCACTGGGCCCTCGGGCTCCAGACGGCAGGACCCTTGGAGCTGTTCAGCATGCGGAACTGTATCGTGGAAGCGTCTGTCACAAGGCCCATTCCACCGCCAAGCGCATCTATCTCTCTGACTATCTGACCTTTAGCAATTCCACCTACTGCCGGATTGCAGGACATCTGGGCAATCTTGTTCATATCCATGGTCACAAGCAGAACCTGACATCCCATACGGGCGGCCGACAGGGCGGCCTCGCATCCGGCGTGTCCGGCACCCACTACAATCACATCGTATTTTCTGCTTATGCCCATAGATCTTTAACCTTTGTATCCGACCTCTATCTTGTCAATGTCAAACTCTGAAACCAGCAGTTTAAGGGCTGCATTTTCAGCGCTTCTCATCTTCTTCTGCCTGTATGGGGTAACATCGTCCTCACCGCTAAGATGGAGAATGCCGTGGATAATGACACGGAGAAGTTCGCACTTGAGAGCAGGAGTAAACATCTGGCGATAGGTCTCTGAATTTGCCTTGACCGTATCGAGGCTGATGTAGAGATCTCCGCTTACAACATTGTCTTCACAGTAGTCAAAAGTGATGATGTCCGTGTAATAGTCGTGACCCAGGTAACTCTTGTTGAGGTCAAGGATGAACTCATCCGAACAGAGTATGACGTTTATCTCTCCGGGTACATAGCCCCTGTCGCGGAGAATGCGGTTTATCCACTTTTTTATCTCGGCCTTGCCTTTAAGAAGGCTCCTGACATCATTATCCGTAAAATGCAACATTGATATTTTATTGATATTGTCTTTTTCCGTTTTATCTGTAAACAGATAACTTTGTGGCTGCAAATTTATCTAAAAATTAGAGTTTATGGCTAAAGTATCTGTTATTGGCGCCGGTAATGTTGGCGCTTCATGCGTAGAGGCTATGCTTCACCTGAACTTCTGCTCAGAGATCGTGCTTCTGGATATCAAGGAAGGAATCTCCGAGGGAAAGGCTATGGATATGATGCAGGCAGCAAAGCAGTACGGAACAAACACACAAATAACCGGAGTAACCAACGATTATTCCAAAACCGCAGATTCTGATGTAGTTATCATCACCTCAGGTATTCCGAGAAAACCTGGTATGACAAGAGAGGAGCTCATCGGAGTAAATTCAAAAATCGTTTCAAGCGTTACCGAGAACGTGCTCAAGTTCTCTCCAAAGGCTGTGATTATGGTTATCGCAAACCCAATGGATCCGATGACCTATCTCACCCTGAAGAAGAACGGTCTTCCTAAGCACCAGGTTGTAGGAATGGGCGGACAGCTGGACAGCAGCCGTTTCACCTACTATCTTGCACAGGCTCTGAACGTTCCTGTAAGCGACATTGACTGTATGGTTATCGGCGGACACGGAGACAAGACCATGATTCCTCTTATCCGCTTTGCAACCTACAAGGGAATTCCTGTAACCAAGCTCCTCAGCAAGGAAGAGTGCGACAAGGTTGTTGCAGACACAATGGTTGGCGGCGCAACCCTGACCAAGCTTCTGGGAACCAGCGCATGGTATGCTCCGGGAATGAGCGCAGCCACAATGGCAAAGTCCATCGTTATGAACGAGAGGAAAATGATCCCTTGCTGCTGCTATCTGGAAGGAGAATACGGAGAGAACGACCTCTGCATCGGCGTTCCTGCAATCGTAGGAAAGGGCGGATGGGAGAAGATCGTCGAGCTTGAGCTCAACGATGAGGAAAAGGCTCTCTTCAAGGCAAGTGCAGACGCTACCCGCAACACCGCAAACGTACTTAAGGAACAGAATATAATCTAAAACAAAAAGCAATATGGAAATCAAAAAATCCCAAAAAGCCAACCTTGAGAACAAGAAGACTTTGTTCCGCGAGATAGGCCTTATCGCCGCTCTTGCACTGGTACTTCTCGTTTTCGAGTGGAGCACCACCGACAAGGAAGTCAGCTCCCTTGCCGCTAACACAACCGTCATCACCGACGAGGAGCAGGCTCCTATTACCCAGGAGACTCCTCCACCACCTCCAGAGCAGATCAAGGAGCCTGTTATGACAGAGGAACTCCAGATCGTGGAGAACGACGTTAAGGTTGAAACGGACTTCATCAGTACCGATGACTCCGACCAGAAAATCGAAATCAAGCCTTACGTTGAGGCAAAGCCTGTAGAAGAGGAAGTCGAGGTTGAGGAGGAAATTCCTTTCGCAATCGTGGAAGACAAGCCTATGTTCCAGGGCAAAGACGCAAACGAGTTTACAAAATGGGTTTACAACAATATCGAGTATCCGGAAATCGCCAAGGAGAATGGTATCCAGGGCCGTGTAACCGTTCAGTTCACCATAGACAAGGACGGTAGCGTAAAGGATGTTAAGGTGCTCAGAGGCGTTGACTCTTCTTTGGACAAGGAAGCTGTAAGAGTTATCCAGAAGTCTCCGAAATGGAGCCCTGGAAAGCAGAGGAACAAACCTGTAAAGGTTAAGTATACCTTCCCTATCATCTTCCAGCTCAGATAATTGCAACTATTTTTAACTTAATATTTTTATCGCGATGAAAAGATTTTTGTTACTCGCAGCAGCATGCTGCTTCCTTCTGGCATCCTGCTCCAACGGTGCAGTAAAGCCAACAGGCGATCCTGAGAAGGACGCTCAGGCTCTGATGGATTTCCAGTCAAAGAAGACTAAGGAAATGACCGACGCTCTTAAGAGCCTCTCACTTTCAAAGGCTGGCAAGATCAGCAAGGAAATGGAAGAGGTTAGCAAGCAGTTCACCGATTTTTATGCAAACAACGAGAACAAGGCTAAGTTCGACGAGGTTTACGGAAAGCTTCTGAACGAGTCTTTGGAGGGTGTTGCAAACGACCTTAAGGGTATGTTCGGCGATGCAGAAGAAAAAGTTGACGAGGCTGTAGAAAACGCCGCCGAAGAAGTTAAGGATGCAGTAGAGGAGATTGCTCAGTAATCTCTACCGCTGAAAAGAAAATCGGGGACGGAAAAACCATCCCCGATTTTTTTATTTCCCGATAAAGAACCTATTTGATTCCTTTCTCTTTCTTTATCATCTTCACAACCTTTTCCACAGGTAGGGCTTCTATTACATTGCCCTTGTAACCCTTTGTGGTTTCAGCGGCAAACAGGCTGTTCCAAAGTGCTTCCGCCGTTGCTTCGATCGTTGCCTCGAACATCGGGGACATCTGGTCATTGTCCAGGACTTTGGTAGTATGGGTTTCCTCTCCTTCTATCAGATTGTCCGGGCAAACGGAGAAGGCGATGATATAGTCTCCGCTGCCGTTTGAGGCAAAGCTTCCGGTTTTGGCAAGGGCCATAAAGGCGCGCTTTGCCATCCTTTCAAGCTGGCGGGCATCTACAGGGGCATCCGTTGCTACCACAATCATGCAGGAGCCGTCTCCGCCCTTGGCCTCTTCTTTTTTGGCCTCAGCCTCAACGCTTTTGCGGAAGGAATAGTCGCCGAGCTTTCTTCCAACCTCCACTCCGCAGATCTCAAGGATTCCACCGTAATTAGTCTGGACCAGAACTCCTACCGTATATCCGCCTAGATTTTCCGGCAGAACCCTGGAAGAAGTTCCGATACCTCCCTTCCAGCTGAAGCAGATAGTTCCGGTTCCGGCGCCGACGCAGCCCTCCTCAACAGGACCGCCCTTGGCGTTTGCTATTGCTTGCAGAACGTGCTCCGGTTTAACATACCTGGCCCTGATATTGTTCAGCCCGCCATCGTTGGTTTCCCCGACAACACCGTTCACGCTTCTTACATTCTCGTTTCCAGGCTGGTTGATGGTATGGGTTATGATACCGTCCAGACCTGCGGCGATACTCAGCGTATTTGTCAATATGATAGGGGTTTCTATGTTTCCAAGTTCCTTCACCTGGCTGTATCCGGCAAGTTTTCCGAAGCCGTTGCCCAGATATATTGCAGCAGGAACTTTCTTGCGGAAAATATTTCCGGAGTGAGGGAGAATGGCCGTAACTCCCGTACGCATGTCGTCTGTTTCCTTGAGCGTAACCTGTCCTACAGTTACACCCGCAACGTCTGTAATGGCGTTATACTGTCCTGTTTTAAAAACACCGTAAGAAAGACCGTAATCTCTCATTCTTTTCTTCTGTGCAGAAGATTCCGTCAAGCTTCCCATAATTATTGAAAGAGCTAAGATCAAAAACAATGATTTGCGTGCCATAGTCTGTGAGTTGAAACCTTTAAGCAAATACAAATATAAAAAATAAGTAACTTCGCCCCTGTTTTATGGAGAAGGCTATATTGATAAGCGCGGTAACCCCGGAGATTACGGAACTTCAGGCAAATGAATACCTGGATGAGCTGGAATTCCTGGCCATGACCGCTTCCATCGAGGGAACCAAAAGATTTCTGCAGAGGCTTGACCGGCCTCTGTCAAGCACTTATGTGGGTAAGGGAAAGCT
The DNA here is from genome assembly GCA_017961175.1 of Bacteroidales bacterium. Taxonomy (GTDB): domain Bacteria; phylum Bacteroidota; class Bacteroidia; order Bacteroidales; family UBA932; genus Egerieousia. The sequence continues at coordinate 78,415 of JAGCXV010000041.1, forward strand.
GCAGGAAATAAAGGAATATGTAGCGGCTAACGAGATTCATCTGGCTGTATTCGACGATGAATTGACCGGAGCCCAGGTAAGAAACCTGGAAAAAGAACTCGGATGCTCCATCCTTGATCGCACAACCCTGATTCTGGACATTTTCGCGATGAGAGCCAAGACTGCCTATGCTAAAACCCAGGTGGAACTTGCCCGCTATCAGTACATCCTTCCTAGGCTTACCGGAATGTGGAGCCATCTGGAAAGGCAGAGGGGAGGACGCGGAACCAGAGGCGGTGCTGGAGAAAAGCAGTTGGAGACAGACCGCCGAATCGTAATGGACAAGATCTCACAGCTCAAGGACCAGCTAAAGAAGATAGACCGCCAGATGGCAACCCAGCGCTCCAACCGCGGAAAGATGGTAAGGGTATCGCTCGTTGGCTACACAAATGTGGGCAAGAGCACCATAATGAACCTTCTTTCCAAGAGCAGCGTGTTTGCGGAAAACAAACTCTTTGCAACTCTGGATACCACTGTAAGAAAGGTAGTTATAGACAACACTCCTTTCCTCCTCAGCGATACAGTAGGCTTCATAAGGAAACTTCCTCACCAGCTCGTGGAATCATTCAAGAGTACACTTGACGAGGTAAGGGAAGCCGATATTCTCCTCCACGTTGTGGATGTATCCCATCCTAACTTTGAGGACCAGATAAAGGTTGTAAAACATACCCTCGAAGAAATCGGTGCGGGCAACAAGCCTGTCTTCATGGTCTTCAACAAAATCGACGCTTACAAGTTCACCCCTAAGAGTGAATTCGACCTCAGCGAAGATCGTCCCGGAAAGATATCGCTGAGGCAGCTTGAAGAATCATGGGTGGCAAAGGAAAACTCTCCTGCAATCTTCATCTCCGCCAAGGAAAAGATCGGCATAGACAAACTGAGAAACGACCTCTACAAAATGGTAGGGGAAATCATCCGCGGAAGATATCCGTTTACGGGCTTCCTCTGGCAAAATTTTGATGATCTTGAGTTGGCGTGATTTTTGCAACTGTCTGATTTAGTTTTTTTTTAGAACATATTATGAAATTGCGTCATTTAGCTTTATTCTCATTGCTCTTTCTATTGTTGTGGTCCTGTGACAAGCATGATTCTAAAAATCATATGATAGTTGACTGGTCTCCGATAGAAATACTTATTTCCGTATCGGATAACAATGGTGTCGATTTGCTGGATTCAACAAAGACAGATTTTGTTAAAGGCATCACCCTCAAATACAAAGACAAAACATATCCGGTCAGCAATAGTCTGTATAACAGTCATTTCAAGTATCTGGGTTCGGCTAGAACAAAATACTACCTTCCGTCTATGTTCGGCTTGCAGCTGCTGCCCTGGAAAGCTGTAAGGGCTTTTTATCTTTATGCCCAAGAGCATTATTATTTATATTTCGGAGAACTTGACGGATCCGAAAGTCGTGACGATACCTTTACTATCGATTGGGGAGACGGCACGAAAGATGTCATTAGGTTTACCAGAAAGATATCTGGTTTAGAAGCTAAAGACAAGTGGTATTTAAACGACAGGGAAGTAAAAGGGAGTAAGTTTGATTTTGTTAAATAATTCGGTGATATGAAAGTATTTTCAATTGCATCTTCCATATTGTTGCTATCTGTACTGGTTTTGGGATCATGTTCAAAAGATTCAGATACTGAAAAAGCCGGATGGAACGAGCAACCTTTTCTTATACATGTTTGTGACAGTGAAGGCAATGACCTGTTGAATCCGGATAATCCAAAAAATATCCTGTCTGGGACTTATATCGAATACCTAAATATCAAGTTTCCTGTAAAATATGATGTGGAAGAAAAATTTAAGATTTATGATCCCTATATCCATACCGAGTATCCTATGTATCCGAAATGCGGACTTCAGCTACTGTCACCAAGATCAACTTATTTCCTAGACCGTGAAGATGTTGAAATAAATGGGCTTCTGTTCATGTATGGAATTGGAGAGGGAAGAGAAGAATGTGAAGGTAGTTTCACTATTTACTGGGGAGACGGCAGTAAAGACGTGGTGTCATTCCGATACTGGGATTACAAGTGGGGAAAAGAGGCTGAAGATATCAAAAACCTTACTGAGAACTCGATGCAAACATTCAATCCGTCAAGATTAAGACAGTGGGAACTTCTGGTAAACGGAAAAAACACCAAAGGCAAATTGTATTTCGTCAAATAATAAAAGGGGTTGACTAAAAGAATCAACCCCCTTTCTTTTGTGTGTCTCGGACCCGTTAAGTGCTATTTCTTCAGATAGCCTTTCAGGAACTCGCGGTTAAGTCTCGCGATGTGGCTTACGGAAACCTTCTTAGGGCACTCCATTTCGCAGGCCCTGGTGTTGGTGCAGGTTCCGAATCCAAGCTCGTCCATCTTGGCTATCATGTTCATGGCCCTGCGGGTGCTCTCAACCTTGCCCTGAGGAAGCAGAGCCAGTGAGCTTACCCTTGCGCCGATAAACAGCATCGCAGAACCGTTCTTGCAGGTTGCAACACAGGCGCCGCATCCGATGCAGCTGGCTGCGTCCATACTGAGGTCTGCCTTCTCCTTTGGAATAGGGATGTTGTTGGCGTCCTGGGCGGAACCGGTACGTACATCCACGAATCCTCCGGCCTGCATGATCTTGTCAAGAGCGCTGCGGTCTACCACAAGGTCCTTGATTACAGGGAAGGCTGCGCTTCTCCAAGGCTCGATGGTGATAGTGCTGCCGTCCTTGAACTTACGCATGAACAGCTGGCAGGTGGTAACCTCGTTCTCCGGTCCGTGAGCCCTTCCGTTGATGTAAAGGGAGCAAGCTCCGCAGATACCCTCGCGGCAGTCGTGGTCAAAGCTGATAGGAAGAGCTTTTCCCGCAGCCTTAGCCTCCTTGTATTTCTCGCCTGAGCAAGCCTCTCCGCCCTCGCAACCCTTGCTGAAAGCAACAGGATCGGAGTTCTGGTGAACAAGCTGGTCGTTGAGAATATCCAGCATCTCAAGGAAAGAAGAATCAGGACTTATGTTGTCAACCTTATAAGTCTCGAAATGCCCTTTTGCCTTGGCATTTTTCTGTCTCCAAACTTTTATAGTGAATTTCATAGACTAGTCTTTATAATTTCTGGTTGCTACTTTAATTCCTTCATATACAAGAGGTTCTTTG
>JAGCXV010000042.1 GCA_017961175.1 Bacteroidales bacterium
TGGTCTCCAGAGGCTTTTAACCATGTCTGCGAGTTCATGAGTCTTCCTATCATAAAGATTGTGACTCCTGTTCTGGCGTTCGGTTTCATCATCCACATCATCTATGCTTTTGTGCTCAGCCTTCTTGAGTATAAGGCAAGAGGAAAGGAAAGATATGCCGTAGCAAACAAGACCAAGGCAGACGGATGGGCTTCAAAGAACATGCTCGTTCTGGGTATAATTGTCCTGCTTGGTATCGCACTCCACCTGACCCACTTCTGGGCAAAGATGCAGCTTCAGGAATTCCTGGGCAACGAGCCTATTTCAGGAGCTGACGCAATAGTAATGACTTTCAAGCCTCTGTGGGTTCTGATTGTTTACCTGGTATGGTTCTTCTTCATCTGGTTGCACCTGACTCACGGATTCTGGAGCGCTTTCCAGTCTATGGGCTGGAACAACAACAAGTGGATCAAGAGGCTTCAGTGGATCGGATACATCTACGCTACCCTTCTCATGCTGCTGTTTGCCGTTGTGGCAATAAAGGGCTATTGCGTGGCAAACGGAATCTGCGGCTAGTTCAGACGAACAATTCTCTTATTATACCGTCCGAGATGAAGAATTTCCCGGGCGGTATTTTTATTTTGCCGTCTGGGGTGAGGGTGATCAGGCCATTGCTTTCCATTGCTGATAATTTTGGAAGAAGGTCTGAAATGAAAAGTGGAGACTGCGGGCCGCAGTTTCTCAGCGTGTCCAGGCTAACGCCGGCGGCTGTTCTCAGGCCCAGCATAAGGATCTCGTTGAAGACATCCTCCGGAGAAAGGGTTTCCCCTTCCCTTATTTGCATGGTGGAAAGGTCGCACCAGGTGGCAATGTCTGAAGTGTTCCACTCCCGGTGCCGTCCAATGAAGGAATGTGCTCCGGGACCGAGGCCGAGATAAGGAGTGCGGTTCCAGTAGGAAGAGTTGTGGCGTGAATGATAACCCGGTTTGCAGAAATTGGAAACCTCGTACTGGATGTAGCCGCCGTCCTTTAATTTCTTCTGGAGCAGAGAGTACATCTCTTCACTCTCTTCCTGGGACGGAAGGGAGAATTCGCCGGTTTTCTCCATTCTCTCAAGCGGAGTCTCCGGATCTATACCCATCTGGTAGGCGGAAATATGTTCCGGGTTAAGGTCTGTTATCCTGTCCAGGTTTTCTTCCCAGTCTTTGAGCGTCATCAGCGGGAAGCCGAATATAAGGTCAAGGCTGATATTGTCAAAGCCTGCACTTCGGAGGATTCTGTAAGCTTTGATGGCGGTTTCGGAGTCGTGACGGCGGCGCATCCATCTGAGGTGGCTGTCCTTGAAAGACTGCACCCCCATACTCACCCTGTTTACCCCCATTTTCCTCAGCGATAAGGCATAATCTTCAGTGATGTCGTCGGGATTAACCTCTACGGTAAATTCATAATCCTCTGCGATTTTGAAGGCGTCCCTTATCGCGGAGACAGCTTCATTAAGGATTTCAGTGGGCAGGACGGAAGGAGTTCCTCCGCCTATGTAAAGCGTCTTTATTATTCGGTCGCTTTCATAAAGGGGAGAAAAGAAATCCCTGCGCTCTTGGATTTCTCTCATAAGCGCAGGGATGTACTTTTGCCTCAAGTCTCTTGAGACGGTTGAGCAGAAGCCGCAATAAATGCACCTTGAGTTGCAGAACGGAACGTGCAGATAAATGCCGGCCATTTCGGGGCTATTTCAGATGCACTTCGGCTGTTCCGATCTTGCCCTTTTCCGTATAGGCTTCTGCGGTGTAGGTTCCCTTGGCGAGCTCGGCACCCGGAGTAAAGTAGATGCTTACGTCCAGCTCCTGGCCCTGATAGTCAACCTCACGGGAAGCGGAATAGATCATCTGCTCGCCTCCGCAGGTAAATACCTGCTGCCCGCCGTCGGTCATAAGCACTCCATCCGGATCCTTGATCCTGATGTAGATGGTCATAGGACCGGTCTGGGCAATAGCGTTTTCAACCAGGGAGAGGCTTACGCGGAACTGCTCTGTACGGGAAGAACGGTCCATGCTCTTTCCTCTGCGGTTAAGGGCAACGATGCTGAGACCGCGTCCGCGGATGGTTGAGCCCTCGTCGATCTTCTTGCTCTGCTCCTCGATCTTCTTGGCCTGGGCCTCGTTCTTGGCGGTGGTTTCCTGAACCTGTTTCTTGGCCTCGGTAACCTCCTCCTTTAGAGCGATGTTCATCTGGTTGAGGGAATCTATCTGCTTGATGTATCCGCGCATGATTGAACGCAGAGTTCCAAGTTCCTTTTCATACTTGCGCAGCTGGGAAGCGTTGTTTGCCTCGGTTTTCTTAACCTTTTCTATAAGTTCGGCGACCTTTTCCCTTTCTATCTGAAGCTGCGTGTTGATGGTGTCGTTGGTGGAAGAGAGGGCGGCGTAGTCCTGCTGGAGCTGCGCTATCTGGTTTGTCAGATCCTCCTTGTCCACTGTCAGTTCCTGAACAACCTCCTTGACTTCCGTCTTCTTGCTCAGCTGTGCTATAAGTATGCCGGCCAGTACCAAAATGACGGCAGAAAGCACTCCAATGATGATCTTCAGTTTCTTTTCCATAACACTTGTTGTCTAGTCAGACAAAAATAGCAATAAAATTGTTTACTTTTGCCCCCGCATAATAAATGTTGCGGCTATGTTAAGATATATTATACGTTCTCTAAAATGCCTGATTATAGTAGGCATAATGTTTACTCTGGTTGTGCTGATTATGTTCTACACATCCGAACATGACGCAAATCTCAGGCCATGGAACCTGTTTGACGGAAACTGGACAAAGGTAATCCTGTTCTTTGTGGCATACGCTGCCGTTTATCCTCTTATCGGATACAGCAAGAGGGATATCGCTTTCGGCGACGGATTTTCCGAAAGGAGGCAGGAAATTGCCGGAGTTCTCAGCGATATGAACTTTGTGCCGGAAGACGTGATGAAGTCTGAAAGCACTGAAGTTCTCAAGCTTCACAATAACAGCGGTATAATCAGGGCCCTGAGGCTGTGGGAAGACACGCTGACACTGACCGCCAACGACGGAATGCTTACCGTTGAGGGACAGAGGAAAGACGTGGTAAGGGCATCTATGAGAATTGAATCCTATCTCGCAAAAAGGTCAGACCAGAACCAGGAATAAGACTATGAGAACTCTCAAGAAATACCTCAACGCGATGAGCGCCAACATAGACAGGAGCCTTCTGGAAAGCGAAGGTATCCAGGCGCAGGTTCTGCACCAGAACATGCCTTATGCCGGCATTTCCTACAAGCTTGCCGTAGAACTTATCGTCAACGACGAGGATTACGACAGGGCTCTCAAGATTCTCGAAGAGGCGGCTGCCAACCAGAGAGAACTGGGCGACGAGCTTCCTGAAGAAGACTAGAATCCTTCCTTCATCATTTTTTCAGCCTGGCAGAGTTCCTCGTAGAACTCCGCCCCGAACTTGTGCACTATCGGTTCCCTGAGGAACTGGTAGACTTTTATACCCTTCTCCTTTCCTAGCTTAAACGCGTCCGAACAGAGGTGTTCACGGCTGAGCATAAGACCGGTAAAGCCTGTGCTGAAAGTCTTGAGGCGGATAGGGAAAATCCAGCAGCTGAGAGGTTTGCGGATACCCTTGCTGCATTTTTCAAAACCCTTTTCCACAGCGCACCAGGTGAAGCCGTCCGGGTTTGTCACGGAATAGGCGCAGCGGCCGTCAGAGGGCACAAGCGGAGTAACGCGATCCCCGTCTTTATCTATAACGGAATAACCCTGGGAAAGAATCTCCTTTTTACCGTCCTCAGCGAGAAAGATGTCATAGTCTCCCGCCTGGGATTTCAGGCTCTCTGCCTCGCTCTCTTCCAGCGGAGCCCCGCTGTCTCCCACAACGCAGCAACAACCCTTGCACCTTGAATAGTCGCAGCAAAAGTATTCGGTGAGTATTTCAGTGCTTACCAGGCACTTGCCGATTTCAATGATCATCCTAGTCCAAATCGAAGAAATTCCTTATGAACTCGTTTTCCTGAAGCAGCTGTAGTGTCGGGATATCCGCCGTGGTGCCGTCCATTATCACCGTTATCCGGTTGGTGGAGGCAACATCCCTGACAAATGAGCAGAACTCATCCTTGGTAATGGAAGAAAGCAGGTCTCCGGTCGCCGAGGAAATGTCTTTTCCTGACATGTATTTCAGCTCCAGGACATCCAGCCAGTAGCGTGCAGAAGAGGACTTGAGGGCCTTGCGGTCTGAAGCCATCTTCTTCAGGGCGGCGAAGTCTGAATTTGAAATGTTCCCCTTTGCACAGGCTGCGAGGCTTTCCACAACGGTTTCTATGCAGGAATGTACGCTTGCTGAATCAGACTCGAAGATCATGTCCAGGGCGCAGATCTGTTCAGGATAGTATTGGACAGTGCTCTTTACGTTATACAGCGGTACCTTGTTGTAGAGCCGGGTCTTGAAAACATTGTCCACAAAAGCCTCCAGCATATCTGAGAGCGCGAGGTTCTTTGCGGTAAGTCCCTTGGCGGAAGAAAGCGTAAGGCTGGTGTAGCTTCTAGGAACGTTCATCTTGGCAAGGAACCTCTTTTCCTTGTGCCCCTTGGCAAGATAGTTCGGAACCACTATCCAGTTTTCCTTTGCGGAAGCTTTTCCTGGTATTCCGCCTATGTATTTAACCGCCAGATCCTTGTAGGAAGAGGCGTTGTTGCCGGCGAAAACAAACACGAAGTCGGCTGCATTGGTGAACCTGTCTGCCAGCCTCTTGTAGGCCTCTGCATAATCCATGGAGGAAACCTCTTCCTCCGTCAGGCGGCGGCTCATCTGCGGATTGGAATTGCGGTAAGTGATCACGGAATCCCTGAATATCGCCTGAGGGGAAATGCTGTTGTATTTTATGTCGTATAGAACTTTCCTGTTGTAGATATCAAACGCGGACTGGTCCACTCTCCTGTCCGTCATGTTCAGGTAGATGGCCTGGAGAAGTTTTTCCGCACTTGCCGGAATGGCATAACCATCCATCTGCTCGGTGTTCTGGTCTATGCGGGAAGACAGGTTCAGGTGGTTGTAAGCATAGAGCCTGTTCATGTTGGCGTAGGAAACGTCTGCCGTTGCACCGGCATCCAGCAACCCGTTGAAATACTCCTGGCTTCCGAGAGAAGTTCCCTTGACAAGAGAATATCCTCCCTTGCTGACGGCCCTGAAGAACAGGGTGTCAGAAGACCGCGGAACATCCTTGAACACCAGGGTTGCCCCGTTGGAAAGCACAACAACCTTGGTTCCCATCTGGAGGTCTTCAGTCTCGGAAACTATCGTGGAGGTAATCTTAGGAACAGCCTGCGGCCATACCGGCAAAGCGCTTTCTCCCTGCTGGAGCGGCTTGTCCAGAGGCTGGGAATAGGCGGCCAGAAGCCTGTCCTTTGAAATGCGGTTGACACCCTCAGCCTTAGGAAGGAAGCAGGAAATCACGATATTGTCTTCCTGGCTCAGCGATGCGGCTATGTATTCTGAAAGTTTCTTGGCGTTAAGGTTGAACAGCACCTCCTTCATAATCTCGAACTGCATCTCGGTGCTGGCCATAGAGTAACCGTCATAACTGCTCCTGAGAGCCCTTTCGAGATAAACCTCGTTGCCTGCCTGGTTACGGTTGTCGTAGAAAGCTTCCAGCTCTTTCCAGTAAATGTCCTGCGCCTTTTCAAATTCGCGCACACCCACTCCATGGTCGCAGAGCTTTTTCATCTGGGAGCTTATAAAGGAGATAGCGGAATAAACGCTGGAAGGAAGTGTTTCGAATTCAATGGTCAGGGCACTGCTGTTTTCTATACCCATGAACTTGCCCTTGCCTATCGCAAGATTATAAACCGGGAGATTCTCCCTCAGGATTCCATCGTTGATCCTGTCCTGCAGAAGGCGCAGCGTCGCGTTATCCATAAAGTCCTGGATATAAGGAAGATTTGTCTTCTTGTACTTATCCTTAAGCGGCTGCTTTAAAAGATTTATGGAAACCACCGTCTTTTCAAACTCGTCGTCCTGCAGCACGTATGTCTTGACACCCTCAAATGACTTCGGGTCATACCAGGTGCGCTTGGTGCTTTTCAGAGGTTTCGGAATCGTGGAAAATACAGACTTTATCTGGGTTTCCATCTTGGCCGGATCCACGTCTCCTACAACAATCACCGTCTGAAGTTCCGGGCGGCACCAGTTATAGTAGAAGCTTCTGAGGTCTCTTGAATTGATGCGGTTGATGCTCTTGATGTCGGAAGGAAGTATCTCGTCATTGTAAGGACTGTCCGGATAAAGGTCGCTGAGAAGAGCGTGCTCCATCCTGTGCATCGGAGTCCAGCTGTTGAGGATACGTCCGGCAAGGGTGCTCCTTTCCGCGGAGATGTCTTCTTCCTCCACGTTTATGGAGCTCATCCAGTTGTAAAGTATCAGAAGGGCGGAGTCAACCGTGTTGCTCCTTTCCGTAGGAATATCCCTGACAGCGTAGGTTACCCTGTCTTTTCCCGTGGAGAAAAGCAGGTTGTCCGGAGTAAGCCCCAAAGTTTTGATGTAATCTGTTATGGCAGTCCCCTCGAAATTCCTTGTTCCCTTAGTAGCAAGCTGTTGCAGAAGCATGAAAGATCCCCGGTTCCCGTCTTTTTCCAGGGAAGTTCCCACTTTCTGGGCCACGCAGAAGGTGGCTGTTGATTTTTGGGCCTGATTTTTGACTATGATGTAGGAAAGGCCGTTTGAAAGTGTGCCGCTTTTGACCCTCGGGTCGTCCGGAAGGGTAGGGAGATCCTGGGTTTGCGAGAGCAAGGCAGACGGGCTTGCAAAAGCAAGGAGAAAAGCCAATATGATTGCTGTCTTCTTCATAACAGATTGAATGTGCACAAAAATAAGAATAATTCGGCGTTTGCGTGATACCTGCATTTTTTTTATTTTTGCACCCATTGACAAAAGAAACAAGAACCAAATAAAACTAATAGAGATGAAAAGAATCACCAGACTTTTTTTGACCGCGGCAGTCGTTCTGTTTGCGGGAAGTGCATTTGCCCAGGATATGACTCAGGCAGGAGAACTTTACCAGAAGGCTACTGAGGCTTACCAGGCAGGAAACGAGATCGAGGCAGTTAAAGGTTTCAAGGAAGCTCTGAAAATCGCTGAGGCAGCTGGAGACGAGGGAATAGAGATGGTAGAGGGCTGCAAGGACATGATTCCTAACATCCTCCTTTCCGCTGCAGGCAAACTGGTTGCAGCAAAGGATTATGCAAAGGCAGAAGAGACTTACAACGAGGCTCTTGCAGCAGCAAAGGAATATGGCAAGGACGCCGCCATTAAGAGCGCAGAAACCAAACTCGCCCAGATACCTATGCAGCAGGGTGGAGACGCCCTCAATGCAGGACAGACCGCCGAGGCTATCGGCTTCTTCAAGAAAGCTATCGAGAGGAACCCTGAGAACGCCAAGGCTTACCTGTTCATGGGAATGGCAGAGAACAAGGCCGGCAATGTCGCTGGAGCAGAGGAAGCCCTTCTGAAGGCTAAGGAGCTCGGCGACGACAAGGCAGAGCCAACTCTTGTAAACATTTATGTTGCTAGCGCAAACGATGCTCTCAAGGCAAAGAAGTTCAACGATGCGATTTCCGCAGCCGAGAAGGCTCTGGCATTCGGAGAGAATCCAACCGCCAGCCTCATCGCAGGAAACGCTGCTTATCAGGCAAAGAGCTGGGCTAAGGCAGCCAACCACCTGAAGAACGCCAAGCCAAGCGCACAGATCAACTACATGATTGCCAACTCTTACCAGAGTGCCGGCAACAAGGGTCAGGCTTGCGTTTACTTCAAGAAGATCCTCGGCGACGCCAAGTTCGGCCCAACCGCAAAGCAGAAGATTGCTCAGCTGGGTTGCTAATGGATTATGCCTAGGGTAGAACTTCTTTCACCGGCAAGAAATTCGGAAATCGGTATCGCGGCAATTGACTGCGGTGCCGATTCCGTTTATATTGCCGCTCCAAAATACGGTGCCAGACTGGCTGCGGGCAATTCCTTTGAAGATTTGAATATCCTCTGCAGCTATGCCCACAAATTTGGAGCGAAGGTCTATCTTACGCTGAACACCATCCTCTACGACAACGAGCTTCAGGAAGCCCGGGACTATCTCTGGAAGGCATACGAAACCGGCCTGGATGCAGTCATCGTCCAGGACTTTGCCCTTCTCAAGATGGACCGCCCGCCGATTCCGCTTTTCGCTTCCACCCAGACGGATATCCGCACTCCGGAAAAGGCCGCGCTTCTGGAAAAGATGGGCTTTTCCCGACTGATCCTGGCAAGGGAACTCAGCCTGAAGCAGATCCGGGAAATCCGCAGGGCAACATCCATAGAACTTGAAACTTTTGTCCACGGAGCTCTGTGCGTCAGCTGCAGCGGCCAGTGCTACCTGTCTCAGAAACTCACCGGAAGAAGCGCCAACCGCGGGGAATGCGCCCAGGCCTGCCGCTCCAACTACGACCTTGTGGATGAAAACGGAAACGTGATAGTCAAGGATTCCCCTATCCTTTCCCTTAAGGACCTCAACCTCTCCAACCGTCTGGAAGACCTTATCGACGCGGGCGTAACATCCTTCAAGATCGAGGGCAGGCTAAAGAACGTTTCCTACGTGAAGAACATCGTAAGAAAATACGACCTGGCTCTGAAAGACTATCCCAGAACTTCCTGGGGCAGAAGCCGTTGTACCTTCACTCCGGATGAGGAGAAAACCTTCAACCGCGGCTACACGGAATTCTTCCTTGACGGAAAAAGGGGAGACTTCAAGAGCAAGGATGCCGCAAAGGGAATGGGAGAATATATCGGTACCGTTACCGGTGTAAAAGGCGGCGGCAATTCGTTTGTCAGCTTCACCTACACTTCGGACAAAACCATACAGAATTCCGACGGCCTGTGCTTTGCCTCAAAGGGCAAGGTTACAACAGGATTCCGCGCCAACAGCTGCAGCGGAAACTCCGTGGAACTCTTCACCAAGGATGCCCAGATAAGAAAGGGAGACCTCATCTACCGCAACTTTGACGCGGCATTTGAAAAGCAGCTGGAGAACACTCCTCCAAGAATGATAGAGGCCGGTCTTGACATTCATCTCAGCGACGGGCATATCGCCATTTCTGCATCAACAGAAAACAAATCCAAGACCTTCGTGTTCTTCCTCAAGGGAGACAGGGCACAGAACCCGGAGATGGCGGAAAGCCTTATCAGGAAGCAGCTCGGGAAAACCGCAAGACATTTCTCATTTACGGTCAACTCCATAGAGGGAGATGACATCTACTTCTATAAAACCTCAGCCCTCAACGGCATAAGGGCTGAACTGGCGGAAAGCCTGGAAAAATATCTGGAAGAAGACCGCCAAAGAACAAAGGCAAAATACATCGCGGAGAAAAAAGACTTCTCACACCTTAAAGACCTGGCAAAAGAGGCTTTCAAGGAAGGAGGAAGCTCTTATCTCAGGAACTGTTCAAACCGCCTTTCAAAAGAGGTTTACACGGAAATGGGCCTCGGCGATATCAAGCCTGCATTCGAGCAGGACCCGCCAAAAGATGCCATCCTCATGCGGTGCAAATACTGCATCCGCTACCAGATAGGCATGTGCAAAAAAGACAGCAAGGACAGCCGCCGGCTTTTCCTCAAAAACGGGAACAACACGCTCGCCCTGGATTTCGACTGCTCCCGTTGCGAAATGCTGGTGCGATTTGATTATCTTTGTGGGGTATGATTTATTCTGAAATTGCAGGACACGAAAATCTGGTTGAAAACCTGAGGAATATGGTGCAGGCGGGAAGGATGCCGCATGCTGTGCTGCTGTCGGAGCAGAGCGGATGTGGAGCTCTTCCGCTGGCTCTGGCCACAATCCAGTATATGTTCTGCAGAACCAGAAAGGCCCTGGCAAGCGGAGAGGACAATCCTCTGGTAAAGGGTCTGTTCGGGGACGAACCGGACAATCTGCCTACGCAGGACAGCTGCCAGGTTTGCTCCTCCTGCATCAAGGTCAGGAACCTGACCCATCCGGACTTCCATTTTGTATTCCCGATCAACACCACCCAGATTGTGGAAAAGGGAAAGAAGGCTCCGATGGACGCCTACTACGAGATCTTCCGCAACCTGGTAAAGGAAAATCCTTATTTCAGCGAGGAAGACCTTTACAGGGCTATGGAGCTGGAGAACAAGATGGGCCTGATAGGCGTGAATGAGGCCGCCTGGCTGATAAACCGCCTGAGCTATACTGCGTACGAGGGTGCGGAGAAAGTGGTGCTGATCCTCTTCCCGGAGAGGATGAACCTGGAGGCCGCCAACAAGCTCCTTAAGAGCATCGAGGAACCTACGGAAGACACTTATTTCTTCCTGATTACCAACGCTCCCGGAAAAATCATCCAGACCATCCGCTCCCGCTGCCGCCTGATAGAAGTGCCGCCTATCGACAGGGAAAGCCTTGCAAAGGCCATCGCGGAGAAATACAACATGGATGAAGAAAAGGCATTGCTGTGGGCAGAATGTTCCCAGGGCAGTTTCGGAAGGGCGATGCAGCTTATCGAAAGCAGCGAAGGAGAAACTGAAGACTTCGAGGACTTCACCACGCTGATGGACCTGGCCCTGGACAAGGACCTGCCGGCATTGATTGGCTTTGCCTCAGATCTTTCAAAGCGGGGCAAGGAGGCTCAGAAGAATTTCTGCCGCGGAGCCCTGAAGATTCTCAGGCAAATGTACCTTCTGGCGCTGGGCAAGGAAGACCTGGCCTATATGAACCCTAACCAGGCGGAGGAAATAAAGGTGCTCTCCGGAAGGCTGAAGAAAGAAAACTTTGGAAAGTATTACGAAATATTCAACGATACCATCGAGTGCATAGAAAGGAACGTGAACGCCAAGTTCATATTCAGCGATTTGTGCAATGTACTCTATTCGAATACCTGATATGGACAAGAAAGACATTGTGTATGACTGCCACAGAGGCTGTCAGATAGGCATAGAGAAAAACGGGCAGATAGGATGCAACTACGACCAGAGCTGCTGCAAGAGGGCGGTTTTCGACTGGCTCCAGGGAATTCCCGATGAAGAGATGGACAACCTCTTCGAGGTCCGCTTCAAGAACACCCGCAAGGGCATTTACCTTAACACATCCGGGCAGGTGCTGCGCCAGGGAGACATTGTGGTAACCGAAGCCCAGAACGGATGCGATGTGGGAATCATCACCCTCAGCGGAGCCGTGGTGGCACATCAGCTCAAAAGAAACAGGATAGACTGGAAATCCTACGAGTTCAAGAGGATCTACCGCAAGGCACGTCCGCAGGACATCCAGAAATGGCAGGAAGCCATCGCCAGGGAGCATCAGACGATGATACGCTCCAGGGTGCTTGCCGCCAACCTTGGACTGGAGATGAAAATCGGAGACGTGGAGTTCCAGGGAGACGGAACCAAGGCTATCTTCTATTACATTGCAGACGGCAGGGTAGACTTCCGCCAGCTCATCAAGGACTTCGCGGAGGAATTCCGCATCAGGGTGGAAATGAAGCAGATCGGAGCGCGCCAGGAAGCCGGCCTTATCGGAGGAATCGGAGTGTGCGGCCAGGCCCTTTGCTGCTCAAGATACATCAACGACTTCCAGTCCATCACCACGGCCGCCGCAAGATGCCAGGACCTGTCTCTGAATCCGCAGAAACTGGCAGGGCAGTGCGGCAAGCTCAAATGCTGCATCAACTACGAGGCCGCCGTCTATCTGGACGCAAAGGAAAATCTTCCTCATCTTAACGGACCGCTTCATCTGGAAGACGGAGACATCCGCCCTGTCAAGGCCGATGCCCTCAAGGGTATAATGTGGTTTACATACTCAGACCGAGAAAGCGACGAGGCCTATCCTCTCAAGGTGGAGAAGGTGCGCGAGATAATGGCCCTGAATGCCGATGGAAAGAAGGGCGAGGCAATCTCCGGAACCAAGAAGGAAAAGATCATAGACTTCAAGAGCGCTGCCGGAGAAGACAGCATCACCCGCTTTGACGAAGTACGCCACAAGAAGAAGGGAAAGCCTCACGGAAAGATGCGCAGAAGAAACGATTCCCAGCAAAAATGAGCACTATAGGAAAACTGGAAAAATTCCGCCAGAATTCTACTTTCGAATGTCTCCTTCAGCCAAAGATGGAGGAAGTCTTCCGTAAGGACTGGCATCTGAAAGGCAAATGGCACGAGGAAGTTTTCTGCAACTCCAATCCCATAACGCTTGAACTTGGATGCGGCAAGGGAGAATATACCGTCTCCCTGGCCAAGATGTATCCCGACAGGAACTTCATCGGTATCGATATCAAGGGTGCAAGGCTCTGGAAAGGGGCGCGGGAAGCCGAGGAAACCGGCCTCAAGAACGTCAGGTTCATCCGCACCAGCATAGATTTCATTGAATGGATGTTCGCAGAGGGGGAAATAGACGAAATCTGGATAACCTTTGCAGACCCTCAGCTGAGGTCGCCGAGAAAAAGGCTGACCGGCACGATGTTTCTTGAAAGGTACAGCAAGTTCCTTAAGAAAACCGGCAGGATAAACCTCAAGACAGACAGCCGTGTCCTCCACGAATACACCTACGCCCTGGCTCAGCAGAATTCCCTGGAAATACTCTGCCGCAGCACGGATATCTACGGAGAGGAGAATCCGGCTTTCCCTGCGGAACTGAAAACCGTACAGACATTCTACGAGCAGCATTTCCTGAAGATGGGACTCAAGATCACCTATCTGTGTTTCAGGCTCGGCGATGCGGAATCCTTCATGGAACCGGAATGGGACAGCGCTTTCTGGCTGGAAAAGGAAGGCGAAGGAAGAACTCTTGGAAGAATAAGATAAGACTATGGAAAGTTTGATTTCTCTCAGACACAGGATACACTCCCGCCCGTGCCTTTCCGGAAATGAAAAGGAAACGGCAGAAATCGTTTCGGATTTTCTCACACAATACAATCCCGACAAATTGTGGACTGGCATTGCCGGCAGCGGAATAATCGCACGGTTCGGAAATGAAAATGGCGGACCTTCCGTACTTCTGAGATGCGAGCTGGACGCCCTTCCTATTTTCGAGCAGGGCACAAGATCCTACCGCTCCGCCTATGACGGGATTGCCCACAGTTGCGGGCACGACGGTCACATGGCGATAATGTGCGGGGTGGCCCGGTGGCTTTCCACCCAGAGAGACAGCCTTCTGAAAAACGGTTGCGTCTATCTTCTCTTCCAGCCGGAGGAAGAAACCGGAGCCGGAGCGGAGAAAATGGCAAGGTGGATGAAAGAAAACGGGATAGAATTCGACTACGCCCTTGCCCTCCACAACTGGCCGGGAAAGACTCACGGCGCCGTTATAATCTACCCGCACACTTATGCCTGGGCATCCAAAGGCATCAAGCTCGATATTATCGGAAGGACATCCCACGCCAGCGAGCCGCAGAAGGCCCTCAACCCTATAGACGCCATAATAGAAATCATCCGTAAGATTAATTCCCTGAACGGGGAAACGGCATTTTCCACCGTCATTTCCGCAGGAGTGGGAGAGCTGGATTATGGCATAACTCCTGGGCGGGGATATGTTGCCGTAACCTCCCGCAGCCAGACGGATGAAGGCCTGGAGCGTCTGGAAAACAGAA
>JAGCXV010000043.1 GCA_017961175.1 Bacteroidales bacterium
ATCTATCCTCTATGCCTTGGAAAAGGCTGTCGCTGAAGACACCATAAAACCTTGCACCCTGCTTTTCACGGTGTGTGAGGAGACAACCCTTGCCGGTTCCACTTTCTTCACTCCGGATCCGGGAATTAGATACGGCTTCATCTTCGATTCCTATATGAGCCCGCCTGCAATCGTCAGCGAGACCTGCGGGCTTCTGGAATTCGACTTTACCTTCCACGGGCGGTCCTCTCACGCAGGCATCGCCCCTGAGAAGGGCATTAGCGCCATCCAGGTTGCCTGTGAGGCTGTTACAAAGTTCCCTTATGGGAAACTCGGGGAAAAAGACACCGGCAACATAGGCAGGATATCGGGTGGCACTGCTACCAACGTTGTATGTGATTCGGTAATGATTTCCGGAGAAATCCGCAGCGGAAACCTTCAGGACGGAGAAAAGCGCTTCAGGAAGATCGTCGAGGATTTTGAGGAAGTCTGCAAAAAGCACGGCGCAACAATGGAATACCGCAGCGCCTGGGATTTCACGCCGTACCACATACATCCCGAGGACGAGCCTTACCGTCTCTTCGAGAAGGTGGTGGGGGCTATGGGCCTGAAACCGGTTCCTATGAAGTCAATGGGCGGCAGCGACGCCAATGCAATGAACAAAAAAGGAATTAAGACCATAAACCTGGGAGTCGGCGCCCAGAATCCTCACGGGAACGATGAATTCATTCTCTACAAGGACTTTACAAGAGCAGCCGCCATTGCCTACGGTTTAATGACAACAACATTGGATTAATTATATGAAAAAGATATTTCTGACGCTTGGTGCCATTTCACTGTTTTTCCTTTCTTCCTGCAAATGCGACAAGGGAGAGCAGCTGGAATTCCTTCCTGAAAACATAACGGCTAAAGGCACTTTGGTTATAGAAGGAGGCGGAGACCGAATCGCTCCTATCCTGAACAAGATAATCGAGAAGGGCGGAGGCCCTGAAAAATGCAAGCTCCTGGTGATTCCGTTTGCAAGCCAGGTTCTTGAAACCGGAGAAAGGCAGGCTGCCGAATTCCGCGCCCTGGGTTGCAAGAACGCAGACTTCATTCTCTGTCCCAAGGATTCTATCGACACTCCTGAAATGCTGGCCAAACTGGACGGCGTGACTGCAATCTTCCTCTCCGGAGGAGACCAGAGCCGCCTGAAGGATTTCCTCAACGGGACCAAGTTCTTTGACAAGATGCTCCAGATATACAAGGACGGCGGAGTTATCGGCGGAACAAGTGCAGGCGCTGCCATCCAGAGCCGCATAATGCTCACCGGAAGGCAGGTAAACCCTGGTCCGGACGATTCCGATTCTCCATACTTCAACGAAATCAAGAGCAACTATGTAGAGACCAAGGAAGGCTTCGGCTTCCTGGACAACATAATCATCGACCAGCACTTCATCGCACGCCGCCGTCAGGTCAGGCTGATCAACGTGCTGCTTGACAACCCTGGTTATCGTGGACTCGGCATTGATGAGGAAAGTGCAGTTGTGGTTAATCCGGACAATACGATCGAGATTGTGGGAACCGGATGCGCCATGCTTTTCGAGCCTTACAAGAAGGGAGAAGACGGAAGTAACGCCCATAGCTTCAAACTTACCATCCTTTATCCTGGGGACAAGTATAAAATCTAGTATCTTTGACCCATTATGGCAAAAGCGAAGAAAATACCCCATACTTTCGTAATCATAGGTTCCGTGCTTCTGCTGTGCGGAATCCTGACCTGGATTATCCCGTCGGGAGAGTTTGACCATCAGACCATAACCGTCAACGGAGCGGAAAGAGACGTTATCGTAAACGGCTCCTACCATCAGGTGGAGAGCAATCCGCAGAGCTGGCAGATACTTGGAGCCATCGTAGACGGATTCAAATGGCAGGCTGCCATTATAGCCTTCGTGCTTATAATCGGCGGCGCATTCCAGATCCTGAACAGCAGCCGTGCCATTGACTTCGGCATCCAGTCGTTCCTCAAGAAAGCCCGGAAACACTGGGTTATCATAGTGGCGACAATGCTGATTTTCAGTGTATTCGGGGCAGTATTCGGGATGAGCGAGGAAACCATAGCCTTTATAATAATCTTTGTCCCGATGGCCATATCCATGGGCTACGATTCCATTACGGGACTGCTTATGGTTTATGTGGCCGCGCACGTGGGATTGAGCGGGGCTGTTTTCAATCCTTTTACCATAGGAATTGCCCAGGGCCTGAGCGGACTGCCTCTGTTCTCCGGCTTTGAGTACAGGATGGTTGTTTGGGTGATTCTCACTCTCCTGATAATCGCATTTACGCTCTGGTATGCAAACCGGGTGAAGAAGAATCCGCAGCTGAGTCCTACATATAAACTGGACGATTACTGGAGGAAACGCCAGGAGGAAAGTCAGGCGATGGGATTTGAGGAGAAGACTCCCGTGAGCGCATGGGTTATTTTCATCCTTTCTTCCATAGTCCTGGTGATAGCTTCTATTCTTTACCCTAAGACTACGGTAAGTTTCGGGGGTAATGAGGTTACATTTGTTTGCATCCCGATAGTCAGCGCCCTGTATGTTCTTTTCGGAATAATGACATTGCGTAAATCTTACCTTTACTTCATCCTGAGTGTGCTGGCATTCACCATTATCTTCCTGATCGTGGGAGTGCTGGGCTACGGATGGTATGTCAAGGAGATATGCGCCTTGTTCCTTGGAATGGGAATCATAAGCGGAGTGGCTATGGGAAGCAGCGCCAACAAGATCGCCATCGAGTTCATAGGCGGCGCCAAGGATATTCTCTCAGCAGCTTTGATCGTCGGCCTTGCAGGCGGCATCATAGAGGTGCTTACGGCAGGAAGGGTGATGGACACCATTCTCTATGCCCTGGCCAACACTATGCAGGGAACCAGTCAGGGAGGAACCGTTTCCATAATGTACGGAATCCAGACAGCCTTGAACCTTTTCATCCCGTCGGGAACAGCCAAGGCAGCCCTGACAATGCCTATTATGGCTCCGTTCAGCGATGTGATAGGTCTTTCAAGGCAGGCAACCGTCATGGCCTACCAATTCGGCGACGGATTCACCAATATGATTACTCCGACATCAGCCGTGCTGATGGGTGTCCTTGGAGTTGCCAAGATACCTTATGACATTTGGCTGAAATGGTTCTGGAAGATACTTCTGGTGTTTATGCTGATAGGCCTTCTGCTGCTTATGCCTACGGTCTACATGAACCTCAACGGTTTCTGATCATAGGATTTTCTGATAGGCAAGCCGTTCGTCTCCGTTTTCAAGATAGATGATGCCGCAGTAAGTGAATCCTTCCTTGAGGATCAGGTGCTGCATTATCTTGTTATCGCGATGTGTGTCAATCCTGATGTTCGGATCCTGACAGAAACACCAGTCCATGATGGACTTGAACACTCCGTGGACTTCCGGAAAACTTCCGATCCTGTGGATAACGTGGTAGGGCAGGGTATCGTCCACCCACTTCCCTTCATAAATGCTTTTGTAGGTAGGTTCCGGAGACGGGACAAAGGCAAAGTATCCCACGACATTTCCCTCGTCCTCAACTGCATATCCGCATCCTTTTTCTATATCGCCGAGAATTGCTTCTTCTGAAGGATAGCCGCCAATCCATTGGTTCAGGTTGCCGCTGGAGCGCATTATCTTCTTGGCAGCAGAAAGAACTTCCATTATCCGTGGAAGCTGGGAAGCACGGGCTTGAAGTATGTTTCTGTCCGGGGTCATGCTAAACTACAGGTTTGGGCTCAGCAAGGAGCGGGAACCGGCGGTAAATGTTTTCCTTGTCCTTGATGTAAACGTGGCCGAGAATGCCGAAGGAAACCTTCTTCCTTGGGTTTTCTCCGTCGTTGATATATCCTATGCTGAACAGGCCGTATCCCATAACCTGAAGGCACGGATTTACCGCACTGTTGTAGAAGTTGTAATTTGCGTCCTTGAAAGATTTTGCCGCATCTCCGAGCTTGTTAAGGTTGGCTTTGGCTACAAGAGAGTTGCCGATGGCATCAATGAGGGCTTCCCTGTGGGCTCTTCTTCCCGGGCAGGTAATCAGCAGCGCTGCAATGGCAATGACCAGGATTGCACACAATATCAGTTTTGTCTTCTTTGCTTTCATGATTTTTTTCTCTGCGATGCAAATTTAGCACTTTGGATTTAACCTTTTGCCTTTTATGCCATCTTAATAGTGTAACAGACGGAAAAAGATGACAGACGCGTCTCTGGATATGGACATAAGGGCGATGCTTGCTGAGCCTTCCCAAAGGGAGAAGGGCTTCAGGGTGCTTATGCAGCGCTATGGCAAGGTCATTTACTGGCATATCCGCAGGATTGTGGTCAGCCACGAAGATGCGGAAGACGCCCTCCAGGAGACTGCCGTCAAGATATTCAGGGGCATAGACAGCTATCGCGGAGAAGGGAAACTGACTACCTGGATTTACAGGATTGCAACCAACGAGGCGCTGAATATCCTGAGGAAAAGGGCCGGGCTGTTCCACAGCATCGATTCGCTGAGCCCACAGCTTCTTTCCACCCTGGAGTCTCAGGCTTCCGTGGATGCTGACAAGGCGGTGACGGCTTTGCAGAAAGCGATATTGAGCCTTCCTACCCAGCAAAGGATAGTGTTCAATATGAGATACTATGACGAACTCAGCTATGAGGAAATCGCTGAGGCTACAGGAAAAAACATCGGGGCACTCAAGGCCAACTACCACTATGCATACGAAAAAGTAAAGAAATATCTTCAGGAGAATTTATGATGGAAAAGATGGAAAACATATCAAGACAGATGCCTTACTCCGAGTCTGAGGAATATCTGGACAATCTGGTTTCCAGGGTAACGGAGAAGGCCGTTGAAGCGGGGAAGAAGAAATCCTTCAAGGCTCCGCTCTGGATAGCCGCAAGCGTTGCAGCGGCTGCCGCGATCCTGCTGTTTGTCTTCATAGGAAGAGGAGAAGAGAAGACGGAAGGTCCTTTGGACAAATATCTGGCAAGCCTTCCGGACGATGAACTGATGCAGCTTTCATCCTACGAGGTTGAGGAATGGGAGCCCGAAGACACAGCCATTATGGAAGAATATCAATAACAAGGTGTAATTTCAATAGTTAAAGTCATGAAAAAGAGTTTGTTTTTTATCGCGATGCTGCTGGTGTCATTCACTATGGCGGCACAGGACAAAGGCAACAGGGAAGAAATGAAGGAAAAGTTCTTCCAGGCCAAGGTTAAGGAGATGGTTTACCGTCTGGACATTACAGACGAGCAGAAACCTGAGTTCGTAAAGGTGTACAAGGCTTACACCGAAGATATGAGAGAGGCTTTCGGTGAGGGAATGCCAAATCGCCCGATGCCTCCGAAAGGCGGAATGAAGAAAGGCGAAAAGCCACAGGGAAATCCTGGAGAGGCAAAGCCTGAGCGCAAGCAGCTCACGATGGAGGAGGTCGTAAAGATCGAGAAGGACAAGGTTGCAAGGCAGCAGAGAGTGCAGGCAGTAAAGCTCCAGTACATAGACGAGTTTGCAAAGGTGCTTGACGCAAAGCAGCTCTCACGCTTCTTTGCCGTTGAGGCCCAGATGCAGAACAAACTGAGGGCAAAGCAGCAGGGAGCTCGTCACGGAAAGGGTATGCGTCCTGGCAACGGCCCACGCCCTCAAGGTCCGCGTCCCGGCAACGGTCCGAGAGGCCCTCGTCCTGCAGACGAACCACAGCAGACTGCCGAGTAGCGGCTCTGAAGATTCTGTTACGGGAATTGCTTATCTTTGATACATCAAAATCCGGTGTATGAAGAAAGCAATTCTCGTTTTTTTTATGCTCTTTGTGAGCAATCTGTTATTTTCTCAGGTCAAGGTCAAGGATGCGGGGAAGGTTCCGCTGAAAGAAGAGTTTGTCTGCGATTTTGCGGACTGGACTCCGGAGGATGTGGAGATCAAGGGTTCCACCCAGGGGCTTGCGATGTACGGGAATTACACGGTGGTGCTGCACGACAAGGGAATGTGCTGCATCTATGATATGAAGAAGAAGGCCCTGGTTGCGGCATATATGATGGAAGGAAACACTTCTCATTGCAACAACGCTTTCTTCGGGAAGGAGAAGTATTCCCGCAAGTCCAGATTCCCGCTGCTTTACATATCCGAATGCAGAGGAGGACACGCCTGCTTAGTCACAGACATTACGCTGGAAGGCAGCAAGATAGTGCAGAAGATATATTATGAGGGAACGGATTATCCAGGATCGATTGACTGGTGCGCAGATGTGAAGAACGGTTTCATCTACACCTATGGCGGAAGAAACGGAGATTTCAAGCTTCTCAAGAAATTCAGGATGCCTAAGCTCTCCGATTCAGACGAGAACGGGGAGGTTCATCTTAAGGACTCGGACGTGCTGGATGTAACCCGTATAGATACTGGAATCAATATCTGGCAGGGAAGTTTCGTGATGGGGGATTATGCCTTTCTTCCGGACGGCTATCCTCCTCACGACAGGCTGCTTCACATAGTGAACCTGAAGACAAAGCGGATAGAAAGGACGGCCAACCTCAACGATCTGAATGACGAGCCGGAAGGGATAGACATACACGGAAAATGGGCGTATGTCATATTCCATACGCCCAAACAACCGCGACATTCCAAACTATGGAGATTCTCCCTGAAATAATTACCTCATCTGGAAGATAATTGGGAAGGTGTACTTTACCTTCACTGCCTTGCCCCTCTGCTTTCCAGGACTCCATTTCGGAGAGTTGGAAATGACCCTTACGGCTTCCTTGTCAAGAGTGGAGTCTGCTCCCCTCAAAACCCTGACATCCTTTACACTGCCGTCCTTGTCTATGGTGAACTGCACGGTAACCCTTCCCTGGATTCCGTTCTCTATGGCCAGTTCCGGATATACGATGTTGCTGTAAACCCACTTGGTGAAGGTGTTGGCGTCTCCACCCTGGAAGGTCGGCTTGTCTTCAACGATGGCAAACGGGATGAATTCTTCAACCTCCTCTTCCTCCGTCTTGTTGGATGGCTCTACGTATGGAACTATCTTAATTGGCTCGGTGTTGTCGTCCGGGCTGAGGAACTGGGTATCTACCTTAATGTCGTTTTCAACGATCTGGAGATCCTCGCTGATAACCGGCTCCTTAATATTCTCTGGAGGAGGGGGAGTCTCCTGCTGGGTGATAGGGACGGTTTCGTCGTCGATCAGGGAAATGCCTCCGGCAGATATCGATGCTACTTCCTTTGTGGCGGAATTCCACTCGAAGGAGGTCAGTACAACCGCAAGTGCTGCGATAAGCCCGATCTCAAAGAACAGTGTCCTTTTGTTTTCCAGGCTGGCTCTGCTGTTTTTCTTTGCTTCCATAACATTATGTTTTTAATGGTAAGAAATGGTATCCGTCTAATGTTTCCATTGCAAATATCATTTCACAAGCGGCGGTTGCAAAGAAATGTATATCAATAAATTATCAATGTTGATAATCCTCAATTCTTCATCAAGGGATCATCAAAAACATATCAAAATTCCATCAAGGGAATATCAAATTTGAGCTTTACCTGTAGAGAGACTCGATATGCTCTACGGCTTTCTGCATTTCGGCCTTTGCATTTTCGTCTTCTTCTAGCGCGAATGCGGCCTCGATGTCTTTCTTTGCCGTAAGAAGTTCGGATTCAGATATGTATCTGGCGGCAGCTGTCCTTACCTCAGGGTCCTTGTCATAGAGAAGGCCGGCAGCCCAGGTTTTCATGCTCCAGGATGGATGGGCCATCATCCATTCCATGCCCTCAAGTTTCTCTTCCTTGGTGCCGTAGACAAATGTCCTGTAGAGAGATCCCTCTTTCTGGAGATCACTGTTGGACATTATGATTTCCCTGTCGTTGTAAGGAGCTTTGTACTCAACCGGGTAAGCCTGGTCCTCTTTGCCGGCACACCACCAGAGGATTCTCGGAATCATCCAGCTGAAAGATGCGGATCCTTCAGGATGGCCGATGGATGTGAAGACCCTTCCTTTGCCATAGTTGTTTGCAAGGAAGAACGGCTTGCCTGGACTGATGCCGGGCTGGAATTCTTCACCTGTGTGTACATCGCTGAGCATAAGTGCGATAGGGGTGTATTCCGTTGCCGGGGATTCTGCCAGGACGGCTGAATCGGCAGGCACAAGCATAGGACCGTTTTCAAAGAGGATGTGAAGGGTGTCAATTTCTTTCAGTTCCGGGAAAAGTTTCTTTCCATCTTCCGTAAGTGCGATGCTGCAGAGTCCCTGGCCTCTGGACGAATGGTCGAGGTCATAGACCTGGGCTCCGTTCATTCCGAAGCAGGCATAGTCCGGAGTGTGGCTCAGGGCGTAGGCACCGGCGCAGATGCAGAGTATGCCGCCTCCGTTCTCGGCGTATTTCTTTATGAGATTGATGTTTGTCTGCCCGAGGCTGAATGTGTGCATGCTTCCGCCACCGCCAGGGATGATCAGGACATCCAGGCTGTCCAGGACTCCGAATGCAATGTTGGCGCTGGTGATGTAACGGATAGAAATGCGGCTGTCCAGCTGGGCGGCTGCAAAGGCCTCCGTCATATTGGTGTGGCCGCTGCCAAGGCCGTCAAGCATTCCAACATTCAGTGTCGGGGCTGGAGCGTTTTTGGTGGTGCAGGAAAATGCGCAAATAACTGCGGTAAACAGAAAAAATATTCTCTTGGTCATATCGCTGAAGATTATACTTCAAAAATACATCTTTTTTGTAATTTTGCTTACCAAATAATAAGTCAGGTTATGAAAAGATACTTAGTTATTCTGTCGGCAGCCTTGGCAATATTCCTGGCAGGCTGTACAGGCAAGAAATCCCAGGCTGATGTAAAAACCGTTGCTGATACCATTGCTGTTGTGGATGAAGCGGCCGATTCCGGTTTCGGAGACACTTCCGTAAAGGATGTCGTAAAGAAGGTTCCGGCAAATATGATCAGAAGCGGATTTGTAGTTGTTTCAGAGGCTGTTCCTGATGTTATACTGGAGATAAGATATTATTCTACCTACAACTTTGTGGGTTCAAGGATAGACGGTTATGAAGAGCCTGTTGCCCTTATGACCAAGGAAGCCGCAAAGGCACTGAAGGCAGTCAGCGATGATGTCAAGGCCCAGGGATACCGACTCAAGATTTATGATGCCTACCGTCCGGCAAGGGCCGTGGCTCATTTCTGCCGCTGGGCAAAGGATGCTGACACTTCCATGAAGAGAGCATTCTATCCTAACCTGGACAAGGCTAACCTTTTCAAGCAGGACTACATAGCCACCAAGTCCGGCCACAGCCGCGGCAGCACCGTGGACCTCACTCTGTTTGACATGAGAACCGGAAAGGAAGTGGATATGGGCGGAACGTTCGATATGCTTGACCCAAGCGCACATCCGGATTACAAGGGAGACCTAACTCCAGAGCAGATAGCAAACCGCCAGCTTTTAAGGCAGGCGATGATGCGCCACGGCTTCAAACCGCTGTATTCAGAGTGGTGGCATTTCACCCTCAGAGACGAGCCTTATCCGAATACCTACTTTGATTTCCCTGTGACTTTCAAGTAACGCAGCCAGCTGTAGAGCTTCCTGTGCTTGAGGTATTCTTCATCGTATTCGTTGGCATAGGCTTCCCGTTCGAAGCTGATTCTGAAATAGGCTTTCTTTGCTGAGAAGCAGCAGAGCAGCCTTACCAGCCATTCCAGGACATACCAGATGTAGAAGAAGATAAAGAGCATCTCCCTCTGCTGGGCGGTGTGGATTTTTTCGTGGTTCAGCGACGAGGCAGAGAAAAAGGCGCCCTTGCGCACCACGATAAGCCCGAAAAGGTTTATCGCGATGAAGTCCTTGCCCATGAAAGGGACTTTTTTCCAGTAGCGTACCCTTGCCATCTGTTACCAGTCGTGATGATGGGCTACACCAAGGCTGTCCTGCGGAGTGGCTGCATTGAAGAGGGAATCCAGATAGCTGTTTATGCAGTTTATACCATGGTCGAGTTCTTTGTTTGGCCAGGCGTTGGTGCCTCCGGAAGAGATGCTGCCTTTCTCGTATTCGATGTATACATGCCACCCGTAGCCGTCAAGGACTTCCATTCTCGGACGGTAGGATCCTTTGAGTTTATACAGGGAATATTGCTCGGCGATTTCTGCAATTTTCTTGGGAGCTTCCTCTGAGACCTTTACAAGATGGATATCGTTTTCATCGTGGGAATAGCCAAGCTGGACAGTACCGTCTTCAAGGATTTTTAGTGTGTAATAATGGATAGGGTAGGCCATGGTTCCGCTGTAGTGGTACTGGTAGGAAGTTACGGCTCCCTCCGGCTTTTCGTTGTCTCCCTCCTCTATGTTTCCGCCAAGGTAATGGCTTCTGGGACAGAAATTAAGCAATGCCATAAGACAGGAGAATGTTAAGATGTGTTTCATATCGATGCTTTTTTTGTTTCTGTTTAGCGTATTCCTCCGCCTCCGCCACCGCCGGAGTAGCCTCCTCCGCCGCTGTAGGACGAGTGTCCTCCACCGCCGCTGTAGCTGCTGCTACCGCTTCCTCCGCTCCATATCGTTTTTGCGGTTGTGGCCCTTTCGGCTGCAAGGCTGGAATAAAGGGCAGCGTTTGCCGTGTAGGTTGCGATGGTGTTAACCGTGGTGCTGAAGTCGAAGGACGATGATTCCAGGGTGCTTGCAAACTTGCTCATTGCAAAGTACTCAGGGCAAACCTTACGGAAGTCTTTTCTTACCTGGTCAGCTATTCCAAGCAAGGAAGCGAAGACAAGATACTCGTCCCAGAGCTTGACTTCCACAACGCCCCTTTCCTGGATGAGGGTGAAGGCCTGGAGGAATTTCTTCAGCCTCATAAGGCCGGCCAGTTCATCATTGTTCGGATAATTGGCAGTCTTCCTCAATTCCAGAAGCTTTTCGGCGTAGGAACTCTTGTTCCTGAGCCACCTCTTGAGCTCGTTTTCCTGGAGGACTCCGTCTTTGCCGGCGGCGCCTTTGAATATGTAGTAAAGGGTGTTCTCCATCTTTATGTCCTCAGGGCTCTTGATGTTACCGTCCCGGTCTTCCGGATTTTCTGTCTGGTCTATATGCTCGCCGATTCTTATTGTCTGCTTGCCGTCTTCATAGGTGAGCTGGAGTTCTCCCCTCTGGAAGAGGCGGAGGATAAAAGCTCCGAGCACGTTGTTGATGTCCGGATAATCCTTGTAGGAAAGGGTGTTCAGGGATTTGTTTGCCGCAAAGAGGCTGCCGTTGAAAGGTATTTCCCTTTGCCAAGGGGAAAGGCCTGCGTTCACCTTCCTGCGTACCTTCCTCCTTCTTAAGAATACGCGCAGAGGCTTAAGGCTGATTGCGTATGCCAGATATGTCAGAAGTTTCTTGATGTAGGCAAGAAACAGCACAAAAAGCCCGATAATGCCAAGGCAGATGCCTCCGGACACATTGCTTATGGTATTCTCGCTAGTCTTGCCTAATTTGCCGCATATCCATCTGGCCCAGTCATCCGTAAAGACATAATTGTCTCCATCATATTCCCCGCCGAAACTGGCTCCCTCCAGAGCCCTGTCTACAACTATCTGGAAATCCTGGTCAAGGGTGTCGGCAGGATGGATTATGTCCTTTTTGAGAGCCAGCATTATGATCATCCTGCTGGCTGAGCTGAAGTTGACTGTCCAGGCCTCAAAGCCCCCGTCCTTGAACTCAGTGCTTCCGTAATAACCAAAAGCCCAGCCTCTTGCGTTGGAGGTGTCTATCTGGATGCTGTCCACGGAAACCCTCAGGCTGACTTTATCCGGCAGGGGATAACCGCCTGCCCCCACAAACAGATGGTTGAAGCCTTCAGCCTCGTTGTAGGATTTCATAAGCGAGCCAAGGGTGTAGCTTATGGTGTAGACCTTGTCCTTCTGGCTTTCCCCGTCATTCAGCTCGTCAAGTCCCCAGCATAGCTCGTATGCTCCTTCTCCCTTTGAGATTATTCCGCAGCGCCCCTCCTTCTGTTTTCTTGTGGCGGAAACATCCCATCCCACAAGGGCGTAATCTTTGCCTGTTTCGTCGCTGACCTTGAAGTCTGAGAGGGTTATATTTCTCAGGCCTTCCATCGGGATATAGCATTCGCTTCCCTTGGAGGTGATTGTCATTGTGCGCGTCTGTGTTACCACCGCGTCTCCGTTATCACGGATATTAACTTTTATGTCAAGGTTATGGAGATAAGGCTGACCTGCCGCCCATAGAGGCAGCAACAGCCAGAAAAGAAGGATGATTACACGGCGCTTTATCATTTGAACCGGTGATACTAGCCGTTGTTTTCTCCGGTCTTGAATCCTATTGGATTGCGAGGCTTGTCGTCTGCATTAACTCCGCTTTGGGAGCTGCTTCCGCCAGAATTGCTGCCGCCAACAGGAGGAAAGTCCTTCTTGCCTTCGTCAGCCTGGAGATACTCTCTCTTTCCGAAGTGGAGCATATTGGCCACGAACGAGCTTGGCCACTGCCTTACCATCCGGTTCATCTTGGTGGCGCAGTCGTTATAGACCATACGGCTCAGCCTTACATTCTCCTCATAGCCTCTGATGGATGCCATAGTGTCTTTGTACACATCAGCGGCCTGAAGTTGAGGATAAGCCTCGCTGACAGCCATAAGCCTTCCCATCAACTGGCCGATAACAGACTGCTGGTTATTGATGTCATCTGCCGTGGTGATGCTGTGCATCCTCCTCTGGGCTATGGTCTCGATCATAGTATCGTGCTCGTGCTTGGCATACTGCTCGGTTAGCTTGACAAGGGCTGTAACGGCATCCCATCTGGTGTTCAGCTGCACAGCTATCTGGCTGATGGCGTTATTTGCCTTCTCGTCTAAGTCCACGAGGTTTCTCTGGGTGGAGTAGATGTAGAGCCCCACAATCACGATAATGGCCAGAAGAATAATTCCGATAATCATTGTCTTTCTTATTTAAGGTTCTTAAAAGTTTTCTTTCAGGCATTTGCGTCCCTGGTAGTTTACCTTTTTCATCTTTTCCAGATATTTCATCAGGACGTCGGCCGTGCCGATGCTGAGGTCTTCTCCCTGGTCGTCACCAGGAATGTCGCTGGTAATGATGGCGTAGGAGTTGGCGATAACCTTGTACTTCTTGTTAAGGTTGAGAGGCTTGCCGTCAGGGCCGAAGAGTTTCAGTTCCTTGATGCCGGAGCGGTTCTTGTCGGTATAGGTAACCTCGCAGGACATTCCTGAGGAGAACGGGAATCCGTGGTCGTCTACACTCTTGCAGGCGATGAGCATGTCGTGGAGTTCCTTTCCGGTAACGTTCACCACAACGGCAGTGTTTCCGAACGGGTCCAGGCGGAGAACGTCGTTTACCGTAAAGTCTCCGGCCGGATGGTCCTCATATCTTACACCTCCTGCGTTGCAGTAGGCGATATCAGCTCCGCTGAAGTCTTTCAGGGCGTCGCACATCATTATTCCAAGTTCCTCGTAGCTGGAGAACGGAGCCTCCGCCTGTGCCAGCACTCTCTTGAACTCAGGATTGTCGCTGAAGTAATCCACCAGGCATTTTGCAGCCACGCTTGTCTTAGGGTAATTCTTGACATTGATGTTGGTTGCGCTCTTTCCGGTAACCTTTCCGTTTTCCACTACAAGCACTGTGTGGGTGAGCTTCTTGAGCTTGTTCTCGTTCTGGGTGATCAGAACTCCGTTATGAACTTCTCCTCCATCAATCTGAGTGTGGGAGTGTCCGCCGATGATAAGGTCAAACTCAGGGAACTTTTCCGCCATCTTCACGTCTTCGTCATATCCGATGTGGGACAGGAGGATGAACACGTCGCACTCGTTTCTCAGATACAGGAATTTCCTGATGGTTTCTTCCACCTGTTCGAACTTCATTCCCTTTACATTGTTCGGGTGGGTGGACGGAATTCCGTTGAACTCGGCCTCCACAACTCCCAGTATGCATATTTTCACGCCTTTCACATAGTAGAACTGGTAAGGGACCGTATGGATTCCCAGTTCCTCGTCTGCAAATATGTTGGCGCAGATATAAGGGAAATTGGATTCGTTTATATTTCTGGCAAGACCCTCCTGGCCTGAATCGAACTCGTGGTTTCCGAATGTGGAGCAAAGGAATCCGATCTGGTTCATAAGGGCAACCATAGGATAGGAAGCGTCCTCGGAAATGTCGTTGATGGGGTTTCCGGTGCGGTTGTCTCCGGCGCTTATCACAAGAAGATCCTTGTCTATCGCCCTGAGACTGTCCACGATGGCTGCCATCTTAGGCATGTTCTCTATTGCTGCGTGCACGTCATTTACAGACACAATATTGATGTCTGTCTTGTAGGAAGCCCTGATATTCTGGCTAAGGGCTTTGCCTGTTCCGCCCAGAACCATCAGGGCGGCGGCAATGATCGATAGGCACTTTTTCATCTTGTCTAAATTTTGAAAGTTATGCTCTGTCCTTCCTTAAGAGGGGCGTCGTCGCCGATCTTGTGCCCCTGGCTGTCGAAGACCTTCATCTCGTCCAGGGCTGAGACTTCCATTTTCTTCTTGAGGATATACCTTAGGATGGCGTGCTTTGCGGTTGCGCCCTTGAATATCCTCACTTCTTCCTTGTTGACTTTTACTATCATGGCAAATAAGATTTATTCTGCGTTGTTGTTCTGCTGATTCTTCATCTGTTCCTGCATCTTCTTGAATTCCTGGAACTCTTTCCACTGCTCGAATTCCTTCTGCTGGTCAGGTGTCATCTGAGGCTGCTCCGGCTGCTGAGGATGAGCCTCCTGCTTGTACTGAGGTATCTGGATTTCAGGTGCCTCAGGTACCTGCGGTTCAGGAATACCTGCCTTTTCAGCCTTCTTTTTCTTTGCTCTCCTTGCAAGCCAGAAAATCAGGAGTGCTGCCAGGATGAGCAAGCTGACGCCAAGCCAAGGCCTGTAGCGCAGCCAGGCTACCGCGATTACGATCAGGGACCATACGATACCGAGGATTCCGCATACCAGTCCTAGTCCGGTTTCCACGATGTTGCCAAGGAACGGCAGGACCTTGAGCAGGGTAGGAACAATGCTGACGATGCTTCTGAGGCCTCCGATTATGATCAGTGTTCCCAGAATCCTGAGAATCCAGAGAATGATCCTGTTTGTTGCATGCTCGCTGTCGAACATCTCCTCTGCGGTGTTCTCTCCCATATACAGCAAATCCAGCTTGTAGCCGTTCTTAGCCTTGTAATATGTGAAGGTATCTCCGGCAATCTTTGCAATGATGGAAACCTTGGAAGGCATATCCTTGGTGAAGGTTATCCTTACGTCTCCGACTTCCGGAACATTGGGGTTGCGTCCGATATATACAACGTTGTCCTGAACGTGTACGATTGCGGCAGAGTCAGGAACCAGGTCAAGCAAGCCTCCCCTGGACAGGAATGCGCGGGCATTGTCTCTTGCCGCCTTGTCCAGCTGCTCTGCAAAAGCAGTATCCAGTGCTACCGGCATCGGCTGCTCGTTGTGGAAGGTGCTAACCTGTCCGCTGTTCAGCCTGTAGGCTCCGAAAGTAACGTTCTCGGCTGCTGAGGACTCGTCCTCCACATTCTGGTATACGAAATTGAGGGCCTGGTAGTCGGGATCCTTGAAATTGTTCGATGCAATCGGTGAACCTGACCATTCTTTTGAATATGTGTAGGTGTGGATTGTTTCCTGCGCTCCGCCGACCTTGTCTTTTTTCTCGGTCTTCTCGTGCTCAACCCACTGGTAGTATTCTACGTTGCGGTGCAGCTTTACGGCTACAGCTCCAATATTGAAAGTTCCGTCCGAAAGGGAATCCGTAGTGGTTGCCAGTGCAACTGCATGTACCAGCTGACCTTCAAAATCCGGACTCTTGACTGCCGGATTCTCCATTTCCACATAGTTTTTCTGCCCTTCCTTGAGCATATCGGAGGTTTTCACAGCCCTTCCCTCGTTCCACCAGAGGAGGATTGTTCCGCCAATGAACATCAGGATGCCGATCAGTATGCCACCCAGTGAATTCTTAAGTCTTGTCCCGTATCCGGTACGGGTTACTTCCGTGTAAGCCATCTTATATTGAGTTTATTGGTTATACTCTTTCTATCCTACAAATTTAACAAAATAAGTTTATGTGTCTAAAGATTTTTTCTTTGAGGTTTTTGTTGTAAATTTGGGCCTTCAAAATCATTCACAATATGCAGGAAATCAAAGGCAGAATATCACAGATAGTTGGTCCTGTGGTGGACGTGTCTTTCGGCGGGGTGGAAAGTAGTTCTCTTCCATCAATTCACGATGCGCTGGAAGTTACCCGCCCGGACGGAAGGCTTCTGGTTCTGGAAGTGCAGCAGCACATTGGAGAGGATACCGTAAGATGCGTGGCAATGGATTCCACGGACGGATTGCGCAGGGGACTGGATGCAGTGTGGACCGGTGGACCGATTGCGATGCCGGTGGGAGACCAGATCAAGGGCCGCCTTATGAATGTTGTGGGCCAGACCATAGACGGAATGGACCAGCCGTCCAGGAAGAACACTTACCCGATTCACCGCCAGCCGCCAAAGTTCGAGGACCTGACCACCGTGCAGGAAGTTCTTCCTACGGGAATCAAGGTCATTGACCTTATAGAGCCGTACAGCAAGGGAGGAAAGATCGGACTCTTCGGAGGAGCCGGCGTGGGAAAGACCGTGCTCATCATGGAACTGATCAACAACATCGCAAAGAAGCATAACGGATTCTCCGTATTTGCCGGTGTGGGAGAAAGAACCCGTGAAGGTAATGATTTGCTCCGCGAGATG
>JAGCXV010000044.1 GCA_017961175.1 Bacteroidales bacterium
CCGGAGGTCAAAGATTCCGTAGAATCAATTATCAAGGATCTTACAGCCCCTGAAATTTTCGATAGGCTGAAAGCAGAGGTGTTCCTTGGAGAAGAGAGATTCGCCTGCTCCACAAACATTGACCCTACAGGCACGAAACTGGAAATCACCACAGATAACGGCATAGCCATTCACCTGACCAGATAAATGGAAGAATTCAGGGAGATACTGAAAAGATATTGGGGCTATGAGTCCTTCCGGCATGCTCAGGAAAAGGTAATACAGAGCATCGCTGAGGGAAAGGACACCCTTGCCCTGATGCCTACCGGTGGCGGAAAGAGTATCTGCTTCCAGGTTCCGGCCCTTGCAAAAGAAGGTATCTGCCTTGTTGTAAGCCCACTTATCGCCCTTATGAAAGACCAGGTGGAAACACTCCGGGCCAAGGGGATAGGTGCTCTTGCCGTTCATTCCGGAATGACTCCCAGATCAATTGGAATAACTCTGGACAACGCAGTTTACGGAAACTACAAGTTCCTGTATGTTTCTCCCGAAAGGCTTTCCACATACGACTTCAAGTCCAGAGCCTCAGAGATGAAAGTATCCTATCTGGTTGTGGATGAGGCTCATTGCATCTCACAGTGGGGCTATGATTTCCGTCCTTCCTACCTGGAAATAATCAAGGTCAGGGAACTTATCGGCAAGGACGTTCCTGTAGTTGCCCTTACCGCCACAGCCACAAAGGAAGTCTCCGAGGATATAATGGATAAGCTGGGCTTCAGGGAGAAAAACGTTATAGCCACTGACTTTTCCAGGAAAAACATTGCATACATCGTCAAGGAGGGAGAAGACAAGCTGGGTTCCCTCCTGGCTATTTGTTCCACATTCAACAAGTCTCTGGGAGAGGGTTCAGGAATAGTCTATTGCAGGGAAAGAAAACGCTGCGCAGAGGTGGCCGCATTCCTCAAGGAATCAGGCATTTCTGCAGACTTCTACCACGCCGGCCTCGGCAAGGAGGAAAGGAACATCCGCCAGGAAGACTGGAAAAAGGGCAAGACCAAAATCATCGTTTCCACCAACGCCTTCGGAATGGGCATAGACAAGGCGGATGTGAGGATTGTTGTCCATATAGACATGCCGGACTCTCTGGAAGCCTATTTCCAGGAAGCGGGCAGGGCAGGCAGAGACGGCAAGCCTGCCTGGGCTGTCCTTCTGTTCGACGGTTCGGACATCAAGAAAACACGTCAACTTGTTTCAGTCAATTTCCCTTCCACGGAATATATGGCCAAGGTTTACCAGTATGTCTTCAACCATCTGCAGATTGCTTACGGAGACGGTGAGAACTCCATAAGAAAGTTTAACCTGATGGAGTTTGCAAGGGCCTACGGCCTTAACGCAGTAAGTGCCTACTACGCAATAAAATACCTTGAGCAGGAGGGTTATTGGGAGCTCACCGATGAGATTGACAACCCTTCCAGGATGATGTTCCTTGTAGCAAGAGACGAGCTCTACAATATCCAGATGGGAAGCAGTATAATGGACGAGTTTGTCAAGAGCCTTATGAGAACCTACACCGGGCTTTTCTCCCAGATGGTGAGGATAGACGAGGAATACATCGCAAGAATCACGATGGACACCCCTCAGAATGTAAGGGAGAAGCTCCAGACTCTTTCCAGACAGAAGGTTATCCGCTACATCCCTCAGATCAGGACTCCAATGATGATCTTCAAGTGCGAACGCCTTACAGAAAAAAACCTCTATATCAGTCCGAAGCGCTATGCCCAGCGCAAGGAGCAGATGGAAAGGAGAATCGAGGCGATGATAGGCTACGCCACCCAGAACTCCAAGTGCCGCAGCCGCTATATGATCGAGTATTTCTCCCAGCCGGTAACTTCAGACTGCGGAGTCTGCGACATCTGCCTTTCCCGCAAGAAGTTGTCTGACAGGAAAATCGAGGAGGAGATCATATCCCTCCTCGATAAATCTGAAGGGAAAAGAATGAGTTTTCTCTCATTCAAGAAGGCGGTTCCTCCTGCACTTCAGGAAAGATACATAAACGTTCTCCGCGATATGGCAGATAGGGGAATCATCACCGCCGGGGATGACGGCATCTACCTGAATTAGAATTCCATCAGGGATTTGTAGAGTTTCTGGACGGGCAGGCCGATGACGGTATAGACACTGCCCTTGATTTCCTTGATGCAGGCAAGGCCGATCCATTCCTGGATGCCGTATGCTCCGGCCTTGTCGAAAGGCTTGAATTCATCGATGTAATATTCAATGTCCTCATCGCTGAGGATATCGAAGGTAACATCGCAACCGTCTGAAAGAGTGATGGTTTTGTTTATGTCTCGTAGGCAGAGGCCGGTATAGACCTGGTGGGTTTTGCCGGAAAGCACCTTCAGCATTTTTACTGCATCTGCCTTGTCCTTCGGCTTGCCGAGAATCTCTCCGTCTATGGTTACGATGGTATCAGAAGTAATGAGGATGTCTTCCTTTTTCAGTTTTTGGGTGTAATGCTTTGACTTTTGCTCAGCGATGTAGGCGGGGATTTCAGAGACTTTCAGTGTGGCAGGATAGGACTCGTCATAATCGCTGATTTTTCCAAGTGTGAACTCCAGACCAAGTTCCCCAAGAAGCTCACGTCTTCTCGGGGAACCGGATGCCAGGATCAATCTTCTTCCTTCAAGATGCTTTGAAAGGGGAGACTGCATTGTTATTATCTTTTTTTGCTTACTGCTTCTTGTAAATCTTGTTGTATTCCGCTTCAATGGCATGCCTCCAGGCCTGATAGGCGGAAGCATCCAGAGTCCACTTGCCCTGGGCTTTCATAACCTGCTCTATGAGGTCTCTGACACAACCTCTTCCGCCAGGGAACTGGGAAACGAAGTCGCAGACAGACTTGACCTCGGCCACAGCGTCGGAAGGGCAGACGGAAAGGCCGCAGATTTTCAGGACAGGGATGTCCGGAAGATCGTCACCGACGTAGGCCACTTCTTCGGGTTTGAAATTGTGGCGCTTGCAGAAATCCAGGAAAGCCGGAGCCTTGTCCTGAACGTTCTGGATAACCTCGTGAGCCAGAACCGGATAGAAACGCTTGAGTATGGAATCGCTCTGGCCGCCGGTAATGATGGTAAGAGTGAAACCGCTCATATAGGCAAGCCTCATACCAAGGCCGTCCTTGGCGTTGAAAGTGCGGACAAGGTCTCCGGTTTCAGGCATGCAGATAATGCTGCCGTCCGTGAAGACGCCATCCACGTCAAAGGCGAATGCCTTGATATTCTTGAGCTTGACCTTATAATTAGTCATAATTGTTAGTCCTGATATACTGAATCGAGATCTCCCTTAACATTCTGGCAAAGAGGAAGTATCTTCTCGCTGTCGCAGTTATAGATGTAAGAGTGGCGCTCGTTGTTCCAGGCCTGTGCCCTCTCGGAGAATACCTCTGCGGAATCGATGAAACGCTCGCATCTGAGTGAATCAATCAGAAGCAGGTAGCTCTCGATGATGAAAGCGGCCATCTCGCACATCTTGCGAGCCTGGAAATCAATGTAATCAACAGGCTTGCCCTCCATCAGGGCAACAGTCTTCTCGTACTGCTCGGTCATCTTTACTAGACGCTCCTTAACCTTTTCAAGCCTTGCCTGTGCATCAGGGCAGGCGGCTGCAACTGCATCGCTGACCTTGATTTCAACACTCTCGTACTCGTTGCGGATCATTTCCAGATAAGAGCCGTTGGTCACATAACGGATAGCGGCAACTGTCTGGAGCTGGGAAGTTCCCTCGTAGATTGTGGTAATCCTGGCGTCGCGGTAAAGTCTTTCAACAGGATATTCCTTCATGAAGCCGCTACCTCCGTGAACCTGGATGGCATCGTAGGCGTTCTGGTTGCAGAACTCGGAAGAAGTCATCTTCAGAAGAGGGGTGAGCATATCGGCATAACGGGAATATTTCTTGTTTTCCTTCCGCTCCTCAGGAGTGAGTTTCCTCTCAGGAGTTACAAGGGCATTGAGAGCCTTGTAGACATCCACGCAACGGGAAGTCTCGTAGAGGATGGCACGGCTTGCCTGGAGCTTTGCCTTCATAACGGCAAGCATCTCATAAACGGCCGGGAACTCTATGATCTTCTTACCGAACTGCTCTCTCTCGTTGGCATACTTGAGGGCCTCGCGGTAAGCGGCCTCGCTGATTCCGACGCTCTGTGCGCCAACGCCAAGGCGTGCACCGTTCATAAGGCTCATCACATACTTGATAAGACCCATCTTGCGGTCTCCCACAATCTTTGCAGGAGCATTGCGGAACACAAGTTCGCAGGTAGGGGAACCGTGGATACCGAGCTTGTTCTCGATTCTTCTCACTGTGACGCCACCCCATTTCTTGTCGTGAACGAAGTAGGAAAGACCTCTTGCGTCTGAAGTTCCTTCCTCGCTACGTGCAAGCACGAGCTTGATGTCTGCGTCTCCGTTGGTGATGAAACGCTTAACGCCGTTAAGCATCCACATCTGCTTTTCCTCATCCCAGGTAGCCTTGAGCATAACTGCCTGAAGGTCAGAACCTGCATCAGGCTCGGTAAGGTCCATTGAGCAGGTTTCGCCCTTGTTGATCCTAGGGAGAAACTCAGCCTTTATCTCCTCGCTTGCAAACTCCGCGATGGTCTCTGCGCAATCCTGGAGTCCCCAGATGTTGGCATAACCAGCATCGGCTCTTCCGACAAGCTCAGCAGCCATCACGTAAGGAACCATGGAGAAATTCAGACCGTCGTACTTCCTTGGCAGGGCGATACCGTAAACGCCGGCCTTGGTAAGGGCCTCCTGGTTCTTCTTGGTACCCTCGGCGTAAGTAACCCTTCCGTCCTTGCATACAGGACCGTCAATGTCCACCTGCTCAGCGTTCGGGGCGATGATGTCTCCGCAGATCTGGCCCACGATATCCATAACCTTGTCGTATGAATCGATAGCGTCCTTCAGGTCTTTCGGAGCATAGTCGTATTTGCCGTAATCGGCGTAGTTATTCTCTTTAAGTTCAACGATTCTCTCCATCAAAGGATTGGAAAGCTGGAACTTGAGGTCTTGGTTATCTTTATAAAAATTTGCCATTTTCTGTCCTCCTATTTGCTCTGCTTCTTGTATGAAGCAATCATCTTTGGTACAACTTCGTTAAGGTCTCCGATGATGGAGTAGTCTGCAATCTTGTGGATAGGGGCCTGAGGATCATTGTTTATCGCGATGATAATCTTGCTCTGGTCCATTCCGGCAGTGTGCTGGATGGCTCCGCTGACTCCAACGCAGATAATGAGCTTAGGCCTGACGGTTACGCCTGTCTGGCCGATCTGCCTTGCATTCTCCACAAAGCCGGCGTCAACAGCCGCACGGGAAGCTCCAACCTGGGCTCCGAGAGTCTTGGCAAGGTCGAAGATCAGGGAGAAATTCTCCTTGCTTCCTACACCGTAACCGCCATCGACGATTATCTGTGCACCCTTGATATCTATCTTCCTTTCCTCGATTTCGCGCTTGATGATATCTACTGCAAAATCACTGTCAACCAGTACTGTAGCAACATCCACGCGCTTGATTTTGCCAGCTACCGGAGTTGCCAGGGGCTCCTTCTTCATGACGCCCTCGCGTACGGTTGCCATCTGAGGACGATGCTCCGGATTAACGATTGTGGCGATGATGTTACCGCCGAAAGCAGGACGGATCTGATACAGAAGGTCTGTGTAGTGCTTTCCTGTCTTGACATCGTCGTGGTCTCCGATCTCCAGGCTGGTGCAGTCTGCGGTAAGTCCGCTCTTGAGGGCGCTGGAAACTCTTGGAGCAAGGTCTCTTCCTACGGTTGTAGCTCCGAAGAGAGCGATCTGAGGCTTCTCGTTATTGAATACCCTGAGGGTGATTGCTGCGTAAGGAAGCGTGCGGAAGAACTCCAGGCAAGGATCGTCTGCCAGGTGAACCACCTTTGCTCCGTACTCATAGAGTTGAGGGGCAAGCTTTTCCACGTTGCTGCCGATAAGCAGGGCCTCAACGTCCACTCCAAGCCTCTCGGCCAGAGTCCTGGCCTTGGTCAGAAGTTCCAGGGAAACATCGCAGATCTTTCCGGAATCGGTTTCTGCATAAACTATTATATTGTTCATATCTGTAATATTCTAAAGGTTAGCCAATTTCGTGATTTGCCATAAGTTCTCCGATGAGAGCGTCAATGTCCGCGTCGCTGCCGGAAAGCACCTTGCTCTCCTTTGCCTTGAAGACAATGTTCTCCACCTTCTTGACCTTGGTAGGGGAGCCTGCGAAGCCGTAGCAGCTCTCCTCTCCGCCAACATCGTCAACTGTCCATTCCGTAATCCTGAGATATGGTTTCTCCTCGGTTGAAATGGCATATTTGCCTTCGTTCATAGGATCTTTCTCCTCGTTGATAGTCCTAGCATACTTGTACTTGAGCAGCATCTTGGCGTTGCGAGGACGGCAAGGGGCTGCGGTAGCGTGGACAGTTACGAGGCAAGGGAGGGTGGAGGTAACAACCTCGATACCTCTTTCCAGACGGCGGAGGATGGTAACCTTCTTCTCGTTGATATCCATAATCTCCTCAGCGTAAGTAACCTGTGGAATACCCATCTTCTCTGCAACCTGAGGGCCTACCTGTGCGGTATCACCATCGATTGCCTGTCTTCCGGCTACTATGATATCCGGATTGATTTTCTTGACAGCCTGGGAAATGGCATAGGAAGTTGCCAGGGTGTCGGCACCGGCAAAGCGGCGGTCGGTAAGGAGGATTCCTCCGTCAGTTCCGCGGAAAAGGCCTTCGCGGATAACTTCTGCCGCTCTGAAAGGACCCATGGTCAATACCAGCACCTTGGAACCAGGGAACTTGTCCTTGATCCTGAGAGCCTGCTCCAGGGCGTTCATGTCTTCAGGGTTGAAAATGGCTGGAAGGGCTGCCCTGTTAACAGTTCCTTCCGGCGTCATCGCATCCTTGCCCACATTCCTGGTATCAGGAACCTGCTTGGCAAGGACCACAATTGTGAATTCTTTGCTCATATTATTAAAATCTAACTATTTACGATTTGTTGGAAGATGGATTGAACCCAATCGGAACGGATGGTTCCGGATTGTGAAGGACTATTTCCCCGAAATGGGATTCAAACTTGCCCACATTGTCTGTCAAGGCATCGCGGAGCCTCTTGGCGTTCTCCGGAGTCATAATTATCCTTTCGGTTACGACCGCCTTCGGAAAACCGGGCAGAATTTTCAGAAAATCCAGTACGAACTCGTTGGGAGAGTGGGTGATTATGGAAAGGTTGCAATAGGAACCTTTTGCCACCTCGCTGTTGAGTTCTATATCCAACTGCTTGTTATCAGCCATACCTATTATTAATTGTATAAAATGTATCGGGCAAATATAGTGAATTTTATTAACTTTGCGCGGTTAATTATTTAGAGAAAATGGACATTCCTGCAAAGTACGATCCTTCCCTTACGGAAGACAAGTGGTATTCCTACTGGTTAGAACACAAGATATTTCACTCGGAGCCCGATGAAAGGGAGCCTTATTCCATAGTTATCCCGCCGCCAAACGTGACCGGAGTCCTTCACATGGGACACATGATGAACAACACCATCCAGGACGTTCTGATCCGCCGCGCGCGCATGCTGGGCAAGAACGCCTGCTGGGTTCCAGGAACGGACCACGCTTCCATTGCCACCGAGGCAAAGGTTGTGGCCAGGCTCAAGGAAAAAGGCATCGAGAAGACCTCCCTCACCAGGGAGCAGTTCCTGGAAGAAGCCTGGAAGTGGAAGGAAGAGCACGGAGGAATCATCCTCAAGCAGCTCCGCAAGCTGGGCGCATCCTGCGACTGGGACCGCACCCGCTTCACTATGGAGCCAGCCCTGAGCAAGGCCGTTATCAACACTTTCGTGTATTTCTACAACAAGGGTCTGATCTACAGGGGAGTGAGAATGGTAAACTGGGATCCTGTAGGAAAGACAGCCGTCAGCGATGAGGAGGTAATCCACAAGGATACCAAGAGCAAGCTCTATTATCTGAGATATTTCATCAGCGAAGGCGGAAAGGCAACAGACAAGTACATTGTTATTGCCACAACCCGTCCTGAAACCATAATGGCTGATGCCGCCGTTTGTATCAATCCTAACGACGAAAGATATCACTGGCTCAAGGGCAAGAAGATTCTCATACCTCTGATCAACAAGGAGATTCCAATCATCGAGGATGATTATGTAACAATGGATTTCGGAACCGGATGCCTCAAGGTTACCCCGGCCCATGATATCAACGACTACGAAATAGGACTGAGGCACAAGCTTCCGGTTCTGGACATCATCGACGATGACGGATGCCTGAACGAGAAGGCCCAGATCCTGGTAGGCCAGGAAAGGTTCCAGGCTAGGAAGAACATCGTCAAGATGCTGGAAGAGTCTGGAAACCTGGAGAAGACCGAGGATTACAATTCCCCTGTAGGCCATTCCGAGAGGACTGACGCCGTTATCGAGCCGAAACTCTCCCTGCAGTGGTTCCTCAAGATGGATGAACTTGCAGCCAAGGCACTCAAGAGCGTTGATGACGGCAAGGTCAGGCTGATTCCGGACCGCTTCACCAACACTTACCGCCACTGGATGGAGACCGTAAGGGACTGGTGCATTTCCCGTCAGCTTTGGTGGGGCCAGCAGATTCCTACATATTATACTCCTGACGGAGACTGCTTTGTGGCAGCAACCAGGGAAGAAGCCTTTGCACAGGCAGCCGCAAAGAATCCAAACCTTAAGATTGAGGACCTGCACCAGGACGAAGACGTTCTGGACACCTGGTTCTCCTCATGGCTGTGGCCGATTTCAGTATTCGATCCTGAAAAGCCAGGCTTCCCGGATAGGGAACCAAACAAGGAACTTGCTTATTATTTCCCTACAAATGACCTTATTACAGCTCCGGATATCCTCTTCTTCTGGGTTGCCAGAATGATTATGGCAGCAGATGAATTCGAGGGTGTAGAGCCGTTCAGCAACGTATATCTGACAGGTATTGTCCGCGACAAGCTTGGAAGAAAGATGAGCAAGACTCTCGGAAACTCTCCGGATCCTCTCATCCTTATCAAGCAGTACGGAGCAGATGCCGTCAGAGTAGGAATGCTGCTTTGCTCAAGCGCAGGAAACGATATCTTCTTCGACGAAAGCCAGGTTGAGCAGGGCCGTAACTTCTGCAACAAGATATGGAACGCATTCCGCCTTATCCAGGGCTGGGAGGTTGATCCTGAGGCAGTTCCTTCTCAGGCAGAGGCAAAGGCTGTAGAATGGTTTGAAAGCCTTCTGAACAAGAGCATTGCAGCAATTGACGACCACTTCTCCAAGTTCAGGATTTCCGATGCCACGATGACAATCTACAAGCTCTTCTGGGATGAGTTCTGCGCCTGGTATCTGGAAGCTGTAAAGCCTGCCTTCGGAGAGAAGATATCCAAGACTGTCTTCGACAAGAGCGTAGAGTTCTTCGACAGCCTTCTCAAACTCCTGCATCCGTTCATGCCGTTCATTACAGAGGAACTGTGGCAGAACCTGTGTCCTAGAAAAGACGGTGAGACAATAATGCTCCAGATCATGCCTGAGGCCGGAGCGGTTAACGAGCAGGCACTCTCTGATTTCGAGACGGCCAGAGGCTGCATCATAAACATCCGAAACATCCGCCAGAGCAAGCAGATTTCTCCGAAGCAAGCTGTGGAACTGTTTGTAAAGAAGCCTATTGCATCTGAAATCGGGGCTTTGGTTTCCAAGCTTGCCAACGTATCCAAGATTGAGGAGAAAGAAGCGTTTGACTCCACCCAGACAGGTGTCAACTTCATGGTCGGAACTACCGAGTTCTTCGTTCCGGTTCAGGTAGATGTAGAGGCGGAAAAGACTAAGATCAAGGCGGAAATCGAAAGATACACCGGTTTCCTTGCTTCAGTCAGGAAGAAACTCTCCAACGAGAGATTCGTTTCCAGCGCTCCAAAGGCTGTCGTGGATCTTGAAAGGAAGAAGGAAAGCGACGCACTGGAAAAGCTGAAAGCACTTGATGAACTCCTTCAGAGGCTTAAATAACAGGCAGGTAGAAGAAAACCGGCAAAAGTACGGAGCCAATATCCTCACTCCGCCCAGGAGGGAGCATTGGCTATTGGAGTTGCTTGGCAAGTTCAAGGATCCACTTATCATAATCCTGAGCATAGCCGCCGCCATATCCCTTACAATTACCCTTGTTTTCGGGAAGGGTTCACTTCT
The DNA here is from genome assembly GCA_017961175.1 of Bacteroidales bacterium. Taxonomy (GTDB): domain Bacteria; phylum Bacteroidota; class Bacteroidia; order Bacteroidales; family UBA932; genus Egerieousia. Next base: position 10,227 of record JAGCXV010000044.1, read on the forward strand.
GGAAAGCGCCGGCATCATACTGGCCATAATCCTTGCCACCCTGGTATCTTTCCTAAACGAGAGAAAGGCGGGCAAGGAGTTTGACATACTCAACAAAATCAGCGATGAGGCACCTGTAAAGGCACTTCGCCAAAAGGAAAACGGAGAAAGTGCCGTAGTGCTCATCCACAAGTCTGAAGTAGTTGTCGGAGACTATATTATCCTCAATCTCGGCGACGAGGTTCCGGCAGACGGCTCTGTTGTCCAGGCTGTTGACCTCAAAGTGAACGAATCCAGCCTCAACGGGGAAAGCAAACCGTCCAGCAAGAAAGCCGAACCGGTATCAGAATACAAAACCGCTTATTCCCCGAACAAGGTTTACAGGGGTACCACGGTAAGCGAGGGAGAGGGTATGATGCTCGTTGAAACCGTTGGAGACTCAACCCAGATAGGGAAGACAGCCAGGGCTGCAGCTGAAACAACCGGAGTCCAGACACCGCTTACTAGGCAGCTATCCAAGCTCGGGTCCCAGATAGGAAAGGTGGGGATAACGGTATCCGTCCTGGTGTTCATCGCCCTTCTGGTCTACGAAATCCACAATGGACTAGACCTATCTTCAACGGAAGGAATAAGCCATCTTATAACTATGTTCATGCTGGCCGTTACTCTTATCGTAATGGCTGTGCCTGAGGGACTTCCTATGAGCATATCCCTTGCTCTGGCATACAGTATGCGCAAAATGACTGCGCAGAACGCGCTGGTCAGGAGAATGCATGCCTGCGAGACAATGGGAGCCTCTACGGTGATATGTACGGACAAGACCGGCACACTTACCCAGAACAAGATGAAGGTGGCGGAATGTACCCTCAAGAACAATGAAGATACGGCTATTGCCATAAGCCTTAACTCCACGGCTTTTCTGGATGGGGACAATTTCATCGGCAACCCGACCGAAGGCGCCATGCTGCTTTACCTGAAGGGCCTCGGATATGATTATATGGATTTCCGGAAGCGTTACGAATTGCTGGAAAGGGTGCCATTCTCTTCTGACCTGAAGTACATGACTTCCACAATCAGGATCGGGGAAGGACAGCAGATGTTAATGAAAGGCTCTCCGGAAACTGTTATTTCTCTTTGCGAAGGCTTTGAGGGGAAGGATCGTGAACTGGAAAGGATACAGTCTTTCCAGAAAAGGGGTATGAGGTGCATCTGCTTTGCACACCGGAGCGATGGGGAAGAGTTGCAATATGATGGTTTCACAGCCATCGAAGACCCTGTAAGGGAAGATGTTCCAGAGGCAATTGCCAAATGCGAAAGCGCAGGCATCGCGATTAAGATAGTAACAGGAGACAACTCACTGACAGCCATTGAAATAGCAAGGCAGGCCACCCTATGGAAGGATGAAGATTCCATAGAGGAGAACTCGATTACCGGAGCTGAATTCGCAGCCCTTTCTGATGAAGAGGCGCTAAAGAGGATATCTAAGATAAAGGTTATGTCCAGGGCACGTCCGGAAGACAAGGTGCGCCTGGTAAAGCTCCTTGAAAAGATGGGGGAGGTGGTTGCTGTAACCGGTGACGGAACAAACGACGCACCCGCTCTCAATTACGCAAACGTGGGCCTAAGCATGGGCAGCGGAACTTCAGTTGCCAAAGAAAGCAGCGACATAATTATCCTGGACGACTCCATCTCTACCGTTGTTACGGCCGTGGAATGGGGCCGGAGCATATACCATAACATACAGAGATTCATATTCTTCCAGCTCAGCGTTAACGTGGCTGCCCTTCTGACGGCCATTGCCGGACCTCTTCTGCTGAATGAAGAATATCCTCTGACCATTACCCAGATTCTCTGGATCAACCTGATTATGGACACCCTGGCTGCTTTGGCACTGGCGTCCGAACCAAAGGATCCGGCAGTTATGAAGGAAAAGCCGAGAGGGCTCAGCGATTCCATAATATCCAAAAAGATGTGGAGCCGGATCTTGCTCTCCGGAATAGGAATGTTTGCCGCCGCCTTCCTGTTCATGCTGTTTGACCCGCATAAACCCGGATCGTCAGACTATAATAAATTCCTGTGTATCTTCTTTACCGGATTCGTGCTGATGCAGATGTGGAACCTGTTCAATGCCAGATGCCTGGATTCTTCCAACGGCCCGTTCCACAAACTGGGGCAGAACAGGAATTTCCTTCTGGTTGTATCGCTGATATTCATCCTTCAGTTCATAATAGTGCAGTTTGTTCCGGGAGACCTTTTCAGGACTGTAAGGCTTGACTGGGTGACCTGGATCCTGCTGATTGCCGTCACTTCAGCCGTCTTGCTGTCAGGATGGCTGATAAGACTTGTTAACCGCAAAAACGTTTAATGATATGTATACCTCTGAATGTAAACTGGATGTAAGGTACTATGAATGTGACCAGATGGGAATAGTCCATCATTCCAACTATGTGCGCTTTTTCGAGTGCGGACGTAACCAGATGATGAAGGAGCTCGGGATTCCCATCGAGGAAATGGAGAAAGAGAACATTATGTTCCCTGTTGTAAGCGTGGACATTCATTTCAAGCTTCCTTCCAGAATGGGTGATACCCTGAGAGTCATTACCACATTGACAAAAAAGCCTCAGGCCAAACTGGTTTTCGACCAGAGGATTTTCAACCAGTCAGGCGAGCTTATCTGCTACGGAACCGTTATCGTAGGCTTCATCAGCGCAGACAGGAGAATCCCGATAAGAGCCCCTAAATCCTTCCTGGAAAAAATCGAGGCTTATTACCCTGAGGATTGAGAACTGGGAAAAAATCATTAAATTTGTCCGGATTAGAAAATTGTAAAAACATCATATTATGTACAACCTGCTATTATTCGGTTCTTTCGGATGGGGAGAAATCCTGATTATCGCATTCGTCATCCTTCTTCTTTTCGGAGGCAGAAAGATTCCTGAGCTTATGAAAGGTATCGGCAAGGGCGTCAAGAGTTTCAAAGACGGAGTGAAGGGCGTTGAAAACGATATCAAGGACGATGAGGTCAAATCAACCATCAACGATATAAAGAAAGATATCGAGAACTAACACTTCTTCCCCTTGGCTGAGAAGAACATGACATTCTGGGAGCATTTGGATGAGCTGAGGAAGGTACTCTTCCGTTCAGCTCTTATCCTTTTAGGGGCAGCCATAGTGTTCTTCATCTTCAAGGATTTCATGTTCGGCATAGTGTTCGCCCCGACGGACGATAACTTTGTTCTGTACAGGCTGGTGGACCGCATCCTGAACTCGGTGGACCAGGATCCTCTAGGGCCTTTCAAGCTGAAAGTCATTAACATAGATCTCCCGGCGCAGTTCTTCATACACATCAGCACATCTTTCTATTTTGCCCTGGTGGTCTGTACACCGATAATCCTTTACCAGTTGTGGACTTTCGTAAGTCCTGCTCTCTATCCAAAGGAGAAAAGGGCTGCGGTAAGAGCGTTCTCGTTTGCCGCGGTGTTCTTCTACCTGGGAGTGCTGGTAGGGTACTTCCTGCTTTTCCCGCTGACTGTCAGATTCCTTGGTACATATCAGGTAATGGATGATGTGGCAAACCAGATATCACTGAAATCCTACATCTCCACATTTTTCTCCCTGATCCTTATCCTGGGCGCAGTCTTCGAGCTTCCTACGGTTGCGGCCCTGCTTTCCAAATTCGGGCTCATTTACAAGCATACGCTCAAGAAATACCGCAGGCACGCTTTCGTGATCCTGCTTATCATAGCCGCTATCATCACTCCGACCGGAGACCCGTTTACCCTTATGGCGGTAGGACTTCCTCTATACGGTCTTTATGAAGTCAGCATCATGATGTGCCGGGAAAAGAAGAAAGATGAGGACGAGGTTGAGGAAAAGGAGGAAGTGGAGAAATGATAACCGTCAACGACCTGACACTTTCCTGGGGAGCTTTCACGCTCCTGGACCACATAAGCATACACATCGGTGACAACGAGAAAATCGGCCTTGTAGGAAAGAACGGGGCCGGAAAATCAACTCTGCTCAAACTCATTCTCGGCGAAGTGTCTCCCACATCGGGGAACATTACAAAGACAAGGGGAGAGAGGATAGGTTATCTTCCTCAGATGATGTCCCACGCCAAGGACAAGACAGTGATGGAGGAGGCTATGAAAGCCTTTGACAGCCTTTTCGCCTTGCACTCAAGGATTGACGAGATTACTGCCCTGCTTTCAGAAAGGACAGATTACCAGTCCAATGCATACAATAATCTGATCGTTGAACTGAACAATATCCAGGATCGTGTGGCGATGATGGAAAGCGAGCCTCCGGCAAGCCAGGCGGAGAAAGTGCTTGTAGGCCTCGGATTCAGACCAGAGGAATTCAACCGCCCGACACGGGAGCTCAGCCAAGGATGGAATATGAGAATAGAACTTGCCAAGATCCTCCTTTCCAAGCCGGACAGCCTTCTACTGGACGAGCCTACGAACCATCTCGACATAGAATCCATCCAGTGGTTTGAAAACTATCTGAAGACCTTCCGCGGATCCGTGCTCCTCATATCCCACGATCGCAAGTTCCTGGACAGCACGACGAGCCGCACTATCGAGATAATGCTCGGGAAAATTCACGATTACAAGGTTCCGTATTCCCAGTACAAGATACTGCGGAAGGAAAGGATGGAGCAGCAGAGGGCGGCATACGAGAACCAGCAGAGGATGATTGAGAAAACCGAGGAGTTCATAGAAAGGTTCCGGTACAAAGCCACGAAGAGCAACCAGGTCCAGAACCGTATCAAGGCCCTGGACAAGCTGGAAAGGATTGAGGTGGACCTTGAAGACAAGGCAGCTATGACCGTGAAGTTTCCTCCGGCTCCGCGAAGCGGCCAGGTTGTTTTCAAGTCTGAAGACCTGGCGATCGGATATGGCAGCAACACCGTGGCTTCCAGGATAAACGTAACTATAGAAAGAGGGGAGAAAGTTGCCTTCGTGGGAAGGAACGGAGAAGGCAAGACCACGATGATGAGAGTCGTGATCGGAGAACTGGATCCTCTTGCCGGAACAGCCGAGCACGGATATAATGTAGCCCTGGGTTATTACGCCCAGAATCAGGAAGATATACTGGACAAGAACGAGACTGTCTATTCCACTCTGGAAAATGCAGCTCCGGGAGAGTATCGCCAGAGGCTCAGAGACCTTCTGGGCGCATTCCTTTTCAAGGGAGAGGATGTGGACAAGAAAGTGGCGGTCCTGAGCGGAGGGGAAAGGGCTCGCCTTGCCATGGCAAAACTCATCCTGAAGCCATACAATCTTCTGGCACTGGACGAGCCTACGAACCACATGGATATCCAGAGCAAGGAAATCCTCAAGCAGGCTCTGTTGAAATATGATGGAACGCTTATCATAGTCTCCCACGACAGGGACTTTCTCAACGGTCTGGTAGACAAGGCTTACGAATTCCGGGACGGAAAGGTGAAGGAGCATCTTGGAGGAATAGAAACATATCTGGAACATCTTAAGAAAGACCTTCTTGCAGCCCCTGCGCCGGTTAAGGAAGAGAAGAAACCGGCAGAAGAAAAACCTGTCCAGATAAAGGACTCCCAGCAGGCCAGGGCGGAAAGCAAGGAAGAAAGGCGCCGCAGAAAAGAGGTGGAGAAACTGGAAAACGAAATCGCAGAGCTGGACTATAAGATTTCAGATATAGAGCAGGCGCTGTCTTCTCCGGTAAGCGCGGAAGATGTTGAAAAACTCTCAAAGGAATACTCCCGTCTAAAGGAAGAACGGGATTCCAAACTAGAAAAGTGGATGGAAATCTCCTCCTAGGCTATCTTGCCCTGATCAGAGAAAGAATTGCGGCACAGGCCGTTGCAACATTCAGAGACTCAGAGCCCTGGCCGGGTTTCAGAACCTCTCCCTTCTTTCCGTAAGACGGAATCAGAATATGCCTGTCCCTTGGAATAAGGCCGGAAACCTCCTCTGAAATGCCGAACGACTCGCTGCCCAGGACAACCAGGCCACCATCTCCGATTCCCTCATAGAATCCGGCCCCGACAGGCTCTCCGTCCAGGAAAGTTCCGAAGGCAGGGATTCCTTTATTCTCCGCAGTTTCAATCACTTTATCCAAAGGAGCGTAGCAAACCATCACCCTGAAGATTGCGCCCATAGTGGCCTGAACGGTCTTCGGATTGTACAGTTCAACGCAATCCTCTGAACAGAATACGGCACTAACACCGAACCAGTCTGCAAGCCGGATAATCGTACCAAGGTTTCCCGGATCCTTCACTCCGTCAAGAAGAAGATAAAGTGCATCCTTTTCCAGCCGTATATCGCTGAGGGAAAAGTTCTTCTGCTTCAAAACGGCAAGGATGGGGGAAGGGGAGGAAAGAGAAGATATGCGGGCCATGTTGCCCTCTCCGATTTCTTCCCTTTTCCATACGCTCTCCACTTCAAAACCAGAAGCGAGCGCCTCTTCAACCATCTTCTCTCCCTCAACGACAAAAAGGGATAGTGCAGAACGGAACTTCTTCTGCTGAAGAGAGCGTATCTCCTTGATTTTGGCGGATGTAATACGATTCTCCATATTAGTATCCGAGTATCTTGAGCATGCTCTTGTAACTCTGCTCCTCGCTGAAGAGTTTGGTGGTGTAGTCTCCGGTGGCGTCCTTGTCTATGATGACGTGTTTAGGAGCAGGAATCAGGCAGTGCTGGATTCCACCGTATCCGGCGATGGACTCCTGGTAAGCGCCAGTGTGGAAGAAGCCGATGTATAGTGGCTCTTCCTCTCTGCGGCCCTGTGTAATAGGGAGGAAGATAGCGTTGGAGTGAGCCTCCGCGTTATAGTAATCTTCTGAGTCACAGGTAAGTCCGCCGAGGAAGACTCTCTGGTACTGTTCTTCCCACTTGTTGATCGGCAGCATAATGAATCTCTTCTTTATACCCCAGATATCCGGAAGGGTAGTCATAAATGAACTGTCAATCATATACCATCTCTCGCGGTCATTCTGCTGCTTTACGTCCAGGACCTGGAAGATTGTAGCTCCGCTCTCACCGACGGTGAAGCTTCCGAACTCGGAGAAAATCTGCGGCTCGGCGACACCTCTCTGGTTACATATTGTCTTGATCTGGGAAATCACCTCCTCAGTCATATATTCATAGTCATAATCCTCAACCAAAGAAGACTTGATAGGGAAACCACCGCCGATATTCAGGGAATCCAAGTCAGGGCAAACAGCCTTCAGATCGCAATAAACGTTAACGCACTTTGACAATTCATTCCAATAGTAGGCGTTGTCCTTTATACCGGTATTGATGAAGAAATGCAGCATTTTCAGCGAGAATTTGCTGCTCTTGGCAATCTTTGTCTTGTAAAAAGGAACAATATCCGAATACCTTATACCAAGTCTTGATGTGTAGAACTCAAACTTCGGCTCTTCCTCAGAAGCAATGCGGATTCCTATGCTGGTCTTGGCGTTTACGGCCTTGTCCAGATCGTCGAATTCACTCATGTTGTCCAGGATCGGAATGATGTTCTTCCATCCGTCGTTGCACTTGGCGGCAATGTTCTCGATATAGGTATCTCTCTTGTAGCCGTTGCAGACAATCACTATGTTCTTATCTATAATTCCCTCATCATAAAGGGCATCCACAAGATTGAAATCAAAAGCGGAAGATGTCTCGAGATGAATGTCGTTCTTGAGGGCCTCCTGAAGGACGAAGGCAAAATGGGAGCTCTTGGTGCAATAGCAATAATGGTAACTGCCCTTGTAGTCCACCTTCGCCATCGCAACGTTGAACATTCTCTTTGCCCTCTGAATCTGGCTCGATATCTTAGGGAGATAGGTGATTTTAAGCGGTGTCCCGTACTGGTCTATCACATCCATCATAGGGATATCGTGGAAGAAAAGATTGCCGTCTTCTACTCTGAATTCGGCCTGTGGCCAGTCAAAAGTCTGCTCGACCAAATTGATGTACTTGTTCTTCATATTGCCAATCCAAGTAAGTTAGTTTGTCATTTTTCTGGCAATCCAAGTGAGTTGGATTACCTATTACGATGCAAATATATTCATTATTGGCATTATTTGGCGGTTTTTAAGTAATTTTGAAGGCAATTATGAAAGCAAAAGCCCTTATATCCGTCTTCGCGCTTTGTGCGACGCTTTGCTCCTGCAGCATGACCAAGGTCATTCCTGAAGGGCAGAGTATGCTCACAAACAACGAGATAGTCTATACCAAAGACAAGCCGGAGGAACTCAGCGACCTTGCCAAATACATTAAGCAGAGTCCTAAAAAGGGCATTATGGGATTTCAGTTCAGTGTCGCCCTTTACAACACCGGAAAGGGGAGCGGCAGGGGATGGGACAAAATCGCCGAGAAAATGGGCACCCCGCCTCTCATTTTTGACGAGGATCTAGTGGAGAGTTCAGTAAAGAATATGCTGAACCACATGAAATTCAAGGGATTCTATGACAGCAAGATAAGCACTTCCTTCAAGACCGAGAACAAGAAGACAAAGGTTAAATATACCGTTACCCCCGGGAAGCGATACATTATAGATAGTATAACCTATACGATTCCTGACGTGGATATGTACGATATCATGTCTGCCAACAGGTCCGAAAGTCTGGTAAAGGAAGGAGACTGGCTCTCGGAAGACATTCTGGAACAGGAATCCGAGAGGGTTGCGGACATATTCAGGAACAACGGTTATTTCGGATTCGACAAAGGTTTCCTGTTCTTTACGGGTGATACTCTGGCTCATAACGGAAAGAGCCATCTGGACATTGCCATCAAGGATTATCCAAGAAGCGGAAGCCCTAAGGACGCCAAGCCTCACAAGGTATTTACATTCTCGGATGTGCTGGTTTCAACCAGAAGGAATTTCAACCAGATACGTCCATCATCCAGATCGGAAGCAGACTCAACTGCCATTGCCAGGAGGGATTCTCTCCTTACGGTGTGGAGAAACCAGATAGACACCATTCCTTACGGAAACATCAAGGTTGTGAGCTTCTCCCAGACAGGCAACCTGGTCAGGAAAAAGGTTCTTAACCGCCTCAACCTGATCAAGCCTGGCGAACAGTACGATGAAGACATCGTTGAGGCTACATATTCCAGGTTCTCCAGCCTTAACCTTTTCTCCAGCGTCAACATCCAGCAGCAGGAGGTTGATTCTTCCAAGGTGCAGACTTCCATAGTCTTGCAGGCAACCAACGTTCAGGGATTCAAGGTGGACCTGCAGGGAAGCACGAACGCCAACGGGCTGCTTGGTATTTCCCCGGCAGTTTCCTATTTCCACAAGAACGTATTCAGGGGAGCCGAGGTTCTGACTGTTGGACTTATGGGTGATTTCCAGTTCAAGCTCCACAGCAACATCCACTCTACGGAAATAGGTATCAACACTACTTTGGATATACCGCGCTTCCTGTTCGCTCCAGGCAAATGGTTCCGTTCAAGAACTATCCCGCACACGGAAATCAGTACTTCCTACAGCTACCAGACTCGTCCTGAATACACGCGTAACATACTGTCCGCCAGCTATAACTACACCTGGAACGTTAAACGCAAGCTCTTCTGGAAGGTTACTCCAATCCAGACCAACATAGTTAGAATCTTCAACCTCGACTCCACATTCTACAACAAGCTCAGCGATCCTTATCTGAAAAACAGCTACAGCGACCACTTCGACCTGGGAGTAGGGGCAAGCGTCTACTATATCTCAGACCCGGCTACAAAACCGGTCAAGAATTTCTGGTACGTCAGATATGGCGTGGATGTAAGCGGAAACGTCCTGAGCCTGTTCAATTCCCAGATGAAGAAAAACGACAAGGGAGAAAGGCTTGTCTGGAAATCTCCATATTCCCAGTATTTCAGGATGGAACTCTCCGGAGTCTATACTTTCAAGTTCGGCGGGAATCCTAACCATATGCTGGCTTTCAGGGCATTGGGAGGTGTCGGAAAGGGTTATGGCAACTCCAATATGCTGCCGTTGGAAAAGATGTTCTGGGGCGGCGGAGCATACGATATGAGAGGCTGGCAGCCGAGAACCCTCGGCCCGGGATATGCACCAAGAGACAGCGCATTCAGGATTCCGAACCAGACCGGAGACATAAAGCTGGAAGCAAATATGGAATACCGTTTCCCGATTGTCTCCTTCTTCAACGGAGCAGTATTCTCAGACCTTGGAAACATCTGGACATTCGACCGCAAGAACAAGACAACCGGAGAAGAAGCGGACGTAAGGGGAGTTTTCCACGCAAAGGATTTCTACAAGCATCTCGCCCTTGACTGGGGAGTTGGCCTGAGGCTGGACCTGGACTTTGCCGTTATACGTCTGGACCTTGGATTCAAAACATATAATCCGGCCACATCCCAATGGATAGGGCCGGACGAATGGTTCAAGAAGGATAACTTCCAGATAAGTTTCGGTATCGGCTATCCGTTCTAAATCTATTCAAATTCAAAATACCCGAAGAATTCCGGACGGTGATAATCAGGCCTTTCGGTTCCTACCGGATTCCACGTAAGATAGTGGCGGTGCTGCATGTCGTCTCCGCATTTGAAGACATTTCCACGGGCAGTCCTTCCGCTGAGAGTGGAAACATCCTTTCCCTGGAGAATCAGGTCCAGTGGAATTGCGATTATCATTGACCAGTGGAAAGGCTCGTTCTCCGCTGCAATCCTGGTTCCGAAAGCCTCGGTTCCAAGGGAGCTGAAACGCAGGATCCTGTCCATACGCTCCTTTTCAAAATGCTCTCTTCCCTGTTTAGACGGACCGTAGCCGACAATTCCGCGGCCGATACAATTCATCTCTATATTGTAGTAAACACCCGTTTCCTCATCCGGCAGGATGAAAAGCTCCATACAGTCGTCTGTCCACGGACGGGCACCCTCGTCTTCAGGGAAGGTGGCCCTGAGCTCTGTCTCTTCAACCTGATACCTGATGTACAGATATGAATCTGAATACATTATCTTGAAAGAAGCCTTAGGAGAGTAATCTCCGTTCCTGTCCGGCCAATTGACAACATCCACGGCATTTGAAGCAATGGATGAGAATTTGTCCTCAACTTCCCTGAAACAAGGGTTGGCACATTCGAACTTTACTTTAGCAATCTTTGCAAGCTTGATCTTTTCCATCTTGGGTTTAGGTCTGGTTTGTCCGTACAAAAAATTTCCTGCAGCGCACAGCATAAGGCCGCACAGTGCAGGAAATATCATTTTGAAAAGAATATTCTTCATTACCACTTGTACTTAACGAAGAGTTCTATAGCCTGGTATTCAGCCATTCCGAGCTTGTCAAAAATGACAGCCGTATTGTGGTTTCTCTCCTCGGCCCTGAGCCAGAACTCTCTGGAGTCGGAACCAGGGAACAAAGGATAATCCTTCTGGGACTGGTGGCGGAAGATAGCGCTGCGCTTGATCTTCACTTCCTCAGGACTCAGAGGAACTGCCATTTCTGCCTCGGCGACATCCCACTCCTGCCAAGCTCCCCTGTACATCCAGATGCGGCAATCCTTGAACCAAGGCTCGTCCTTAAGCTCTTCACATGCCTTGATAACTGCCTGGAAGCAAACCCTGTGGGTTCCATGAGGGTCAGAGAGGTCACCGGCTGCAAAGATCTGGTGAGGCTTGATTCTCTGAAGGAGTTTCTTGACGATTTCGATGTCTTTCTTTCCGAGAGGCTTCTTCTTCACTCCACCGGTCTCGTAGAACGGCAGTGAGAGGAAGTTAACATGGTCATCCGGAATGCCCAGATAACGGCATGCGCTGCGGGCCTCGCCGCGGCGGATATAAGTCTTTATCCTGCGGACAATCAGAGGATCTGCCTGTCCCGGATGCTTCTTTGCAAGTTCCTTTTCTATCTTCTTGAAAAGAGCGTCGGCGTTCTTAGGGTCGATATCAAAGATATCTGCGCTTTCCCTGATGAAATCCAGATATCTGATAACATCGTGGTCAAACACGGCGATATTTCCGCTGGTCTGGTATGCAACGTGGATATCGTGACCGTGCTCTGCAAGACGAGCAAGTGTTCCGCCCATGGAGATAACGTCGTCATCCGGGTGAGGGGAGAATACCACAACCCTCTTAGGGTAAGGCAGAGCCCTTTCAGGACGGGTTGAATCGTCTGTGTTAGGCTTTCCTCCAGGCCATCCGCTGATGATGTGCTGCAGGTCGTTGAACACCTTTATATTAATCTGGCTTGCAGGACCTTTCTCGGTAACAAGGTCACTCATTCCGTTATCGTTATAATCCCTGTCGGTGAGCTTGAGGATAGGCTTGTCAAGCTTGCGGCAAAGCCAGAAAACAGACTTGCGTATAAGATATGGAGTCCAGGTTACCTTGTCGGTAAGCCAAGGGGTCTCGATTCTGGTAAGGTTTACGGCAGCAGCCCTGTCGATGATGATGTGGGCGTTTCCGTGCTCCTGAAGGTAAGAGGCAGGAACCATCTTGGTTACTTCTCCCTCAACGATCTTCTTGATCTTAGGAGCGCTTCCCTCTCCCCAGGCCAGATAATATATCTTCTTGGCTTCCAGGATAGTGGCAATACCCATCGTGATGGCGTAGTAAGGAACATCGTCAACGCCGAAGAATTCGCTTGCCGCACCGACCCTGGTGGTGAAGTTGAGGTTTATCTTCCTTGTGCGGGAGTTGTATGGAGAACCTGGCTCGTTCATTGCCATATTGCCGGTAATGACTATATCTATTCCGCCGGCCTTCTCGATTTCCTTCTCGAAGTTCTGGCAGTATTCCTCCATATTGTCTCTCTTGGAACTGTCTATGAAATGGATGTTCTTTGCAGGTATATCCACATCGTCCAGCAGACATTCCTTGAGGAACCTGTAATGGCTCTGCAATTCGTTGCGGTCCAGAGGATAGTAATCATCCATTCCGAAAACTTCAATATTCTTGAAGCTCATTTTCTTCTCCTTTACCGCTGTGATAAAGTCGTCATAAACCTGGAGGCAGGCAGACGATGCCGCCAATGCCAGCACAAGGTTCTTTCCCTCAGCTGCCTTCTTCTTGGCCTGTACCATCACATCCCTTACGATGACCTTGGAGGCCTCTTTCTGTTCGTTAAAAATCTTTACAGGCAGTTTCTCGTACCTTTTAGAAAAATCAGATGTCAAAAACATATCTTAATCGATTTATTATCCGTTAATTGCGTTCATTGTCCTGCGGAGTTCGACCAGCTGTGCCAGAAGGCCGTCCATAAGTGCCAGGTTCAGCATGTTGGCTCCGTCGCTCTTTGCGTTGGCAGGGTCCGGATGGGTTTCCATGAACAGTCCGTCAGCACCGGCGGCAATGCCTGCGCGGGCAATGTGTGGAATCAGTTCAGGTTCTCCGCCCGTTACACCGGAAATCTGGTTAGGCTTCTGGAGAGAGTGGGTGACATCCAGAACTACCGGGCATCCGAATTTCTGCATCTTCGGAATGCTGCGGAAGTCAACTACAAGGTCTCCGTAGCCGAACTGGCTGCCTCTTTCGGTAAGCATCACGTTAGGGTTACCGCTGTCGCGGACCTTCTGTACTGCAAATGTCATAGCCTCAGGAGAGAGGAACTGTCCCTTCTTGATATTCACCCACTTTCCGGTAGCTGCAGCAGCCTGCAGAAGCTCTGTCTGACGGCAGAGGAAAGCAGGTATCTGAAGAATGTCAATATCGTATGATGCGGCAAGTGCTGCCTCTTCAGCGCTGTGGATATCTGTGACAATCGCAACTCCAAGCTCTTTCCTTATAGATTGTAGCAAAGCAAGGCCCTCCCTGTCTCCGATACCCGTGAATGAAGTGATCTTGGAGCGGTTTGCCTTCTTGTATGAAGCCTTGAAAATGAAAGGAATCTTATACTTTGCAGTCAGATTCTTGAGAGTCTCCGCGATGGAACGGGTTATTTCCTCGCCCTCAATCACGCAGGGGCCTGCCATAAGGAAAAACATCCCGTTATTATAATCTGTAACCAGTTCCAAATTTTTCATCGTGCAAATGTATAAAAAATGGTCAGTAATTGTATTTCTCCCAGAGCAATTTCAGACGCCTTCTGATCTCGTCTTCGCTGCGGTTGGAAGACGGCTCGTATATCCTGGTTCCGGAGACTTCTTCCGGCAGGAACTCAAGGTCAGCGAAATTGCCCTCAAAGTCGTGGGCATACTTGTATCCCTGATGGTATCCGAGTTCCTTCATCAGCTTGGTAGGGGCGTTTCTCAGATGGAGAGGAACGCTGAGGTCTCCGCTTTGCTCCACAAGGCTGAGAGCCACATCTATAGCCATTATGGAAGAATTGCTCTTCGGGCTTGTAGCCAGATAGATAGCGCACTCGGAAAGAGGTATCCTGCCCTCCGGCATTCCTATCTGCTGTACAGCAGCAAATGTGCTTTGTGCAAGCAGCAGCGCATTAGGGTTGGCAAGACCGATATCCTCTGCCGCAAGAATCACCATACGGCGTGCGATGAACAGGGGATCTTCCCCGCCTTTGATCATACGCGCCAGCCAGTAAACCGCCGCATTTGGATCCGAGCCTCTCAGGCTCTTTATGAATGCAGAAATGATATCGTAATGCTGCTCTCCGTTCTTGTCGTAAAGAGCCATATTCTCCTGCAGGCGTTCCTTTACGATGTCGTTTGTAATCTCAATGTCTTCTCCTTCCGGAAAACTACCCACAATTATCTCCAGCACATTCAGAAGCTTGCGCGCATCTCCACCACTGTAGCGGAACAGGGCTTCCTTCTCGGCGACATTGATCTTCCTAGATGAAAGATAGGGGTCTTTCTGCAGTGCCCTTGCAAGGAGGGTATCCAGATTCTCCACGCTCAGTTCCTTGAGAACGAATACCTGGCAACGGGACAAAAGCGGGCTGATAACCTCGAATGAAGGGTTTTCCGTAGTAGCGCCTATAAGTATTATGGTACCGTCTTCAACAGCACCCAGCAGAGCGTCCTGCTGCCCCTTGTTGAAACGGTGAATCTCGTCGATGAAAAGAATAGGGGTCTTGGAGTTGAAAAGGTTCTTGTCCTTTGCCTTGGCAATGACTTCACGCACTTCCCTGACTCCGGAGCTTACAGCGCTGAGAGTATAGAAATTACGGTCCAGTTGTTTTGAGATAATGTGCGCCAGAGTGGTTTTTCCCACACCCGGAGGCCCCCAAAGTATGAAAGACGACAGATTGCCGCTTTCTATCATGTTGCGCAGCACACTGCCTTTTCCCACAAGATGTTCCTGCCCCACATAATCGTCGAGGGAAACGGGACGGATCCTTTCCGCAAGCGGTATCTTAAAGTCTGTATTCATTCCAGGTTTATTTGTCCGTCGCAAATTTAATCAAAAAGACTATCTTTGAAGTAGGTTTCCACATCATAAACAATGGAAGAGAACAAAAGCATAGGCTCCAGAATCAAGAATTACTTCTCGATGAGAGGTTTTCTTACGGACAAGAGCGATGTTGTCACTAGAATCAACGATGGCATCACCTTCCGCGGGCCGTATCTCTGGGTATTGGTTTTTGCCATCCTTCTGGCATCCTTAGGCCTTAACGTGAATTCAACGGCAGTCATTATCGGCGCCATGCTCATATCGCCGATAATGGGTCCTATAATAGGTATGGGATTTTCTGTAGGAACCAGCGACTTCGAGCTTCTCAAGAAGAGTCTCCAGAACTATGCTGTGGCAACTCTCATAAGCCTTATAACCGCCACCGTATATTTCACGCTCACGCCTTACCACGGAGCTCAGAGTGAGCTGCTTGCAAGGACTTCTCCAACATTGTACGACGTTCTGATCGCATTGTTCGGAGGCGCTGCGGGCATTGTTGCAATAGCCTCTAAGGACAAGGGAAACATTCTGCCTGGAGTGGCAATCGCCACAGCCTTGATGCCACCTTTGTGCACGGCCGGATTCGGTATCGCCAGCCTTAACCTCAAGTATTTCCTTGGCGCATTCTTCCTGTACTTTATAAATACGGTATTCATTGCATTGGCCACTTATCTTGGAGTAAGGGCAATGAAGTTCCGCCACGTGGCAAAGCTGGAAGATGTCAATTTCAGGCGTGTTAGGGGTTACCTGATGGCCATAGTCCTTGCCACTATGATACCAGCCGCCATCTTGACTGTCAATATCATAAGGGAAAGTTTCTTTGCCTCTGACCTGCAGCATTTCATCATAAACGAGATGAAATTCTCAGGAAGCCAGATAGTTTCCCAGAACATAGACAGGGATGAAAAGGTTATTACACTTGCTGCTGTCGGCAGGGAAATTCCGGATAATAAAATCGACGATGCCAGAGAAAGAATGCCCCTATACGGGTTAGGGGACTATACCTTGAATATTATACAGGGTAACCTGACAGACAGTATCCTGTCCCTTAAAGGATCCATATCAATGATTACAGCAAGCAAAGATGAGCTAAACGAGACGATAACACAACAAACCGCCGAGATTTCCAATCTCCAGGACAGAATTACACAATTCACCAAATATGAGGCTATTGCAAAGCAGATGATTGATGAGGTCCAGACTTTTTATCCGCAGGTAAACTCTCTGAGCCTTGCTCCGACAATTGAAACCGGAAAAGATACGAATGACGTTCAAAGCTATGTTACTGCCCAGATTGTCCTGAATGAAAAAGCCATAATTCCTGAGAAAGAAATCGACAAACTCAAAGATTTCATAAAAAAGAGAGTTGACGCGGACTCTTTGGTATTGATTTTGAGATAGGGTACACCGACATTGAAAGAGATAAATCTATTTAACATAATATAAATTGTCTGACTAATTAACACTTTTAACTGAAATGGCAAAGACAACTAAAAAAGCAGCCCCTAAGAAAGCCGCTGCTCCTAAACTGAAACTGGATAAGCCGGCTATCCTTGTTGTGGATATGCTCAACGACTTTGTAACAGGCGCACTTGGCTGCGACCGTGCTAAAGCAATTGTTCCTGCTACTGCAAAGCTTTGCGAGGCAGCACGCAAGAAAGGCGTTCCTGTAATTTTCTGCAACGATTGCCACATCAAGGGCATCGACCTCGAGCTCAAGCTCTGGGGAGACCATGCAATCAGAGGAACCAAGGGTGCCGAGGTTATTCCTGAACTCAAGCTCTGCGACAAGGACTATGTAGTTCCTAAGAGACGCTACAGCGGATTCTTCCAGACTGACCTGGATATCCTTCTTAAGGAGCTTGGTGTCAAGACCGTAATCATGACCGGCCTGCACGCCCACATGTGCGTAAGACACACATCAGCAGATGCTTATTGCCTTGGTTACAATGTGGTTGTAGCAAAGGAAGCAACCGATTCCTTCACTGAGGAAGACTACAAGATCGGTATTGCATACCTTAAAACCTGCTACGGTGCAGACGCCTACAGCAATAAGGAACTGATTGCAGCTTTCTAATATGAGCCGCAAACGCAATAAAGATAGACAAATAATTGAAAATGTGAGCATTGAGGCCGTTGCCGCAGAAGGCAATGGCCTTGCTCATATAGACGGGAAGGTGCTATTTGTCCCTAAATGCGTGCCCGGTGACGTCGTGGATGTGCAGATCATGCGCTCCCGCAAGGGCTTCATGCAGGGAAATCCTATCAGGATGGTAAAAGAATCCCCGATCCGCCAGAAGCCGTTCTGTCCTCATTACGGAATCTGCGGTGGCTGCACCTGGCAGGCTCTCCCCTATGAAAAGCAGCTGGAATTCAAGCAGCAGCAAGTTATAGACCAGCTTACCAGGATAGGGCACCTGACACTCCCCCCTATCTCCCCCATCATCGGCTCGGAGCGCACTATTGACTACAGAAATAAACTGGAATTCACCTTCTCTGACAGACGCTGGCTCTTCAGCGAGGAAAGGTTGAATCCCGATGGTACAGAAAAGGTATTCACGGAAGAGGAACTTCTGGGACTCGGTTTCCACATCCCTGGAATGTTCAGCAAAGTCCTGGATATCAAGGAATGCCGCCTACAGAAAGAACCTTCCAACGCCATTAGGCTTTTCGCCAGGAAATATGCCGTGGAAAACCATCTCGGCTTCTTTGACCTGTACAACCACACTGGTTTTCTCCGCAACCTGGTGATGCGTTCCACAGAGGAGGGAAACTTCGGCATCAACCTGGTTATCGGTGCATCCAGGGTCGGTGAAAAACCTACCAGGAAACAGATGCAGGATGCAGGGAATATGATTAAGGCCATCTGTGCTGAATTCCCTCAGATCACCTCCGCATACCTTACTGTAAACAACAAGGCCAACGACAGTTACGACGGTTGCCCTATCTACCGTATCCAGGGGGATGAATACCTCGTGGAAAAGATGGAGGACATTACTTTCCGCATCGGCCCTAAGTCTTTCTACCAGACCAATTCCCTCCAGGCCTACCGCCTCTACTCTGTGGTAAGGGACTTCGCTGACCTCAAAGGAAATGAAGTACTCTACGACCTCTACACCGGAACGGGCACTATCGCCCTTTTCCTTGCCCGCAAGGTCAAGAAAGTCATAGGCGTGGAATATGTGGAAGAAGCTGTCGCCGATGCAAGGATCAACTCCAGGGACAACGATATTTCCAATGCGGAATTCTTTGCCGGGGACATGAAGGACGTGCTTAACGACAGCTTCATCGAAAAGCACGGAAAGCCGGATGTAATTGTGCTGGACCCTCCAAGAGCCGGCATACATCCTTCTGTGGCACAGGTGATTCTGAACGCGGCTCCGGGACGCATAGTGTATGTGAGCTGTAACCCTGCCAGCCAGGCCAGAGACCTGGAGATCCTCTGCCGCGACTACTCCATACTCAAAGTCCAGCCGGTGGATATGTTCCCTCATACACAGCACGTGGAAAATGTGGTGCTGCTGGAAAGGAACAAATAGATTTTTTGTTAAATTTGTGAAAACTCATCTTTAAAAACCAATAATTATGTCTCTAATCAGCGATTTGATTTCCAAGCAGGTTAATTCTGCTGCCGGAGGAATCGAGATTCCTTCCAACATCAAGAGCCAGGTTCTAGGAGGACTAGGCGAATCAATTCTGGGAAGCCTTACCCAGACTGCCGCTAAACAGGGCGGAACTGACCTCATCACAGACCTTCTGACAGGCAAGACCAGCGCAGCCAGCAGCCCTATCACTGCATTGGCAGGCAACCTGTTCTCCACCAACATTCTCAGCAAGCTGAATCTTGGCGGCGGATTGGCAAAATCTCTCACAGGCCTGATTCCTAACATTCTGGGTGGCCTCAAGGGATTCATCAAGGACCAGGACGGCGACGGCGACATTGACCTTAAGGACATTATGCTGTCTATTACCGGTGGCGGAAATGCAACCGGAGGCGGTGGACTGGGCAGCATCATCGGCGCTGCTACCAGCATCCTCGGCGGCCTTATGGGTGACAAGAAGTAATTGTTTTCACCTGTTCGGGAAAGAAAAGGGATGGCCTCAGGTCATCCCTTTTTATTATCTTTACAAACCAATACAATAGATATGGCAGACGAAAAGATAATATTCTCGATGAACGGTGTGGGCAAAATCCTGCCCCACAACAACAAAGTAATTCTCAAGGACATATACCTGTCGTTCTTCTATGGAGCCAAAATCGGCATCATAGGCCTTAACGGCAGCGGTAAATCCACCCTGCTTAAGATCATAGCCGGCGTGGAGAAATCCTACCAGGGAGAGGTCGTATGGGCTCCTGGCTACAGCGTTGGCTACCTGGAGCAGGAACCTCAGATGGATCCGGACAAGACCGTCCTTGAAGTGGTTCAGGAAGGTGTCCAGGAAGTCATGGATCTTCTGAACGAGTTCAACGAGATATCAGCCAAGTTCTGCGAGCCGATGGACGATGACCAGATGAACCGCCTGATGGAAAGGCAGGGAGAGCTTACCGAGAAGATAGACCATTGCGACGGATGGGAGATCGATTCCAAGCTGGAAAGGGCTATGGATGCTCTGCAATGCCCTCCATCTGACGCCAAGATATCTACCCTGTCCGGAGGCGAGAGAAGAAGGGTTGCGCTCTGCCGCCTGCTTCTCAGACAACCGGACGTACTGCTTTTGGACGAGCCTACCAACCATCTTGATACTGAGAGTATTCTCTGGCTGGAAGCACATCTGAGGCAATACAAGGGAACCGTAATCGCCGTTACCCACGACCGTTACTTCCTGGACAACGTGGCCGGATGGATACTGGAACTGGACCGCGGGGAAGGCATTCCTTGGAAGGGCAACTACTCCTCCTGGCTGGACCAGAAGACAAAGCGTCTGGAGATGGAGGAAAAGACAGAGAGCAAGCGCAGAAAGACTCTCCAGAGAGAGCTGGAATGGGTTCGTATGGCTCCTAAAGCCCGCCAGGCCAAGCAGAAAGCCCGTCTGGGAGCATACGAGAAACTTGCTTCCCAGGACTCAAAGGAGAAAGAAGCAAACCTTGAAATCTACATACCAAACGGCCCTCATCTCGGAAACAAGGTCATAGAGTTCCACGATGTGAGCAAGGCTTACGGAGACAAACTCCTTTTCGAGCATCTTAGCTTTGTGCTCCCTCCTGCAGGCATCGTGGGTGTAATCGGTCCTAACGGAGCCGGCAAGACTACCCTTTTCCGCCTTATCATGGGAATCGAGAAACCAGATTCCGGAACCATAGAAATCGGAGAAACCGTCAAGATATCCTATGTAGATCAGCAGCATAAGAGCATCGATCCGGACAAGACTGTATATGAAACCATTGCAGGCGATTCCGAATGGGTTCGCCTAGGCAACAGGGATATTAACGCAAGAGGCTGGGTTTCACGCTTCAACTTCAGCGGAGCTGACCAGGAAAAGCTCTGCGGTATCCTTTCCGGCGGAGAGAGAAACCGCCTGCATCTCGCCCTTACACTCAAGGACGAGGGCAATGTCCTGCTGCTCGACGAGCCTACCAACGACGTGGATGTAAACACCATCCGCGCTCTTGAGGAAGGTCTCGACAACTTTGCCGGCTGTGCGGTTGTTGTCAGCCACGACCGCTGGTTCCTGGACAGGATTGCCACCCACATACTGGCATTCGAGGGGGACAGCCAGGTTGTATTCTTCGAGGGCAACTACCAGGAATACGAGGAAAACCGCAAGGCCAGGATGGGCAATACGGAGCCTAAGCGCTTCAAGTATAAAAAGCTGATGGAATGACACATATAACGGACAAGGCAGAAAATATAGTGGCTCCCGCAACCGTTCCTGGGAGCGGGGCTGTGGGCATCATCCGTCTTTCAGGACCGGATGTAATAACCATCGCGGATTCCATCCTGACTCTTTCCTCCCACACAAGGGGGAAGCGCCCTACCCTAAAGTCCACGGAGTCTTACAAGATGCGCTTTGCCCGCATATCAGATATCGACGAGGTGCTTGCCGTGCCATTCCGCGCTCCAAACTCCTACACCGGAGAAAACTGCGTGGAAATCTATTGCCACGCTTCCTCATACATCGAGAACAAGATCCAGCAGATGCTGATTGAATCTGCAAAAGCTCTGTTCAAGAACAGCACGATATCATCCCCGCTCCGCATCGCCGAGGCCGGAGAATTCACCAAGCGCGCCTTCCTCAACGGCAAGATGGATCTTGCCCAGGCAGAGGCGGTTGCAGATCTTATTGCATCGGAAACGGAAGCCTCCCACAGCATCGCCATGAACCAGATGAGGGGCGGCTTCTCCCAGGAACTGAGAGACCTCAGGGATTCCCTTCTTAACCTCTGCGCCCTGATGGAGCTGGAACTGGATTTCAGCGAGGAAGACGTGGAGTTTGCAGACCGCAGGAAGCTTTCCAGCATACTTTCCTCCACCTACCTTAAAATCAAGGACCTGGCAGATTCCTTCTCCCTTGGCAACGCCATCAAGAACGGCATTCCGGTTGCCATCGTGGGAGCCGTGAACACCGGTAAGAGCACCCTGCTTAACCTCATCCTCGGCGAGGAAAGGGCCATCGTTTCCCCTATCCAGGGCACAACCAGAGACACCATAGAAGATACCGTCAACATCGGCGGCACTCTCTTCCGCTTCATAGATACCGCCGGCATAAGAAACACCACCCAAACCATTGAAATAATGGGAATTGAGCGCACTTGGCAAAAGCTCAGGGAAAGTTCCGTGGTCATCCTCATGCTGGACTCAACAAGGGAGGATTCCTTCTCCCCTTCCATCAAGACCATCGCCGAGAAAACAGACAAAAAGCGCCAGAGGCTCATCATCCTGGCCAACAAACTGGACAAGACCAAAACTAAAAAAGAAGATATCGAAGAGAGTATCAAGTCCATCTGCAAGAAGCTAAAGCTCAGCGATGTAACCATCCTCTCACTTTCTCTCAAGAAAGACCGGGAAACCGCTAAAAAGGAAATCGGTGACACTCTGAAGAAACTCGGCAAGGGTTTCCTTTCCAACCTTCAGGGCAAGACCTATGTCACCAACCTGCGCCATTACCAGGCCCTTAAAGACGCTATGGCTTCTATCGAGAGAGTTTTCCAGGGAATTGACTCCAACCTCCCTGCCGACCTGCTTGCCCAGGACCTCCGGGAAGCCACGGATGACCTTGGCGGCATCATCGGTGAAATCTCTTCACAGGACATCCTGTCCCACATTTTCTCACATTTCTGCATCGGGAAATAATACGAATTAAGATATGAAATTTTGTCAGAGTTGCGGTATGCCGCTAACGGAAGAAGTCCTCGGCACTAATGCCGACGGCAGTAAGAATGAAGATTACTGCATGTATTGCTACAAGGATGGAAAATTCTTGCAGGACTGCACGATGGAAGAGATGATCGAACATTGTGCGCAGTTTGTCGGTGCAGTAAACGAAGGGTTGGAGAAACCAATCACCAAAGAGGAGTATATCGGCCAGATGAAAACGTTTTTCCCGCAGTTGAAACGTTGGCGCAAAACGTTGAATGTCAGTAACGATGAAGTCATGAATGTTAACCCTGCTTTGGCAGGCATTAAAGAACTCATTGCCCAGATGGCCGACAAACAGCCCATCGCTTACATCTCATCAGTCGACCAGGACGGTTTTCCCTGGACCAAGGCTATGTTGAAGCCACGTAAGCGTGAGGGTATCAAAACCTTCTACTTTACGACCAACACCTTCTCAATACGTGTGGCTCAATACAAGGCTAACCCTAAGGCTAGCGTCTATTTTTGCAATGCCAAAGGATTTAAGGGCATGATGCTCAGAGGTACGATGGAGGTGCTGACCGATGCCGCTTCGAAAGAAATGATTTGGCGCAAGGGTGACACACAATATTACCCAGGAGGTGTTACCGATCCTAATTACTGCGTACTGAAGTTTACCGCCATCGATGGCCGTTTCTACAGCGACTTTTATCCGAGGAGTTTCGTAATTGAGTAATAATCCCCGGCTACGTAGAAGAAAAAAAACAGGCCCTAGAGCCTGTTTTTTTTTGTGGAGCAAAGGTTCGATCAGATGATGATTTCA
>JAGCXV010000045.1 GCA_017961175.1 Bacteroidales bacterium
GTCGATTGACTCTGCAAGCACCTTCAACTGGTCTATAGCGGCAGGACGGTATACGTCTCCGGCCACCAGCATTACTCTCTTTCCTCTCTTGTTTTTCAGCTGGTTGGCAAGTTTGCCGCTGAAAGTTGTCTTACCGGAACCCTGGAGACCTGCAACCAGTATGATTGCCGGATTGCCCTTCAGGCTGATGTCCGTGGCGCTGCTTCCCATCAGCTTGGCAAGCTCGTCGTGGACGATCTTCACCATCATCTGACCAGGCTTTACGCTCTTTATAACGTCCTGTCCAAGGGCTACCTGCTTCACGTCATCGCAGAAGCTCTTTGCAACCTTGTAGCTTACGTCGGCTTCTATGAGTGCCCTGCGGATGTCCTTCAGGGTTTCGGATATGTTTACTTCGGTGATTCTGCCCTGTCCTTTCAGGAGCCTGAACGACCGGTCCAGTCTGTCTATTAGGTTTTCAAACATAATCTTTACTTAATCAATTCATCAGAATAATAGGCCTTTGCAAGGTCTTTCTGGTTGTAGCGCATTGCCATTACCTGACCGTAAGCGCCGGCTGTATTCAGGGAAACGAGGTCTCCTCTCTGAGTCTCAGGCAGCCAGATGTTGTGTGCGAACTTGTCGCTGCTCTCGCATACAGGGCCGACCACATCGTACTTTGTCTTCTTTCCGGTTGAAGTGAGGTTCTCGATGTCGTGATGTGCCTGATAGAGAGCCGGACGGATGAGGTCGTTCATTCCGGCATCCAGAATCACGAACTTCATCTTCTGGCCTATCTTAACGTACAGTACCCTTGAAATCAGGTGGCCGCACTGCGCAACTATCGCCCTTCCCGGTTCAAAGTGAACCTTCTGGCCTGGCCTTACGATGAGGTTCTTGTGGATGAGCTCGAAGTAATCCTTGAAATTGGCAATCGGATTCTGGTTAGGATTCTGGTAATCCACTCCAAGGCCTCCGCCAAGGTTCAGGTTCTCGATCTTTATATTCCTCTCTAAGAACCAGCTCTGGAGTTGCTCCACCATCCTGCAAAGCAGCGGGAACACGCTCATGTCAAGTATCTGGCTTCCAACGTGGAAATGCAGGCCGATCAGCTTAACGTTCTTCAGGCCCTTGATAAGGTCTGTAACTGCCTGGAATTCCCAAGGGCTTATTCCGAACTTGTCTTCCTTTCTGCCGGTGGAAATGTATTTGTGGGTATGCGCATCAATGTCAGGATTAACTCTCAGCGATATCCTTGCCTTTACTCCCAGTCCTGCAGCCAGGTCGTTGATAATCTTTATTTCAGGCACGCTTTCGCAGTTGAAGCTGAAGATTCCGGCCTTGAGGGCTGTCTTTATCTCGGCATCGCTCTTGCCTACTCCGGCATATACAATCTTGGAAGGGGCAAAACCGTTCTTTATCGCGATCTTGACCTCGTTTCCGCTCACGCAGTCTGCTCCCAGTCCGGCCTTGCAGATGGTCTGCAGAATCTTCGGCTCGGCATTGGCCTTAACCGCATAATGGGCGTTGTAGCCGTAATTCTTTGTGTATGAAGTATAAACCTTCAAAGTCTCCTTCAGGAGATCCATGTCGTAATAATAGAAAGGTGTACGGATGCTTCCGAATGCCTCGATTGCCTGTTTTGTTATCATTTGTGTCTTGTTTTTGTTCTTTTCAGAGTGGATGCAAATCTAATCATTTTTTCATTAAATTTGTGTGATTGTTTTATATGCAGACATTAACATTAATTATTTAAAATATCTGAGATTATGGCTAAAGGACCTATCACTCAATTCATTGATCATCATTACCGTCATTTTAACTCAGCCGCGATGGTTGACGCAATCAAGGCTTACGAACAGCTTCTGGCAGAGGGCGGAAAGATGATGCTTGCAATGGCCGGCGCGATGAGTACGGCTGAACTGGGACTCTCACTGGCAGAAATGATCCGTCAGGACAAGTTTGCAATTGTTTGCTGCTCTGCAAACAACCTTGAGGAGGACATCATGAACCTTGTGGCACACTCCCACTACAAGAGAGTGCCTAACTACAGGGACCTCACTCCGCAGGACGAGCAGGAACTTCTGGACAATCACCTGAACCGTGTTACCGATACCTGCATACCGGAGGAAGAGGCTTTCAGAAGGCTGGAAGACCATCTGGTAGATGCATGGAAGGACTCTGCTGCAAAAGGCGAGAGACTTTTCCCTTACGAGTTCATGTACAAGGTAATCCGCAGCGGCGTTCTGGAGCAGTACTATGAGATAGATCCTAAGGACAGTTGGGTTCTGGCTGCATGCGAGAAGAATATCCCTATCATTGTTCCTGCTTGGGAAGATTCCACTACCGGTAACATCTTCACCGCACACTGCATCAGGGGTGAATTCGACGTTCATCTGGTTAAGGGAGGTATCGAGACAATGATGCACCTGGTTGACTGGTACAAAGCCAACAACCGTCCAGGCATCGACCGCGGAACCGGATTCTTCCAGATTGGCGGCGGTACTGCAGGAGACTTCCCTATCTGCTGTGTGCCTATGATGGAGCAGGATCTGCAGTGGCACGGAACAATGCTGTGGCAGTATTTCTGCCAGATTTCAGACTCCACCACCTCTTACGGTTCATATTCCGGAGCGGTTCCAAACGAGAAGATTACCTGGGGCAAGCTCTCTCCTGAGTGCCCTAAGTTCATCGTCGAAAGCGATGCAACCATCGTTGCTCCTCTGATGTTCGCTCACATACTCGGCTGGTAATGAAGAGACTTCTCATTCTCGCTGTAGCAGCGTTTGCTTTTGCCTGCTGCAACAACAGCCAACCTGAACCGGCAAAGAAGGTCAGCGCTCCTGTAGGATGCCGATCATACTTTGACGTATATGGCCCGGTAAAGACTCTCCAGCAAGTGTTTGAGGACGGTTCCAATGGAAATCTTTTCGAGTTCGACGAGAAAGGCATGGAAAAAGGAATGCTTGCCGCAGACAAAGAGTATCTGGAATTGAATGGTATGCCTGAATCTGAGACCACTCTCTCTTTTGATGAGGAAGGAAGGCTTACTTCGTTCGGAATTGCCGGAGACAATGACCTTAAATATAACGGAATCTATGTGGAGGAAATGATGGAGAATCCTACAGACCTAGGGCCTGCATACTCTCCAGAATTCTATGTTTATGACAGCAATGGAGACCGTATTGCCAAGTTCTTCGCCAAGTTTGAGCCAAACTACTCAGAAGACTACAAGGAAAGCATAAAATCAGATCCTTATTTGCTGTACTGCGACCCTAACCTCCTTGTTACCAAGGTGGAAAGGTACGAGATCCTCAAACGGGACGACCACGGCAACTGGATCGAGAGGAAGGCCACTGACAACGAGAAGGGGAAAAACTCTAGGATAGACAAAAGAATAATAACTTATTACGAATAGCAAAATGAAGAAATTGATATTTCTGCTCTGTGCAGCACTTATGATTGCAGTTTCCTCCTGTAACAACAATCCAAAGGACACCGGAGATGTAATTGGAGAAGATTCCCTGGGAGTTGCCGCTCCGATGGACCTCCAGACCCAGGAATATATCGAGGGCCGCATTTCAGACATGTACAATTATGCATTTTCAGCTGCAATGGATGATGCCGACAAGAAGTTCTTTACCCCTGATTTCTACGATCTTCAGGAGAAAGTGTTGAAAAAGCAGGGAGAAACTGATAACCTGTACATCGATCACGACCACTGGGTTATGGGCCAGGACTGCCACAATCCTAGTTTTGAATTCGTCAAGGCGGAAGAAATCGGGCCTTACTATGCTAAGGCATACGTGAATGTCAAAGCCTTTGACGATCAGGAAAAACCGGAACTTGTCAGGCTTACCCTCCGCTATAACGGTGACGACTGGATGATAGACGACATCGAGGAACAATACGAAGGTGCTTTCTATTCTCACCGCAAGATTTACGAGGAAGCTCTGGACGAATAACCCGTACTTTCAATTTGTAACTTAATATAACCTCTTTCTTCTTTTTAAATATAGTTTTGAAGATTCATAAGATTTTTGTAAATTCGTAGCGGATAAACTGAATTATTATTTGAATTTACAGAAATATGTCTGAAAAAACTTTATTGCTGGGAGATGAGGCTCTGGCACTGGGAGCCCTGCATGCGGGGCTCTCTGGCGTTTATGCCTATCCCGGCACTCCTTCAACAGAAATAACCGAGTATATTCAGGCAAGTCCTCTGGCAAGGGAAAGGAAAGTCCACTGCCAGTGGTCCTGCAACGAGAAAACCGCTATGGAATCAGCACTCGGCGCATCTTATGCCGGCAAGAGGGCTATGGTCTGCATGAAACACGTCGGAATGAACGTGTGCGCGGATGCTTTCGTGAATTCCGGTGTAACCGGAGCAAGCGGCGGACTGGTTGTGGTTGCCTGCGACGATCCTTCCATGCACTCATCCCAGAATGAGCAGGATTCCAGATTTTACGCAGAGTTCGCGATGGTTCCTTGCCTGGAACCGAGCAACCAGCAGGAAGCCTACGATATGATCCGTTTTGCCTTTGACTATTCTGAGATGTACCACACCCCGGTCCTTATGAGGATGACAACCCGTATGGCACATTCCAGGGCAGTCGTGAAAACAGGTGAAATGAGGGATGAAAATCCTCTCCGCTTCCCTGAAGACCAGAAGAGATGGGTTCTCCTTCCGGCTGTTGCAAGACTGAGAAACGAGCAGATAATCAAGCAATACGCCCAGTATGAGGAAGATTCCGAAAAGGGCAATGTCCTTTCCGGTCCAAAGGCTCCGATGGGAGTTATTGCCTGCGGAATCGGCTGGAATTACCTTATGGAAAACATCGAGGGTGAGCCATCCTTCCCTACCCTGAAGGTTACCCGCTATCCGGTTTCAAAGAAGCAGGTAAGGGAACTTGCTTCCATGTGCCAGACAATTCTCGTCGTAGAAGAAGGCCAGCCTCTTCTGGAAAAGGCTCTGAGAGGATATCTTCCTGTCTATAATCAGATTAAGGGAAGGCTGGACGGAACCCTTCCTCGTACAGGAGAACTTACACCGGACGCCATGAGGAAAGCGCTTGGAATGCCTGATAAAGAAACTTGCGCCAAGAGCGAGGTTGCAGTGCCAAGGCCACCTGCACTCTGCATGGGTTGCGGCCACAGAGACTTCTACACCGCTCTCAACCGAGTTGTTAAGAACTACCCTACCGCACGTGTATTCAGCGATATAGGCTGTTACACGCTGGGATATCTGGCTCCTTTCCACGCAATCAACAGTTGCGTAGATATGGGAGCTTCCATAACGATGGCAATAGGCGCTTCCGAAAGTGGCGTACATCCTTCAATCGCAGTTATCGGAGACTCCACCTTCACCCACAGCGGAATGACCGGACTTCTGGATGCTGTAAATATGGGCGCAAACATAACCGTCTGCATTTCAGACAACCTGACTACCGGAATGACCGGCGGCCAGGACAGCGCCGCATTCGGCAGGATCGAGAATATCTGCCTTGGTATCGGCGTTCCTAAGGAACATATCAGGCTCATCATTCCTCTTCCAAAGAACTATGAAGAGATGGAGAGAGTCATCAAGGAAGAAATTGATTATCGCGGAGTATCTGTAGTTGTCTGCCGCAGGGAGTGCATACAGACCGCCAAGAGACATCTCAAAAAACAGTAGATTATGAAAAAGGATATCATATTGTCAGGAGTCGGCGGCCAGGGAATTCTTTCCATTGCCACTGTAATCGGCTGGGCCGCAATAAAGAACAATCTTTACCTGAAGCAGGCGGAGGTGCACGGAATGAGCCAGAGGGGCGGAGACGTGCAGAGTAACCTCAGGCTTTCTTCTGATCCTATTTTCAGCGACCTAATCCCTAAGGGAGAATGCGAGCTCATAATCTCTATGGAACCGATGGAGGCTCTTAGATACCTGCCATACCTGAAAAAAGGAGGCTGGATAATAACCAACAGCGCTCCGTTCGTTAACATTCCATCCTATCCTGAAATCTCAGCGATCGATGCGGACCTGAAGAAGGATGCAAACGTGATTTCATTTGATTCAGACCAGATTGCAAAGGATTGCGGAGCCCCTCGTTCCAGCAATATGGCTCTTCTGGGAGCAGCCGCAAAATACATCGAGATACTGGATGTCGAGGCTCTCAAGGAAGGAATACGCAATGTATTTGCCCGCAAGGGTGAGAAAATAGTCGAAGACAATATCAAAGCATTTGAAGCCGGATTTGAAATAGCAGCTAAAAGATAGTATTATGAATAGGCCTATCGCAAAAAACACTGTTGACGAGGTATTGGCAAAGATGGATATCGCTGATATATCCCACGCCACTATAAGACAATGTGTTGCAGTTGCAAACAAGCTGGAGGCCCTGGAAAATATGCGGTTCATCCATCTGGAGATCGGCGTTCCGGGAATCCTGGCTTGTCCTGTTGGCATTGAGGCCCAGAAAAAAGCCCTGGACAGCAACATAGCGCACGAATATCCCCCTATCGGAGGCATTCCTGTCCTGAAACAAAATGCGTCCAAATTCCTGAAGGCATTTGCTGATGTTGATATTGACCCTGAATGCATTGTTCCTACAGTAGGCTCCATGCAGGGCTCAATGAACCTCATTCTGGAATGCTCCCAGCTGAATCCCGAGAAGGATACCATACTTTACATCAATCCCGGGTTCGCCCCTAATATGCTGCAGGCCAAGATAAACAACATAAAGTCTGAAGCTTTTGACATTTACGAATTCCGTGCAGACAAGCTGAGAGGTAAACTCGAAGAATATATGTCCAAGGGCAACATTGCCGCTGTGCTTTATTCCAACCCTAACAATCCTGCCTGGATTTGCCTCAGCGAAGAAGAACTCAGGACTATAGGAGAACTTGCAACCAAATACGATGTTGTTGTGCTTGAGGACCTTGCATACTTCTGCATGGACTTCCGCCAGGATCTTTCCAAGCCGGGAGAACCTCCTTTCCAGCCGACAGTTGCAAAGTACACGGACAATTATGTCATAATGATGTCTTCTTCCAAGATATTCAGTTATGCCGGTGAGAGAATCGCGGCGGTATGCTTCTCTCCAAAACTTTACTATCGCGATTATCCTGCTCTCAGACAGAAGTACGGCTTTGGAAGGATGGGAGACAACTTCGTTTTGACATATCTTTATGCAGCTTCTTCAGGTGTTTCTCATTCAGCGCAATATGCTTACGCAGCCTTGCTTGGTGGAGCCGCTGAAGGCAAGATCGACTTCATCTCCGAGATGGCAAAATACGGACAGAGGGCCCACCGTTCCAAGGAAATCTTCGAAAAGCACGGTTTCCACATTGTTTACGACAAGGACCTGGACCGTAAAGTTGGAGACGGATTCTTCTACACCATCGGTTACGGCAACATGACCTGTTCCGAGCTTATGTACGACCTTGTAAGATGCGGAATAACAGCCATCTCCCTTGATTCCACCGGTAGCCGCCAGAACGGTATCAGGGCCTGCGTATCCAGACTGAGTTCTGACGAGGACTTTGTTGAAATGGATAATCGTCTGGGACTTTTCGAGCAGATTCAGAAAGAAAAGAACGCCTGATATGGAAGAACTTAAATATGTAACCCCGGCCGAGGCCGTCAAATGCGTTAAAAGCGGAGACGGTGTTTATTTCCAGGGAAGTACGGCCGTTCCCGAGATACTTCAGCAGGCTCTTGCCGACAGGGCTTCCGAGCTCCGCGATGTCAAAGTCTACAGCGCATTCTGCATTCCGAGAGGAGTTGCACCTTTCTGCAAGGAAGAATGCAAGGAGGCGTTCATCGTAAGGAGCCTCTTCCTCTGCGCAGACCAGAGGGAATGGGTGGCAAGCGGCAACGGGAACATGATTCCCGCCTTCCTCGGCGAGATTCCTTTCCTTTTCCGCTCCAAGCAACTTCCTGTTAATGTGGCATTCATAAACTGCTCTCTCCCGGACAAGGACGGCTATTGCAGCTACGGCATTTCAGCGGACCTGGCAGTTTCTGCAGTTGAGAGTGCAGATTATGTGGTTGCCCAGGTTAACAAGAGCATTCCATATCTCTATGGAGGTGCTCTGATCCATATTTCCAAGATCCACGCTGCCGTGGAGTGCGACATTCCTCCGGTTGCGATGGAATTTGGTGAACCAACTGAAATCGAAAGGGCCATCGGAAACAATATTGCAGCAGAGATTCCGGATGGTGCAACTCTCCAGATTGGAGTCGGAGGAATCCCTAACGCCGTTCTCAACGCCATCAAGCACCACAAGCATCTGGGACTCCATACTGAGGCTATGACAGACGGTGTGGTAAGGCTTATGGAAGAGGGAGTTATAGACAATACCCTCAAGAAGTTCCGCCCGGGTAAAGGCGTTGCCTCACTGGCACTTGGAAGCAAGCACATGTATGAGTTCCTCCACTATAACAAGGATGTGGAGTTCTACGATGTTGCTCTTACCAACGACCCTCAGATTATCCGCCAGAACCCAAAGGTTATGGCCATCAATTCCGCATTGGAAATCGATCTTACCGGCCAGATTTGCGCAGACAGTATTGGAGAGAAGATATTCTCAAGTGTTGGCGGACAGCACGACTTTATGTACGGTGGAGCTCTCAGCGAAGGCGGAAAGACCTTCATCGCTCTTCCTTCTGCTACCGGCAAGGGAAAGAGCAAGATTGTCCCAACCCTTACCCCTGGTGCAGGGGTTGTAACCACAAGATTCCAGGCTCAGTACATCGCTACTGAATACGGAATCGCCTACCTGAGGAACAAAGACCTGGCAGAAAGAGCCAAGGCCTTGATAGCCATAGCCCATCCTGATGCCCGTGAAGAACTGGAGAAGGCTGCAGTCAAGCGATTCGGCTACAGCTTTTTACGGCTCAAGTAAATAAATTGATAGCTTTTCAAAGAACCTGTGGCCGCCCATGGCCTCATGAATGGCTGGCCTGCCTTTAGGCAGGTCGGGACGAGCGTAGCGAGGGTTCTGAAAAGTCTGTCAATTTATTGATGTACCGGACGCAGTAAGTCGGCAACCGTTTTCACGGGATTGAAAGTAGATATCGGAACTTCCACGAATATTGTGTTCCAGCGGCTCATGGAGCCGTTCCACAATCCCGGGAGTTCCGTATATTTTGCCTTTTTGCCGGCAAAAGTCTTTTCCACGCTTAGTCCGGTTGTTGGATCGGTAAACTGCTGAAGGTCAAATTTGTTGCCATTATTGTCCTTTATGCAGCAGACAATGTCCACAGGATTGAAATGAGTTGAGTTATTCATTATGCTCTTGTCCTGGATCTGGACACTTTCCAGAATCTGGAGAGTAGTTGAGCCATCCTTTTCTCTGCAAACGAATGGGCCTCCGCCGGGTTCTCCCTCGTTTTTCACCATACCGCAGACTCTGATCGGGCGGTCCAGTTTATCCCCCACTCTGTTTTTCAGGTCGATAGCCATTCCCAGAAGAATCTTTTTCCATTTGACTGTATCATCCAGGAAAGGTTCCTTTACAACATTGTCAATGTTCTTTATGAAGATGAAATCCTCGTCGCAGAGATTAAGGTTTTTAAGCAGAGCACCGTGTCCGGCTGGTCTTGTGAGGATTGTGCCATCTTCTTTTCGGAAAGGATTGCCGTTCTCGTCGTATGCGGTAACGTCTGTGGCGTGGTCCTGCGTGGTGAAGACGGCCTCGTATGTGCAGTTGTACCTGTTCTCGTAACCTGCCTTCAATCTGTTGAAGAGGTTTATGAAATCTTCCAGATGTTCCTCTGAGACAGTGAAATGCAGCCATACCTTGCCGTCTTTGCCCTTGGCATACATTGCACCCTCCACCAGATGCTCTTCAAGTGGAGTGCGAGTGAACATCGCGTATTTATGGAAAGGCAGAAGGCCCTTTGGAGTGGATGCCAGGATGTCACGGTCTATGGAATAATCTATCGGAGTCTTTGCCTTGAGTTCTTTTCTGAGAAGGTCGGCCTCTTTTCCTTCCTCATACAGAGGCTTGAACATCCTGGTAGCCGCACCGCTGGCAGGAGTGAACTTGCACAATGTTCCCTCAAAGGAATCGGCAATCTCAAGATACTTGGCCTCTTCCTCCGGAGTAAGTTTTAGGATAGTTCCGTCCTGGATGCTTGCTGCTTTTTCTATAATCAAACTCATGGCGATAGATATATTCTTTTCTTAGTTTCTCAAAATCCTCTGGATGTTGCCTGAGGGCACTGTCCAGCTCTGCGATTGGGAAGAACTGTTGAAGCTGGGAACTGAGGTTTTTGTTTATGTCCAGATGGTGCCTCTCGTCCTTGGATCTGCAGGTGAAGTCTTTAAGGGCATTTATGTCTGCAAAGGCTGCAAAGGCTCTTACTACTGCATCGGTAGCGTTCTGCTTGCCTTCAACAGAATAACCGGCAATGTGAGGAGTTGCCAAGACGCTTCTTTGGAGTATTTCTTTGTTAATAATCGGCTCATTGTTCCACACATCGCAA
>JAGCXV010000046.1 GCA_017961175.1 Bacteroidales bacterium
AATAATACGTTTATAGCAATCTCTCCTATGGTCAGATGTAAAGATACTCTGTTTTAAGGGAACACCAAAATCTATCAACCCAGGGAAGTGTCCGTTGATAGTCTCCACTTGCTCTAATTTTGGCGACACATAGGCGACAGATTTGGAAAAAATCCCCCATTTTTCAGGAGTTTTGGGGTGGGTGGGAAGAGAATGGGAGAAGATAGAGAAAACTGCAAAATCCTTGTTACGGGTGTCTGGAATGGGGATTTTATATAGGAAAAGGGATTGTCAGGTCAGGTGTTAATCTGCTTGACAATCCCCTGTTGTGGGCCCAGAAGGGCATGATCCTCCGACCCCCTGATTATGAGTCAGGTGCTCTAACCAACTGAGCTATGAGCCCCAATCCAGCGGACAGGTTCCGCTATCCGAATGCAAAGGTAAAGATTTTTTTACTTTACCAGCATCCTTATTCGACAAGAAATCTGGCTAGTTAACTAGCATCAGACTTTGATCTCGACTTCCACACCGCTCGGAAGTTCAAGCTTCATCAAGGCGTCAACAGTCTTGGCTGAAGATGAATAGATGTCCAGAAGACGGCAGAAAGAATTGAGCTCGAACTGCTCTCTGGCCTTCTTGTTAACGAAGGTAGAGCGGTTGACGGTGAAAATCTTCTTGCTGGTCGGAAGTGGAATAGGACCGCTTACGATTGCACCTGTAGCCTTAACAGTCTCAACGATGCGTGCTGCTGACTTGTCAACCAGAGCGTGATCGTATGACTTAAGTTTAATTCTAATCTTTTGGCTCATTGTATTTATATTTTAAAATATTATCAGTTATCGACGATCAGTCCTCATCATCCAGGAATCTTGTTCCGGCCTTGTCGATGATTTCCTTGGCAAGGTTGGAAGGAAGCTCTGCATAATGAGAGAATTCCATTGTACTGGTTGCTCTACCGGAAGAAAGTGTACGGAGAACTGTTACATAGCCGAACTGCTCGCTGAGCGGAACCTTGGCCTTGATGATCCTGGCACCGCCTCTTGAGTCCATGTTGGTTATCTGTCCCCTTCTCTTGTTGAGGTCTCCGATTACGTCTCCCATATACTCTTCAGGTGTTACCACCTCAAGGGCCATGATAGGTTCCATAAGAACCGGAGCTGCCTTTCTGGCGGCTTTGCGGAACGCCTGACGGGCGCAGATCTCAAAGGAGAGCTGGTCTGAATCCACAGGATGGAAGCTACCGTCCTTGAGGACTACCTTCATGGAGGTAACCTCGTAGCCGGCCAGCGGGCCATTTTGCATTGCTGCCTTGAAGCCCTTCTCTACAGCAGGGATGAACTCTCTAGGAACGTTTCCGCCCTTGACCTCATCCACAAACTGAAGTCCTGTAACGCCTTCGTCTGCAGGACCGAGCTCTACAATGATATCCGCAAACTTTCCACGGCCTCCCGTCTGCTTCTTGAAGACCTCTCTGTGCTGGACAGTCTGCGTAACAGCCTCCTTATAGTTCACCTGAGGTGCACCCTGGTTGATCTCTACGCCAAACTCTCTCTTCAGACGGTCTACAAGAATCTCCAGATGGAGCTCACCCATACCACTGATGATGGTCTGGCCGGTCTCCTGGTCTGACTTGACGGTGAAGGTAGGATCTTCCTCGGCCAGTTTGCCAAGAGCGATACCGAGCTTGTCAAGGTCTCCCTGGGTCTTCGGCTCCACTGCCAGTCCGATAACCGGATCAGGGAATACCATAGACTCGAGCACTATAGGATGCTTCTCCTCGCATACGGTATCTCCGGTATGGAGGTCTTTGAATCCTACAACTCCGCAGATGTCTCCAGCCTCGACAAAATCTATAGGATTCTGCTTGTTGGAGTGCATCTGGTAGAGTCTTGTAACTCTCTCCTTCTTGCCGCTTCTTGTATTAAGCACGTACGAACCGGCATCCAGACGGCCAGAGTAAGCTCTCATATAGGCTAGCCTTCCCACGAACGGATCCGTTGCAATCTTGAATACAAGACCGCAGAACGGCTCGGTTGCGGCAGGCTTTCTTTCTGCTTCCTCGTTTGTCCTTGGGTTGGTACCCTTGACATTGCCCTTGTCCAGAGGACTAGGCAGATACCTTACCACGGCATCCAGGAGGAACTGCACGCCCTTGTTCTTGAATGAAGAACCGCAGCAGATAGGAACCAGTTCCATAGAAATGGTACCCTTTCTGATTGCTGCTATGATCTCTTCCTTGGTAATCGTCTGGGGATCGTCGAAATATTTCTGCATCAGAGCCTCGTCAAACTCTGCGGCGGTCTCGAGGAGGTTGTTCCTCCACTCTTCCGCCTCGGCGACGAGCTCTGCAGGAATATCCTTTATCTCATAATTAACAAGCTCCTTGTTGTCCGTATCGTAGAAGTAAGCCTTCATGTCGATAAGGTCAATGATGCCCTGGAACTTTTCCTCTGCTCCGATAGGAAGGCAGATAGGAACCGGATGGGCGCCGAGCTTGTTCTTGATGTCATCTACTACGCCCATGAAGTCTGCACCTACACGGTCCATCTTGTTTACATAGGCGATCTTTGGAACACAATACTTGTCTGCCTGTCTCCAGACGGTCTCGCTCTGAGGCTGGACACGTCCGACAGCGCAGAAAGTTGCAACCGTACCGTCCAGAACACGCAGACTTCTTTCTACCTCAACGGTGAAATCCACGTGACCCGGAGTGTCGATAAGGTTGATCTGGTACTTTTCATTGTTGTACGGCCAGAATGCAGTGGTAGCTGCAGAAGTGATGGTAATACCTCTCTCCTGCTCCTCAACCATCCAGTCCATTGTGGCTGCACCGTCGTGAACCTCACCAATCTTGTGAGTCTTACCAGTGTAGTAAAGGATTCTTTCAGATGTGGTTGTTTTACCGGCATCTATGTGAGCCATGATGCCGATGTTTCTCGTGTATTTAAGGTCTCTTGCCATTTTTAAGCCGTTCTCCTTAAAAAACTAGAAACGGAAATGAGCGAATGCCTTGTTGGCCTCAGCCATCTTGTGCATATCCTCTTTTCTCTTGAAGGCACCACCTTCGTTATTGTATGCTGCCATTATCTCCGCCGCTAACTTTTCAGCCATCGACTTGCCCGGTCTCTTGCGAGCATAGAGAATCATGTTCTTCATACTCAGCGAGATCTTTCTCTCCGGGCGCACTTCCGTCGGAACCTGGAAATTGGCGCCACCGACTCTGCGGCTCTTTACCTCGATCTGCGGGGTAACGTTCTCAAGCGCTTTCTTCCAAATTTCCATAGGAGCCTTGCCAGAATCTTTCATCTTCTCGCCGATCATGTCGATAGAATCGTAAAAAATAGCGTAAGCGATACTCTTCTTCCCCTGCAACATAAGGTTGTTCACGAAACGGGTAACCATTACATCGTGATACTTTGGATCTGGAAGTAGAATCCTCTTTTTAGGCTTTGCTTTTCTCATTTTGGAAATGTTTTAAATAGTTGATGACTTACTTCTTAGGTGCTTTAGGCCTCTTTGCGCCGTAGAGTGAGCGGCCCTGCTTGCGGCCGTCTACGCCTGCGGTATCCAAGGCGCCCCTAAGAATGTGATAACGTACTCCAGGAAGGTCCTTTACACGACCGCCGCGAACCAGCACGATGCTGTGTTCCTGCAGGTTGTGGCCTTCTCCCGGGATGTAGGCATTCACCTCTTTCTGGTTGGTAAGCCTTACTCTGGCAACTTTTCTCATCGCTGAGTTAGGCTTCTTAGGAGTTGTTGTGTAAACACGTACACAAACTCC
>JAGCXV010000047.1 GCA_017961175.1 Bacteroidales bacterium
CACTACGGAAGCAGGCCTCTGGATAACCTCTCCGGCGGCAATCAGGCTGTATATACTTTCGGGCAGGACTTTCAGCATAATCTCAAAAATTTAACCGTGGTTGATCTGATAGGCCTGGAACAGAAGCGACAATGCCTTTGTGAAATACAGCAAAGCCACAAGAATCAACGCAATAATTATATATACCAAAAACCTCTTTCCCTTTCCGTAACCTCCCTCAGCCCTCTTGAGTTCCTTTGAATTCTTGCGGAATCCCTTGGAGACGATGGATCCGGGAACATATCCTGCGCCGTTCTGCCTGGCCTTGGCCTCGGCATTTATGCCCTCGAACTTCTCGAGATCTTTGTTATAGTACCTTGCAGGGTAGTCAAACACCCTGTGGCTTGGCAAAGAAAAAAACTTGAATCCCATATTTGTCAAATATCATTTCCTGGTCTAAACCCCAAAGATACGAAAAGCTCCCAATTATCCTCAAGTGTTCCTACCGTCCATAAAAATGGGACGATGGGAGCATTTTCGGCCTTTTTTGCTCCTACCGTCCCAAAAATCGGGACGTTGGGAGCAGTTAATAGAGCCGGGGTTTCAATAAAGTGTTAACTTTGCGCTGTATGAACAGCACCGGAAATATATTCAGAATAGGAAACGGATACGATGTGCATCTCCTGGCTCCAGGACTTCCTTTGTTTTTGGGCGGAGTCCAGATCCCGCACACAAAGGGCTGCGTGGCGCATTCCGACGGGGATGTGGCTCTGCATGCTCTCTGCGATGCCCTTTTGGGTGCTCTTGCCCTCGGCGATATCGGCCACCATTTCCCGGATACGAGCGCGGAGTTCAAGGGGATTGACAGCAAAATCCTGCTGGAACGGTCCTACCGCCTGGTCCTGGACAAGGGTTACCGCCTTGTAAACGCAGACATCACCATCCTCCTCCAGAAGCCGAAAGTGGCTCCTTACATAGAAAAGATGAGAAGAAGCATCGCCGAGACCCTTTCCAAGGTCAGCGATAAATACCCTTCTTCAATTGATGACATTTCCGTAAAGGCCACCACCACGGAGGGTGCCGGATTTGTGGGCAGAGAGGAGGGAGTAGCGGTTTATGCCACCGTGCTTGTGGAAAAAATTTGTGAATAAGAGAAATTTGCTTACTTTTGCAACCCCAAAACCAGTGGGGAGCATTGAGATATGGTGTAATGGCAGCACAAGAGATTCTGGTCCTCTTAGTCCTGGTTCGAGTCCGGGTATCTCAACAAATCTGAAAGTCCAGCCAGCTGCTGGGCACAGTGATGGCGCGGTAGCTCAGCTGGTTAGAGCGCATGATTCATAATCATGAGGTCGGCGGTTCAATCCCGCCCCGCGCTACAAAGAAAATCAGGCACTTGCGTTTTTGCAAGTGCCTGATTTTCTTTTTTTCTTTAGACCCTTAATAAGGGAGATACAGGTTTTTATATTCTCCAGTGAGAGTATGTTCTCCGGATTTATCAATATATGTAATGGAGAACTTTCCGTTGATATAATCTGATGACAGGTTGATTTCACCCTTGTCATCCTTTATTGTATTTGTGACTACAAATTTTTTAGTTATGGTGTGGCTACCTCCCTTATGTGTCCATCTCACATCATCTGTAGTACCATGATAGAAGAACTTGATCCCCAAAAAGTCGTTTGGATCGTCTGATGATGTCGGATAAACAGGATAAGTTTTTTCGGAAATGAGTTTCCGGTCTTCGGCTACTCCTTCATACATGCCACCTGCTACTTTAACGTTAATATAGAGAGATGTTCCGTCATCAAATGCTTTGAAAACTTCAATTGTAGTGGAATTGGGATCGTCCGGATATTTCGGGACAACAATGAGATCTATACTCCAAAAAGCTTTAGAGTTACTAATATGCCAGCCATAAGCGGCAGCGTATTTATCTCCTTTAAATATGAGTTTATTGTCGCGATAGATTTTAATGGAATATGGCGGCCTCTTGTCTTTTTTACCGGTTTCTTCCTTGGAGCATCCACTTAAAATACAAATAGCGAATAGAAGAAAAATAAAACAAAAGGAGTTCCGCAGGACCGAAACTTTATGGGGATTGTTTTTCATGAGTCAAAGATGGTTGAAATAACAAATCAGTTGAGGCTGAAGAAGAAGTATAGGCCGGCCCAGGTGGTAGGAACGCCGCGGGCGGAGCCGATCTGAGCGCCGTACTTGTCTCGGATTGTGCCGTCCTTTTCTACCTTTCCGATCTGGGAGCCGTATTTGTCGCGTACAACACCGTCGCTGTAGACTTTGCCCACCTGTGAGCCGTATTTGTCACGGATGGTGCCGTCGTTGTCTATTTTTCCGATCTGTGATCCGTACTTGTCGCGGACATAGTTGTTGTTGTCAATCTTTCCCACCTGAGATCCGTACTTGTCACGTATGGTGCCGTCGCTCTGGATGGTTCCGATCTGGGCACCGTATTTGTCGCGGATGGTCTGCCCGTTGGATATTGTTGGCATAGAAGCAAGGATTATCGCTGAGGCCAGTATTGCAAAGATCTTTTTCATAGTGTTTGGCGTTTAAGTGTTATTGCTTGTCAATCTCTTTAAATCTTTCAAGCAATAATCTCTCCATAATCTTGTAGCCGTCTATGGTAGGGTGCACGCCGTCCTTTGCATATTTCTTAGGAAGGCCGCCGTTTTCATCGGTGAGGATGGAGTGGTAGTCTATGTAAGGGATGTGGATGCTCTCTGCATATTCCCTGATCATCTTGTTGAGGGTTATGATGTCATTGGCCGGGGTCAGGTCTTTTCTCCAGACAAAGCCCGCTGCAGGAGGAACGGAGCAGAGTATTGGCCTGATATTGTGCGCCTTGGCAAGTTCTACCATAGACTTGAGGTTGCCGAGAATGTTCTCGAGCGTAATCTTTCCGTTGTTCTCGGCGACATCGTTTGTGCCCGCCATTATGAACACATACTGAGGGTTCAGGTCAAGCACATCCCTGCGGAACCTTACAAGCATCTCGCTTGTGGTCTGGCCGGAAATGCCCCTTCCTACAAAGTTGTTGTCCTTGAAGAATTGGGAGTCCAGATCCCACCACAGTTCGGTGATGGAGTCTCCCATAAGCACTGCCTTTACCTTGCGGTTTTTCCATTCGCATTTAGGGCAATTTCCTTTTGGAGTGTCCTTAATCTCTTCCATAACCCTGGCGTTGTCTTTTTCAAACACATAGAACTGGGCCCAGTCCTGTTTCTTGGTGTTCTGGGCAGAAAGCGCTGCACTGCAGCAAAGAGCAATAATCACGAGAAATACAGTTCTTTTCATACTCATATATGTCTTTTCACAAACTCAAAGTTAAAGATTTTGGAGGAATTTTATGCATTGACACAAGTTGTCAAAATGTGGGAATATTTTTGCATCGTGAAATAAAAACATAAGGATATGAACAACTATAATATTCTTTTCAACGCAGAGGTAGAGGCCTTCATCGAGGAGACCATCGCAGAGGCAAAGGAAATACAGATTTCTATTGTCAGGAATGACAGGTAATACAATCTGCGCGGGGTTCCCTTCTCCGGCGCAGGATTATGTGGAAAGCGGAATAGACCTGAACCGGGAGCTGGTAAAGAATCCCGCCGCAACTTTTTTCGGCAGGGTGAGCGGAGATTCCATGACGGGGGCGGGGATAGAGGACGGAGACCTGATAGTCATAGACAAGAGCCTGGAGGCTTCCGAGGGAGATATTGCCGTGTGCTTTCTGGACGGGGAGTTCACCCTCAAGAGGATTCATATAGAAAAGGATGTGCTGTGGCTTATGCCGGAAAATCCGAAATACAAGAAGATCCGGGTAACTG
This sequence comes from Bacteroidales bacterium, assembly GCA_017961175.1. Lineage (GTDB taxonomy): Bacteria > Bacteroidota > Bacteroidia > Bacteroidales > UBA932 > Egerieousia. The sequence goes on from JAGCXV010000047.1 coordinate 3,825, forward strand.
CAGACCAGCATTTTATGGTTTGGGGTATTGTTACATATTCAATCAAGGATGTGCGCAAGCGAATCTGACGGCGGGCGGTTTATCGGGGTGATGGACTGCAACAATTTCTTTGTTTCATGCGAGAGGGTTTTCAACCCCTCTCTGGAGGGGCGGGCGGTTGTGGTGCTTTCCAACAACGACGGATGTGCCGTGTCCCGCAGTGCAGAAGCCAAGGCTCTGGGGATAAAGATGGGAACGCCAGCCTTCAAGATAACGCAGGAGTTTGAGAACAAGGGCGTTGATGTGGTGATGTGCTCTTCCAACTACACGCTTTATGCAGATATGAGCAGGCGGGCGATGGACGTGTTGAGGCAGCTTGCCGGAAGGATAGAAATCTATTCCATAGACGAGGCTTTTGTGGATTTTGCCGGGCTGGGTAAGGAGGAGACGGAGCGGCTGGGAAAGGAAATCGTGCGGAGGGTAAGGAAGGAAACGGGCCTTCCAGTATCCGTGGGAGTGGCCCGTTCCAAGACGCTTGCAAAAGCCGCCACAAGATTTGCCAAGAAGTATCCGGCATACAGGGGATTCTGCATGATAGATTCAGAATCGCAGAGAGAAAAGGCCCTCCGCCTGCTTCCCGCGGGAGACGTGTGGGGCATCGGATTCAGATCCGAGAGGAAGTTTTCCGCCCAGGGCATTTTCACGGCATTTGACTTTGTGCAGAAAGGGGCGTACTGGATAAAGCAGAATATGGGAGTGTGCGGCCTGAGGACTTACGAGGAACTGCTCGGGAGGAGTGTTATACGCGTGGACGGCAAGGCCTTAAAGCAAACCATAACCACCAGCCGGAGCTTCGGGGAACTGGTCTCTGACCTGACACAGCTGAAGTGCGCGGTATCCAACTTTGCGGCATCCTGCGCCCAGAAACTCAGGGCCCAGCATAGCTCTGCGATGTATGCCACGGTGTTTCTGATGACTAGCGTTTTCCGGGAGGATCTCCCGCAGTATTATAACAACTCCACATACATTTTTGAAGAAGCTGAAGACAGCACGATGGGGCTGGTTTCCGGATGCCTTGACGCCCTGGATGAAATCTATCTGCCCGGGTATGCATACAAGAAGGCCGGAGTTACCGTAAGCGGGATAGTCCCGGATGGGCACGTGCAGCAAAGTCTCTATTACCGGTCTGATTACGAGCGGATGAGAAAAGTTGATTTTCTGATGGACGAAGTAAATCGCCGGTACGGGAAAAACCGGCTGCATCTTGCCGTGCAGGGAAGTTCCGCAATATTCAACCGCAAACAGAGGGGAGGCGTTGCCGGCAGGGAGGAAAGATGGGAAATGAGGCGCGAGCGCCTGTCGGGGAGCTACACAACGGATCTGCGGGATGTCATACTTGTACGCTGCTAGGCTACTGGCTCTGGATAACCAGGTATTTTGTCTGCTCCCAGAAGCCTTCCGGATCTGTAATGTTGATGACGGTTTCCCCATCAACCTCCTGGATTGAATAAGTTCCCTTGCGATGGTTGGACAGGATCTTTGCCTTTGAGGCATTGGTGTTTATCGTGGTGACTTCCCGGTAGTCTATCTTTATGAATGAAGTCTTTTCCGCTTCGTAGGAAACCTTGGAAGGCTTGAACAGGCCGCCCTTTGAAATAACTCCGGCCTCTTTCAGTTCATCCTTGCTTCCTACGATGTAATATGCGGAGAAGAGAGCCTTGTCCTGAGAAGCAACCTTGTCCTTGAGCTCTTCCTTCTCTCCGGTGAGAGCGGTTATGTCCTGGTTAAGGTCAGAAATGTGATGGCCCAGACTGTCTATTGTCTGGTCTTTTCCCTTAATGATAATATCCTTTTCCTCCAGCAGGTTCTGAAGGGTCTCGATTGTCTTGGATTTTTCTTCAAGCTCTTTCTGGAGAGAGTTGAGTTTCTTCTTGAATTCCACGCTTTTAAGACTGCTGTCTTTTTTGAGCTGCTCGATTTTCTCCTTGTAGCGGTCGATAGCATCCTTTACGGCATAGACATCTTCCATGATCTTCACCCTGCGGCTTTCCGGAACATCCAGTCCGTCTTTGTTGCTCTCTATGGTCAGTATGTTTTCTTTCTGGCGGATATCCTTAAGTCCGTCTTCAACATCGTTGAGAATGGAGAAGATTTCGTCCAGCTGGTTTTTCTGCGTGCCATAGTTGCCGCGCAGGGAATCCAGCTGAGCTTCCAGCTCTTTGACCTTTGCGGAATTATTGTCGCAGGATATGGTGCCGGCCACCATCAGGCTTGTGCAGATGGCAGCAAGAAAAGTCTTAAATAGCTTCATATTACGGGTGTTTATCTTTAGCGAAGGTACTCATTATTTTGAATACCTTGCTTATCCACGACAGTATTCTTAGCAAAATCTTTGCGTCAACCCTCTCCAGTTCCATTATGTTGGAACGGATAGACTTGAGCTGCCTTTGGTTCCTGGCCCTTCGTGTTCTTCCCAGCGCATTGTTATAGAATATGCGGCATTCGTCGCTGCAGAATCTTTTGTCGCTCCGTCCGTTTACTACCTTCCCGCATACCGGACATTTCTTAAGTGTCATCGATGATCCAAAAATAGTCAAGAGCATTCCCCGATGATACCCGGCGATGCAGTTTGAGAGTGATTTTCTGCTGATTCCAAATATGTGTTACCGTTGTATGATACCAGGAACAGCACGATAATTCCGAGATTGTAAATTAAACGTTTATAATCGTTTATAAACGGATAAAATTCGTTTGAGGATCAAAGCCTGTGTTTTATTTGTCCTGTATTTAATTTCTGTGATTTATGGAGAAAACATTGAACAAAGTGGAACTGAGGGGCAACGTCGGGGCTGACCCCAAGGTGACCGAAATGGAGGGAGGAGTGAGTCTGATCCGTTTCTCCCTGGCAACACACGAGGTTTACAAAGGAAGGGACGGCCAGTACAAGGAAGAAACTTCCTGGCACAACATTGCGGCCTGGTCCAGCAAGGGAATGCTGGACTTTGCCAAAATCAAGAAGGGCGTGCTGGTAGAACTGACGGGAAGGCTGAGGTATTACAAGTATACTTCCAAAGACGGGCAGGAGAGATATTCCTGCGAAATTGTGGCATTGAAAATGTCTCTGCCGGAAAATGTGTAAATTTGCAACCGGCGGTCCAAACAAGCCGCCGGATGTTTTATGGCAGAAGAAATTAAAAGAGACTTCTATCTCTACAATACACTTACCCGCAGAAAGGAAAAGCTGGAGACCATAACCCCTGGAAGAGTAGGGCTTTACGTTTGCGGTCCGACCGTTTACGGAGACCCTCACCTGGGACATGCAAGACCTGGCATCACTTTCGATGTGCTGACACGTCTGCTTAGAAACCTCGGCTACAAGGTCCGCTATGTCCGCAACATTACGGATGTTGGCCATCTGGAGCACGACGCTGACGAGGGAGAGGACAAGATTGCAAAGAAGGCCCGTCTGGAACAGCTTGAGCCGATGGAAGTTGCTCAGACATATACAGTGCATTTCCGCCAGGCTATGGCAAAGCTGAACGTGCTTCCGCCAAGCATAGAGCCAAACGCTTCCGGCCACATAATCGAGCAGATAGAAATCATCAAGAAAATTCTGGACAACGGTTATGCCTACATAAGCAATGGTTCCGTTTACTTCGATGTGGCAAAATATGCCAAGAAGTATAATTACGGAGCCCTCAGCGGAAGGAATCTGGATGAGATGCTGCACAATACAAGGGAGCTGGACGGCCAGCAGGACAAACATTCTTCTGCAGACTTCGCTCTCTGGAAAAAGGCAAGCCCTGAGCATATCATGCGCTGGCCTTCCCCATGGGGAGACGGTTTCCCGGGCTGGCATATGGAGTGCTCCGCTATGGGAGAGAAATATCTTGGAAAGGAGTTCGACATCCACGGCGGAGGAATGGACCTTATGTTCCCACACCACGAGTGCGAAATGGCGCAGAACTTTGCCGAAAGGGGAACCGGCGGTGTCAAGTACTGGATGCACAACAACCTGATAACCATCGAGGGAAGGAAGATGGGCAAGTCTCTTGGCAACTTCATAACCCTGGACGAACTCTTCAGTGGAAGCAATCCTATTCTTGAGCAGGCTTACACCCCGATGACTGTGCGTTTCTTCATTCTCCAGGCTCACTATCGCGGAACCCTGGACTTCAGCAACTCCGCCTTGCAGGCAGCAGAGAAGGGCCTCAAGCGTCTGATGCAGGCCGTAAAGGATGCAGAAGCAATCAAGGATGCAGAAAAGTCAAGTGAAGGCATCGCTGAGCAGATAAGCAAAATAAGGGAAGATATTTTCACTGCTCTCTGCGATGATATGAACACTCCTGTGGCCATTTCATACATCTATGAACTTGTGAAGATTGTCAACAACGCCAAGGAAGGCAGGGTCAATGTTGCAAAGGCGGAGAAGGATGCAATCTGCTACCTCTTCAAGGATGTTGTCACCGACATTCTCGGCCTGGTAGACGAGGAAGCTTCCCAGTCTTCTGAGGGACAGTCTAATACAACCAAGGTTATAGATGGCCTGATGAATTATATCATAGAAGACCGCAAGGCTGCAAGGGCTAATAAGGACTGGGGCAAGAGCGACCAGATAAGGGATACCCTCAAGGCTCTGGGCATACAGCTGAAGGACAACAAGGATGGTTCCACTTCCTGGGAAATTTAATTGAATACTTGTTATGACCAAGATTTTTTCCTCTTTAAAGATCGTTATTACACTTACACTATTGTCTGCGGCTTTTTCTTGCTCTTCCTCTTCTAAACAGGATATAGAAGAGTCGTTAGTTTTGAACAAGACAGAAATTACCGTCGTTGAGGGGAAGTCCTATGTGTTAAAGGCAGAGGTTACTCCAAAATCATCTTTCGACAAATTATCCTGGTCTTCCTCAAATGCTTCAGTTGCTCAGGTAAGTGGCGGTATTGTAAGAGGATTGTCTGAAGGCACGGCAATAATAACAGCTTCTATTGGATCGTTTTCATCGTCCTGTAAGGTAACCGTTGAGCCTGCTTATAATGGTTATGGGTATGTGGATATGGGTGTTTCTGTAAAGTGGGCAACATGCAATATAGGAGCTGAGACACCGTATGATTCTGGTGATTACTTTCCATGGGGAGAGACCTCTCCAAAGAAAATAAGTCACTGGTATGATTATAAATTTTGGATATATGGAGATGATATATATGAGGTAAAATTCAGAAAATATGTAACATCACCCGATAGAGGCCCTGTTGATGGAATGACGGAACTGGAATTAAGTGATGATGCTGCAAGGGCAAGAATGGGTGGCAACTGGAGAATGCCTAGTTGGCCTGAATGTAAAGAACTTGCTGATAATACAGACTTCAAAACCTATAGAAACGGGGTTCTGCTCACGAGTAAAATAAACGGCAAAACACTTTTCTTCCCTTTTGCCGGTTATTATGATAATGATGGAAAGTATCAGAATTATGCGCGGTATTACGGAGAATATGCTCATGTGTGGACGACGTCCATGATTGGCTATATTGAAGATCATGATTGTGCGTACGCAGTTTCTTTTTCTTTTCTGATCAATGGAAAAGAAAACGGATGGGCTGACATTATGTACAGAAGATGGTCCTGTCCGGTACGAGGTGTATTCAATTAGTTTCTGCTCAATACTCGGTCTTGTCTTCCTTATTCTGCCATTTCTTGAAGACCTCAAGGGCTTCCTTCCTGAGCAGTTTCTCGGAAGGTTTGCTTCTGTCTTCCGGTTTGAGGTCTATTTCCTGGTAGATAAAATCATCGTCGAACCCGATTTTAGCTGCATCCTTACGGTTGTTGGCATAGTATATCTTGTCCAGATGAGCCCAGTAGATAGCGCCAAGGCACATCGGGCAAGGTTCGCAGGAAGTGTATATCTCGCAGCCTGAAAGGTCGAATATTCCTAGTTTCTTTGTTGCATTGCGTATGGCGGTAACCTCCGCGTGCGCGGTAGGGTCGCAGTTGATGGTTACGCTGTTGCTTCCTTCCGCCACGATTTCTCCGTTACGGGCAATCACGGCTCCAAATGGTCCGCCGCCCCTCTCCACGCTTTCATCTGAAAGCTGGATGGCTCTTCTCATCAATTCCTTCTTGTCCATAATAATCTTTCTTCGGTATTATCTTTGCAAATATAGCTTTTATTAAAGAGAAACTTATTATAATTGTATTTGAAAATAATCCTTAAACAGTTTCAGTTATGAAAAGAATGATTTCCGCTTTGGCTGTAGTAGCCTTCCTCTTTGTATCTGTCTTTTGCTATGCAGACGGAAGGGTCATTCCGATAAACCAGCTCCCTGCAGCCGCCCAGACTTTTATAAAGACTCACTTTGCAGACAAAACTGCGGCATACGCTGAGAAGGATCGCGACCACGGCATCAAGTATGAGGTTAAGTTCACGGACGGTACCGAGATTGATTTCAACAGCAAGGGAGAATGGGACAAGGTGGATTGCAAATATTCTGCAGTTCCTGCAGCTTTGGTTCCTGCAGCGATTGCAACTTATGTCCAGACTAACTTTGCCGGCGCCCTCATCACGAAGATCGACAAGGAGCACTATGGCTATGAAATAGAACTTTCCACAGATCTCGAGCTCAAGTTTGACCGCAATGGCAACCTTATGTACATCGACGATTAAACTTGCACAAAACTGGAAGTAAAAAAGAGCCTCTGAAAAATCAGGGGCTCTTTTGTTTCAGGTTCTGTCTGAAAGACTTACTTGATCTTCTTGTATCCGTAGCAGCTCTTTCCACCAAGTTCAAGCTCGATCTTCATAAGGCGGTTGTACTTGGCGATACGGTCTGTACGGCTGAGGGAACCGGTTTTGATCTGGCCGCTGTTGGTAGCAACAGCAATGTCAGCGATGGTGGTGTCCTCAGTTTCTCCGCTGCGGTGAGATGTAACGGTGGTGTAGCCGTTGCGGTGAGCCATCTCGATGGCGTCCAGAGTCTCGGTAAGTGAACCGATCTGGTTGACCTTGATCAGGATGGAGTTTGCAGCGCCCTTCTTGATACCTTTCTCCAGGTAGGAAACGTTGGTTACGAACAGGTCGTCTCCCACGAGCTGTACTTTGTCGCCGATGGCCTTGGTGAGCTTAACCCAGCCGTCCCAGTCATTCTGGTCCATACCGTCCTCGATGGAGTCGATAGGGTACTTCTTGCAGAGCTTCTCCAGGTATGCAACCTGCTCGTCTGCAGTCAGGCACTTGCCCTTAGGCTCTTTCTTCACGCCGTTGTTCAGCTGTGAATAGTCGTAAGAGTACTTGGTGCCCTTCTTTACTGAGAACTCGCTGGCTGCGCAGTCAAGGGCGATAGTCACGTCCTTGCCAGGCTTGTAGCCGGCTGCCTTTACTGCCTCTACGATGCAGTCCAGAGCGTCGTCTATGCCCTTGAGTGCAGGAGCAAAACCTCCCTCGTCACCGACTGCTGTGGAAAGGCCTCTGTCCTTGAGCACCTTCTTCAGGGCGTGGAATACCTCGGCACCCATCCTTACGCCTTCTGCCATGTTCTTGGCTCCGATAGGCCTGATCATGAACTCCTGGAAAGCGATAGGGGCGTCTGAGTGGGCTCCTCCGTTGATGATGTTCATCATCGGAACAGGAAGCACGTAAGCGTTGGTTCCGCCGATATATCTGTAGAGAGGAATCTCCAATTCCTCAGCGGCTGCCTTTGCAACTGCAAGGGAAACTCCCAGGATAGCGTTGGCTCCGAGCTTTGCCTTGTTCTTGGTTCCGTCCAGCTGGATCATCAGTTCGTCGATATCCCTCTGCTGGAGAGCGTCCATACCTATGATGGCCGGTGCGATTATGTCGTTAACGTTCCTGACTGCTTTCAGAACGCCCTTTCCGCCGTAGCGCTTAGGGTCCTTGTCTCTGAGTTCAATTGCCTCGTTCTCGCCGGTGGAAGCTCCGCTAGGAACGGCTGCCACACCCTTGAAACCAGAATCGAGGGTTACTTCAACTTCGATAGTAGGATTTCCTCTTGAATCGAGGATTTCTCTACCCTGTACATCTACAATAATCATATTATCAATAAATTAAATGGTTTATTTCAAACTATTGCGATTGCGGGGACAAAAAAAATCTCCGAAACCGCCGCAAATTTAGCAAAAACTGCACTCTTTTTGCATATCTTTACATCAGAAACGGAAATCATTATCGTAATACTTATAAGCTATGACCGAAAATCAGAAAAAAGGAAACAAGGTTCTTGCGGCTGCGCTTATTGCCGTAGGACTTCTGGCTCTGGGCCTTTGCCTTAGGAGCGGAATCGTAAAGTTCAAATCTATGGACAACGTGGTTACCGTAAAGGGACTTTCAGAGCAGCAGGTTCCGGCCGACAAGGCTATCTGGAGAGTTTCTTTCGGAAGGCAGGGCAACGACCTGTCCTCTCTCTATTCTTCTGTTGACGCCAACGCCAAGACCGTAAAGGACTTCATCAAGCAGGCAGGTATCACGGACGATGAAATCTTTGAGGCTTCACCATCTGTAAGCAATCTCGAGGACCAGTACAGGTATTCCAACAACAAGCCTGCCTACAAGTGGCAGATTAACCAGTCCATGACCATTTCCACCAAAAAGGTAGATGCTATCAGGAATCTGGTAAAAACTCTGACATCCGAGATGCTGAAGAAGGACATTATCATCAGCGACTGGGCTTCTTACGATTTCACCGGCCTTAACGACCTGAAGCCGGAAATGATCAAGGAAGCTACTGCGAAAGCAAGGGAAGCCGCCCAGCAGTTCGCCGACAACTGCG
>JAGCXV010000048.1 GCA_017961175.1 Bacteroidales bacterium
GAAAAAGAAATAGAGTGTAAAATTTTAAAATTATAAGAGATGGCACATCCTAAACACAAGATCTCCAAGCAGAGGAGAGACAAGAGAAGAACACACGACAAGGCAGAACTGCCTACACTGTCAACCTGTTCTAACTGCGGTGCTACCGTTATGTATCATCACGTTTGCCCTGAGTGCGGTTACTATCGCGGACGTCTGGTCATAGCAAAGGAAAATGCATAGCACACCAAAGGCCATAATCACGGGCATCGAGGCTTATATCCCTGATTATGTGCTTACAAACCAGGAGCTCTCGACCATGGTGGATACCTCGGACGAATGGATAATGTCCAGGGTAGGCATCAGGGAAAGACGCATACTTAAGGAAGATGGCCTGGGAACGTCCTTCATGGCTTCCATAGCCGTGCAGAGGCTTCTCAAGGCTACCCACACAGATCCGTCAGAGGTTCAGATGCTGGTCTGCCATACCGTTACCCCGGATATGGTGTTCACGGCAACCTCCAACATCATCTGTGACAAATGCGGCATCAAGAACGCCTGGGGATTTGACACCAATGCAGGCTGCAGCGGCTTTCTGTTCACATTCGAGACCATTCGCCGATTCATCGAGACTGGCCAGTACAGGAAGATCATAATAGTCTGCGGAGAGAGAATGAGCAGCATCGTCAATTACGAGGACCGTACAACCTGTCCTTTATTCGGCGATGCAGCAGTGGCCCTGATGATAGAGCCAAGCGAGGACCCGAGCCTGGGATTCCAGGATTCCATCCTCCACGTAGACGGCATCGGCAGAAGATATCTGTACCAGACAGCCGGCGGAAGCCTCTATCCTGCAAGCCACGACAATGTGGACAAGCGTATGCATTTCATCCACCAGGAAGGGCAGGGCGTTTTCAAGTATGCTGTAGTAAATATGGCAGACGTATCCGAAGAGATGATGAAGCGCCACAACCTTACCGCCGAGGACATCGCATACCTGGTTCCTCATCAGGCTAACCTGAGAATAATAGATGCTACCGCCAGAAGGATGGGTCTTCCTAAAGAGAAGGTGCTCATTAACATAGAACGCTTCGGCAATACGGCAGGTACCTCCATCCCTCTTGCAATCTGGGACTTCAAGTCCAAGTTCAAGAAAGGAGACAACTTGATCCTGAGCGCATTTGGAGCGGGCTTCACCTGGGGCAGCATTTTCTACAGGTGGGCTTACTAGGCCTCAAAGAAATACGGTTTGGTCCTATAGTTCAACGGATAGAACGGAAGTTTCCTAAACTTCAAATCTGGGTTCGATTCCCGGTGGGACTACAAAGCGGTTCGAAAGAGCCGCTTTTTTATTGTTCGAGTCCGGCGTGGAATCCTTCTGAGAAGGCTGCCCAGTTTGATATGAGCTCAATGACAAACCAGGCAACGATGACTGTCACCGCCAGCCAGATGATCTGCTTCCTGTTTTCCCTGATGAAGACCTTGGCTTTTTTAATTGTTTCCATAACTTCTTTCTTTTTAGTTTGTTACGGTTGCAATATAGGATTCTGGAGATAGGGCCGGATGCCAAACGGTAAATAAAATTGATTACATTTGAAGAAATTGTTGATACTGTAATCGTGTAAGTGTATTATACGTTTAAATCGTATATCAAGAGTCTGTTATTATGGAAGTTAGGAATATCGTAGTGCTTGGGCGCAGAAATGCGGGCAAAAGCTCCCTGGTCAATCTTCTGACCGGCCAGAACGTGTCTATCGTGTCTGAAGTTGCGGGAACGACCACGGACCCCGTGCGCAAGCGTATGGAGATCAAGGGTGTGGGGCCGTGCAACATCATAGATACCGCAGGAGTGGATGACAGTGGAGATGTGGGGGCTCTGCGTTCATCCAGAAGCCTCAGGGAAGCTGTTGGGGCAGACCTGGCTCTGATTCTTTTTACCGGGAACAGTTTCCTGGATTACGAGAGGAATCTCGCCAGTCTTCTCAGAAAGAGCGGCGTGCCGTTTATACTTGTCCATAATCAGGAAGATCTGGAGCATCTGGAGGATGAGGTAAGGGTTTCTCTCAGCGATGAATTCAACTGTCCGGTGGTTAGGTTTACCTGCTTGAAAAACATAAGCGGAATGTATCTGGCAGAACTTGTTGATGCCATCTCCGATGCATTGAACAAGACCGGAGCATCTGAAAGGGAACTTGTTCCAGAGCGGTTAGCTGGGGAAGGGGACAGGGTGCTGCTGGTTTGCCCGATTGATGCCGGAGCTCCGCAGGGAAGGCTGATCCTGCCGCAGGTGCAGGTACTGCGCAATCTCCTGGACAACAAGGCCGTGGTGACGGTTATACAGCCATCGCAGCTGAAGGATGTATTTCCGGACGGAAAGTATAAGGTTGTGATAACGGACAGCCAGGCATTTTCAGAGGTTGCGGCAGCAGTTCCTGAAGGGATTCCGGTGGGTAGTTTCAGCATATTGTTTGCCCGCAGGAAAGGACCTTTCAAACTCTTCCTGGAATCTGTCTCGGCGATAGACAACCTGAAGGACGGAGATAAGGTGCTGATTCTTGAAAGCTGCACTCACAGAGCAAGTTGCGACGATATTGGCAGGATAAAGATTCCTGCGCTGCTGAAGTCCTATACGGGCAAGAACCTGGAATTCGAGTTCGTGAGCGGCCTTGATCCGGTTCCGGAATCCAAGTATGCGCTTGCAATCCAGTGCGGAGGCTGCATGGCCACAAGCCGGCAGATACTCGCCAGGGTGGAAACCATCGCTGAGGAAAATATTCCGGTTACAAACTATGGCCTTGCAATCGCATTTACGAAGGGGCTTTTCGGAAATAAAAATTTCACGGATTTTTTTGGTTTGGTTGACGAATAGCAACAAATAGCGGGATTTTTCTTATATTTGTAGATGCACTTTATCGAATATTATCAATAAAACAATAAAACGATGTCAGAAGTTAAAAGAGTTTACCGCTTTGGCGGTGTTAATGCCGATGGTGACGGCTCAATGCGTAACCTCCTTGGTGGAAAGGGAGCAAACCTTGCAGAAATGTGCAAGCTCGGAATTCCTGTACCGGCTGGTTTCACTATCACCACAGACACTTGCAACGAATATTACGATCTTGGATGCAAATTCCCGGAAGGACTTAAGGAAGAGGTAAATGCAGCTCTTGCAGCTACCGAGGCCATCATGGGCCGCAAGTTCGGTGACCCTAAGAATCCTCTGCTGGTTTCCTGCCGTAGCGGTGCCAGAAGCTCAATGCCTGGAATGATGGAGACCGTTCTTAACATCGGTCTTTGCTCAGAGACAATCCCTGGCCTTATCGAGGCAACCAAGAACCCGAGATTCGTTTATGACGCATACAGGCGTCTGATCATGATGTACTCTGATGTCGTTATGGAGAAGGCAGAGGGCATCGAGCCTGAGGACGGCAACGGAATCCGCCAGCAGCTGGACCGTATGCTTGCAAAGGTAAAGGCTGAGAAGGGCTATGCTTCTGACACCGACCTTACCGAGGAAGACCTGAAGGCTCTCTGCGAGGACTTCAAGATCAGAGTAAAGCAGGAACTTGGCAAGCCATTCCCAGATAACGCTATGGATCAGCTCTGGGGCGGTATCGCAGCCGTGTTCAAGTCCTGGAACGGTAAGAGAGCCGTTTCCTACAGAAAGATCGAGGGAATTCCAGACACTTGGGGAACTGCAGTTTCCGTACAGAGTATGGTATTCGGTAACATGGGCGAGAATTCCGCAACCGGTGTTGCTTTCTCACGTAACCCTGCAACCGGAGAGAACAAGTTCTACGGCGAGTGGCTGATCAACGCTCAGGGAGAGGATGTTGTGGCAGGTATCCGCACACCTAACCCTCTGAACGACGCTACCAAGAGCGAGCATAACCAGCATCTGCTTTCACTCGAGAAGGCTATGCCTGACGTATACGAGCAGCTGAACACTATCCAGCACAATCTGGAGCAGCATTTCCACGATATGCAGGACCTCGAGTTCACTATCCAGGACGGCAAGCTCTGGATGCTCCAGTGCCGTGTAGGTAAGCGTACCGGTCTGGCTGCCCTGAATATGGCAATGGACATGCTTGCAGAGGGACTCATCGACGAGAAGACAGCCGTTATGAGAGTTGCTCCTAAGCAGCTTGACGAGATCCTTCACCCGATCCTGGACGCTACCCAGGAGAAGAAGTTCACCCCTGTGGCTCACGGACTTCCAGCAGGCCCTGGCGGATCTGTAGGAAGAATCGTCTTCACTCCTGAGGCTGCCGTTGAGGCTGCAAAGAGAAAGGAGAAGGTTATTCTCGTTCGCGAGGAAACCAACCCTGAGGACGTTGAGGGTATGAGGGCTGCAGACGGCCTTCTGACTGCAAGAGGAGGTATGACTTCCCACGCCGCACTGGTTGCAAGAGGATGGGGCAAGTGCTGCATCGTAGGATGCGACGCTGTTCACATCAACATGCTCACCAGAACTATGACAATCGGCGACAAGGCTTACAAGGAAGGAGACGTATTCTCCCTCAACGGAATCCGCGGACTGGTTTATGATGAGGCAGTTCCAACCATCAACGCTTCCGAGAACAAGAGTTTCATCGACTATATGAAGATCGTGGACAAGTACCGTGTTCTGGGCGTAAGAACCAACGCAGATAACCCTGACGATGCACAGACCGCTCTCAACTTCGGTGCTGAGGGAATCGGACTGTTCCGTATCGAGCACATGTTCTACGGCAAGAATTCCGAGGAACCTCTTGCAAAACTCCGCAAGATGATCCTTTCCAATACTCCAGCCGAGAGAAAGATGGCTCTGGCAGAACTGGAACCATACGTTACCGCTTCCGTAAGGGCTACAATGAAGGTTATGGACGGCAAGCCTGTTACCTTCCGTCTGCTCGACCCGCCATTGCATGAGTTCGTTCCTCAGTCTGCAGAGAAGAGGCAGGAACTTGCCAACGCTCTCAACATCAGCCTTGAGGATGTTGCAAAGAGAGGAGAGGCTCTCCACGAGGTTAACCCGATGATGGGTCATCGCGGAGTAAGACTCGGTATCTCCTATCCTGAGATTTCTGAAATGCAGTTCAGGGCAATCTTCACAGCTACGGCTCAGCTCATCAACGAGGGCTACCATCCGCAGCCAGAGATCATGATCCCTGTAACCATTTCCTACAAGGAGCTCAACGACCAGAAGGCAATCTGCGAGAGGGCTTACGACCAGGTTTACAAGCAGACCGGAGTCGAGATCAAGTACCTCTTCGGAACTATGATCGAGATTCCAAGAGCAGCCATCATGGCAGACCGCATGGCAAGAACCGCACAGTTCTTCTCATTCGGAACCAACGACTTGACTCAGATGACCTTCGGCTTCTCAAGAGACGATGTCGGCGGATTCATGCAGGACTACATCGACAAGAAGATCATCGCTGCCGATCCGTTCCAGAGCATCGACCCTATGTCTGTAGGCAAGCTTGTAGAAATGGGTGTTAAGGGCGGACGTACAACCAAACCAGACCTGAAGTGCGGTGTCTGCGGCGAGCACGGTGGAGACCCTGCTTCCGTAGAGCTCTTCCACAAGTTTGGAATGAACTACGTATCCTGCTCACCGTTCCGCGTTCCAATCGCACGCCTTGCAGCTGCCCAGGCAGCCATCAAGAGCTACGAGTAATAGCGTGAAAGAACAAAGAACGTAGCTGCAATCAGCAGATACAAAGCATTAAAAGAAGAATGGTCTGGATTAATTCCAGGCCATTTTTCTTTCAAGTTCAGCCTTCGTTAATCTTAGCAAGTATCGCTGCTGAACTGATAAAACTCATCAGTGTAAAACCAAACCACTTCTTGCCCAGATCCTTTAAAGATGCCCCTATGTGATATACCTCATCATCTATCATAAGAAATCTGTCGTGACTCTTGTTGAAAGTCTCAACCTCAATGGCAGGATACTGACTGTTGTGCCTGGCAATATCCAACTGTAGTTGCTTACTTATGCCATGAGTATATATCTTAGCCGATACTCCGGCTTTACGCTTGGCTAAAAGAACCAAGACAGATTCATCTACATAATTGTCGATCAGTGTTATAGACTTCTTAGCCTTCTTTATCAAATCGCAAACAAAAGCATATGCATCAAATATCTGCCCGTCATA
>JAGCXV010000007.1 GCA_017961175.1 Bacteroidales bacterium
ATAGGAACCATAGATTCAGACGCTTACCGCCGCACAATTATGCAGGTTAAAAAGGAGAGAGTGTATGATGGTTACATCCAGGTGGTCAACCAGAAGGGCGCGGGATTTGCTGAGGCTGTGGATCTGGAGAAGGACTTTGTGGACCTTTCGCTTACCGCCCCGAGAGACACTTACCGTGGCCCGAAGCTGGGCGATGGTCCAGATGACATAAAGGAAGAGCTTTTGGACGTTTACAATTTCAGCTTTGCAGACAATGCTGTCCTTTACAATAAAGTAAACAAAAAATACACTGATTTCCAGCTCAATTCAGCCGCAAACTATGCAAGGTTCCATCTGGTTAGCCTTCTGGAGCAGCTGCGCCAGTCTCCTGAGCAGTGTCCTTTGAAGAGCGTCATTCTAGGTTGCACTCACTATCCGTTCCTTCTGGATACCCTCAAGAAAACTCTGGACGAACTCAAGACCTATCGCCGCAACGGCAAGCTCCTCTACGCCCATCTCATCGCTGATGACTTTACCTTTATAGATCCTGCCGTTTTCACTGCCATCGAGTGCTGCAGAGCTCTCCGCGATGAGAAGCTTATGGCCCTGAGAACCAGGATGGGGCAGGTGGACGCTTTCATTTCCGTTCCTTCCTACGGAGTTTCCACCAAATACCTTCAAGAAGACGGCGGACTGACCCATGACTTCAAGTACGGAAGGCCTGTGGGAACCGAGGAAATCACCACCGTTCCGGTTCCTTTCTCCAAAGACAACCTCAATCCAGACAACCTTAAGAGAATCCAGAAACTCGTTCCTTATACATACGAGAAGATCAAAGAAAAAATCAAGTAGATGGCATTTCTTCAACATATTGCAACTGAGCAGATAGAGAAGTTGCCTATGGCTGAATTCCACGGAGAGATTACAGTTGTGGAAAGAGAGGACCAGACCTACCGCGATGCAATAAAGACTCTCAGACAGTGCAAGATCATAGGTTTTGACACAGAGACCAAGCCTTGCTTTATTGCCCACGCGCCCAAGAACCGGATGGCTCTTCTCCAGCTTTCCACAGAAGACCACGCATTCATTTTCCGCCTTCAGCAGCTGGGGCTTCCGGAGGGTCTTGCCTCAATTCTTTCTGATCCCGCAATCATCAAGGTGGGGGCTGCCGTAAGAGACGACATCAGCGGCCTCAACACATACGCCAGATTTGATGCAGGTGGCTTTGCAGACCTTCAGACCATTGCTGAGAAATTCGGAATAGAAGAGAAAAGCGTCCGGAAAATGAGCGCCATTATCCTGGGTATCAGGGTATCCAAGTCTCAGCAGCTTTCCAACTGGGAGAGCAGCCGCCTTTCAGATGCCCAGCTCCGTTATGCTGCCATAGATGCCTGGGTTTGCCGTCAGATGTATGTTAAGCTTATGTCTGTTTAAATTAAACCAATCATTATGGACAATAAATCAGCAGCCGTCATCCTGAAAAAAGGCAAGGACCAGAGCCTTCAGAGATTCCACCCCTGGGTATTTTCCGGCGCTGTTGCTAAAATACTCGGCGATCCTGAAAACGGAGATCTTGTCAAAGTTCTTTCATCTGACGGAACTCTCATAGGCAAGGGCCATTTCCAGAGAGGCTCCATAATGGTTAGGATGCTGGTTTGGGACGATAGCACGCCAGACCTTGGCTTCTTTAAGGATCGTATCTCTAAAGCCTTAAGCCTCAGGGCTTCATCCATTCCTGAAATCAAGGCCGGCAGCACAGACTGCTACCGTCTTGTTCACGGAGAAGGAGACTTTCTTCCCGGCCTGATTGTGGACATTTACGGCAAAACCGCCGTTCTCCAGACTCACTCCGCCGGAATGTACCAAAGCAGAAATGAAATCGCTGAGGCAATAAAGGAAGTTTTCCAGGAAAACAATGAAACTATAGACGCCATTTATTCAAAGTCTACACCAATTGGCACTTTCAAGGGTGACGACGATTACCTCTATATCAGAGACGGTTACACTCCCGTCTGCCCGATTAAGGTCAAGGAAAACGGCTGCCTGTTCTGGGTGGATTGGGAAAAGGGCCAGAAAACAGGCTTCTTCTTGGACCAGAGAGATAACCGCAACCTTGTAAGAAAATTCTCCAGCGGAAAAACCGTCCTCAACCTTTTCTGCTATACTGGAGGTTTTTCTGTCTACGCCCTCAGGGGCGGAGCCATTCTCTGCGATTCTGTTGACAGTTCCCAAACTGCCATAGACGCCTGCAAGGACAATATCATCCTCAACGGCTTTATAGACAGCGGAGATTGCATCTGCACCGATGCCATTGAATACCTCAAAAACATAGAGACGGGCAAGTATAGCTTGATGATTGTAGATCCTCCTGCATTTGCAAAACACCTGAGCGCAAAGCAAAACGCCCTGAGGGCCTACAAGAAGCTTAACGCCATGGCCATAGAAAAAGTTGCCAAAGGCGGCGTTGTCTTCACTTTCAGTTGTTCCCAGGTGGTTGACAAAAACGATTTTGCCCTTGCTGTATTCAGCGCTGCCGCCCTTGCCAAGAGAAAGGTCAGGATCATCCACCGCCTTACTCAGCCTTCTGACCATCCGGTAGATATTTGCCATCCGGAAGGGGAATATCTTAAGGGTTTGGTTCTCTATGTTGAGTAGATATCAAAATTTTTACTATATTTGCATTCCCAATACGGTACCATGGCCGAGTGGCTAGGCAACGGTCTGCAAAACCGTGTACAGCAGTTCGATTCTGCTTGGTACCTCTAACAAACAATCAACCCCTTCCCAACACATACAGGAAGGGGTTGATTGATAAAAAATGGATTAGTTAAGTTGAATCTATCCAAATTGAAATCATTTTAATATTAACAAATATGAAAAGACTATCCATCATTATGCTTATTGCGGTGGCAGCGTGTGCATTTTCCTGCTCCGACAATAATGCGAAGTATGTCATAACAGGAGCAAATGTCCCTGGTGACGGCAACACAATCTTCCTGTTTGACAGGATCAGTGAACTGCCAATCGACAGTGCAATTGTAAAAGACGGCACTTTCAAGATGAGCGGCAAGGCCGAAAAGAATGCCTACCTGTCGGTCAGTTTCAAGGATGCCAATTGGTATTTTCCGCTTTTCAATGACGGAACACCGATTAAGATAGACTATGCGGACAGCGTCATGACCGGTTCTGAACTTAACACTAAACTGTCTGAGTGTGACAGGAATATTAACGATCAGTACAACGAGTTCTACAATTTCATCCAGGATTATCTCTCTCTTCCGAAGGATGAGCAGAAAGCTGGTGAGGAAGAATTTATCAGGCAGTATGAGGAACACCAGAACAAGTATACCGATTATATTCTAAATAAAATCGATGAGAATAAGGACAATCTCATTCCTGTGGCTTTTATCCAGAACATTCCTCTTTTGGCCGGTTTCGAGAAGTTCGAAGAAATTCTTTCTTCAGGCGCTCCTTTCACCCAGCATCCTTATGTCCAGAATCTGAAGCGCAAATTGGCAGAGGACAGCTCCAAGGAAAAGGAAGCCGAGAGTATCAAGAATGCCGTTATTGGAAAGAAGTTCATCGATTTCGAGGAGCCAGACCAGAATGGAAAGATGCACAAGCTCAGCGAGTTTGCTGGACAGGGCAAATGGGTTCTTGTGGATTTCTGGGCTTCCTGGTGCGGCCCTTGCAAGGCTGAGATGCCTAATGTGGCAGAGGCCGACAAGAAGTATCACGACAAGGGCTTTGAGGTTGTGGGGGTTTCCTATGACGACAATAAAGAAAAATGGGTAAAGGCTATCGCAGACTGGAATATGCCTTGGATTCACCTTTCAGACCTTTCCGGATGGGATAATCCTGCCAGTGCACTGTATGGCATCGATGCAATTCCTGACAATCTGCTGATAGATCCTGAAGGAACTGTCGTCGCCCGTGGCCTTCGCGGCGAGAAGCTGCAGGCAAAACTTGCCGAAATCTTCAAATAACAGCCGGCTGCAGACTTTGCCTGTACTGGCTCGGTGACATTCCGAGGTGCTTTGTGCAGTATCGGCTGAAGTAGCTCAGCGACGTGAAATTCATATAATCTGCTATCTGGGTGAGCGACAGGCGTTCGTCATCCAGATAGTTTTTTATTATAGGTACGGTATGCCGGTCTATGAACGATGTGACACTGTGCCCGGTTACTCTTTTAACTGTAGCGGAGAGGTATTTGGGTGAAACGTTAAGACGGTCGGCGTAATAGCCTACTTGTCTTTCGGTACGGCTGATACCGGTAGAAAGAATAGCCATCAGCTGTTTC
>JAGCXV010000049.1 GCA_017961175.1 Bacteroidales bacterium
GGATTATGATGTGTGGCACATTTAATGATTCTTGTTGTATGACATAACTCAATATTATATGAATAGCTTTTTAAAATTCCTGGGTAAAAACAAGTTATACGCTGCGATAGAAGCGTTTGGACTGATTGTGAGCCTTGCGTTCGTGATACTGATAGGCTCCTACGTGTGGCAGCAGTATGAGGTGACAAGGGAGAATCCGGACGGAGACAGGATATACGGGTTCGGCAAAGATGACCTTCTGGCGATGGGCTGGTGGGACAAGGAGGCTCTGGACAGCATACCAGGAGTGGAGAGCATAACAAGGTTAAGTTCCTCAGGCCAGGAGGTTCTCAAGTTCTCAGACAAAATATACCTGGCTTCCTGTGGCGAGATAGACACAAATTTCTTCAGCATTTTCCATTACAGGATATTGGAGGGCAGCCTTCAGGATTTCCAGAGCGGAGGCAGCGTTCTGGTAAGCAAGAGCTTCGCGTCAAAGATAGATGACGGAAACGGGGTGTTGGGAAGGACGATAAGCCGGACGACAGGAGAATATGGGGGAGAGTCCACCTATAAGGATTATGTCATTGGAGGAATAGTCGAAGACTTCGGGAACAGCCTTGTCATAGGCCATGATATCTTTATGTCAGCGGGAGTCAGTCCATATCAAGACGCAAAGAACCGTTTCATGTCTTTCGGCACTCATACGACAATAATCAAAAGGCAGAAGGAAGCGGATGAGGAAACTTTCAAGCAGAATATCCTGGACAAGTGTTATGAAAACTACAGGTTTTTCAATAAGGAGGATGATGTACTGCATCTTTACAACTACAAGGAAATGTACTTTCACAAAGGGGCTTATTTTCTGCATCATTCGGACAAGACAATCCTCAGGCTGCTCCTTATAGTGGTGCTGCTCCTTGTGGCTTCAGCGATAATCAATTACATAAACCTGAACGTGGCTCTGGTGAGAAAGAGGTCAAGGGAGATGGCAACCCGCAGACTGCACGGGGCAACCAAGGCGGGAGTGATATGGAAGTACATATCTGAATCTTTGCTGTTTACGGCTGTGTGCTTTGCAGCCGCCCTTATTCTGGCTTATCTTCTGACACCTGTTGTAAGCTCTCTGCTTTCAGGTGAATTCAAGGAGCAGGACATATCGCTGAGGTTTGTTATAAACTTCAAATATGTGGCAGCTTATATCCTGGCAATACTGGTATTCGGGACACTTGCAGGCCTTCTTCCGGCACTTGAAGCCTCCAAGGCACAGCCGATAGACGTGATCAGGGGAACATACGCCAGAAGGAGCAGGATGGTGCTCGGCAAGTTCTTCATAGTTTTCCAGAACGCCCTGTCTGTCATTCTGATAGCCCTTGCAATAACTATGGAATTGCAGATGAAGCATCTGCTTGACCGCCCGATGAATTTCACCTCGGAAAATCTGTTCACGTTTGCCGGACCTTCGACAATAGATCAGATGAAGCCATTGGAAGAAAGGCTCAGGAAACTGCCCTTCGTGGAAGAGATCGGATATGGCAGAGGATTCCCGGGAAACATCAATATGAGAATGACAAGGAAGATGGATGTTGGAGGTGAGGAAAGAAATATGGAGTTTGCAGTGATAGGTTGTGACTCTACCTACTTCCGTCTGCTCGGATTGGAGAAAGTTGAGGATTTCGGCCATCCTATGAACAATTCCATGTGGCTGAGCGAGACTGCTTTCCGTATGGCAGGAGTGTCTGATACATCCACTTATTTTGCCAGGTCGTTGACTATGAACAACATCACTGCAGACTACATTGGAGGAGTAATAAAAGACACTCCTTCAGACAGGTTGGAAGCAAGTGAGGAAAACCAGAGCATCTGCGTTCTGGTTGCTGAGGCTGAGAAATCACCATACTCCTGCAATCCCCTGATCAAGATTACTCCGAGTGTGGACAAAGCCTATGTTGAGAAGACCATAATGGATACTTACAAGGAATATATGGAAGAGACTCACGGATTCTCCAATGATCCTTACTTTAAAGGATTTCTGGACGATATCCTGGCAGATGAAGTTGCTCCGGCTGTCAGGACGATGAGGCTTCTGGAGATGTTTATGGCTCTGGCGGTGATGATATCCCTGCTTGGCCTGATAGCGATGAGCACATACTTCAGCGGGGAGAACACCAAGCAGATAGCTATAAGGAAAGTCTTCGGCAGCAATGTGGCAAAGGAGACTGCCCGTTCCGTCAAGGCTTATCTTGTGCTGGTATTTATCGCGATAATAATAGGAGTCCCGATTGCCTGGTACGCCTGTTCAAGGTATCTGGAGCAGTATGCCTACAGGATAGGGGGCGTGATCCTGCCTATAGTGCTGGCCGTTATGCTGACTCTGGTATTTGCCGCATGTTCAGTGCTTTGGCAGGTGCTCCGCTCTGCCAGGACCAATCCTGCGGTCGCCCTGAAGAAGGAGTGAGTTTATTTCTTAAATTTGTGGTGAATGAAAAAGGGAAAGATACTGGTAGTGGATGACAATGCGGGAATCAGAAGCGCTCTGAAGATTCTGCTTCCTTCGCACTTTGCACAGGTGGAGCTTCTGGCTTCACCTTCGTCTCTTATGACCAGGCTCAGAGATTTCAGGCCGGAGGTGGTGCTTCTGGATATGAACTTCTCAGCAGATATCAATACCGGAAACGAAGGCTTGTTCTGGCTCGGCGAAATCAGGAAGGCCTATCCTCAGACAAAGGTTGTGCTGTTTACGGCATACGCGGATGTGGCTCTGGCCGTGGAAGGAATGAAAAGAGGAGCCTATGACTTCATAGTCAAGCCGTGGGAGAACGAGAAACTCATTGAGATATTGACCGGCGCCTATAAGGCATCTGTTTCAGAATCAGGCGGAAAGGCTTTTGATTCTTCTTGTTCGGATGGAGGGGACTCTTCTTCCGTTCAAATGTTCTGGGGAAATACACCGGCAATGGTTTCCCTGAAAAGAATCGTGGACAAAGTAGCCGCGACAGATGCCACTGTGCTCATAACAGGAGAGAACGGAACGGGCAAGGATGTGCTTGCCAGATATATTCATTCACTTTCTCAGCGATGCGGCAGGCCTATGGTGAGCGTAGACGCAGGAGCGGTGCCCGAGAGTTTGTTCGAGAGTGAATTGTTCGGCCATGTAAAAGGTTCCTTTACGGATGCCATAGCTGACCACAAGGGCAAATTCGAGGCGGCTGACGGTGGCACTCTATTTTTGGATGAGATAGGGAACATACCGCTCTCAAGCCAGGCCAAACTTCTGCGGGCCATACAGAACAGGAGCATCTCAAAAGTAGGTGACAATAAAATTATTCCGGTGGATATCAGGCTGATATGCGCTACAAACAGGAATCTTCCCCAGCTTGTTGCGGACGGCCTTTTCCGCGAAGACCTTTTCTACAGGATCAACGCCTTCCATCTTCACATTCCGGCTCTGAGGGAAAGGGTTGAAGACATTGTTCCCCTGGCAACTATGTTTCTGAAAAAGTTCTCCGGGAAATACCACAGAGACGTGAGCGGAATGACAGAGGAAGCCAGAGTGCTTCTGACAAGACTCTCATGGAGCGGCAATATCCGCCAGCTTCAGAACGTGATGGAGAAAGCCGTTATTCTCAGCGATGGCCCTGTGCTTGAAGCCTCTGCCTTTTCGGACGAGCTGTCAGACTCCGCTGAGGGAGAAACGGAATCTTCCGGAAAAGACGTGTTCACTCTGGAGGAGGCTGAGAAACAGGCTATAGCCTCTGCCATGAAAAAGTATGGAGATAACCTTTCTCTCGTTGCCAAGGCTCTGGATATCAGTCGTCCTACATTATACAACAAATTAAAGAAATACGGGCTTTAGGATGCCTTTGAAGTGGATTGTCATATTGATTGTGGGGGTGGCCGTCTTGTCGGCGGTTCTTGCCGTCATAGTCAGTTCTTACAGGGTGCGGCGCAAGGTAAACTATATGCTGGACGCTCTGGAGGACGGTGAAACCAACTTCCGCTTCAGCGAGAGGAAATCCAGACTGAACAAGACACTCAACCGCCTGAACGATATTTTCAAGCAGGAAAGGCTGGCAATCCGTGAGCAGGAGAAGTTTTTCGGCACCCTTCTGGACAATGTCAAAACCGGAATCGTAGTGTTTGACACCTCTTCAGGCGCAATCACTTACAGTAACAGCCGGGCGCTTCAGATTCTCGGACTGGCTTCTCTTGTCAACATCAAGCAACTCAGGATAATAGACAACAATCTGGCCGCGGCTTTTATCGCTGAAAAAGAAGTGTCCGACCCAGAGAAGAACAAGGCAAGCTTCTACAACGAGAGTTCCCAGAAGACAATAGTGATGTCCAAGTCCTCCGCCCTTGTGCAGGGAAGGAACGTGAGGATAGTTTCCTTCAACGATGTTACAGAGGAACTGGAGACTAACCAGGAGGAGGCTTACTCGAAGCTCATCAGGGTCCTGACCCACGAGATCATGAATACAGTCACTCCTATTTCCTCACTCAGCGATGCTCTGGTCTCATATCTTGAGCCTGAAGGGGATGAGTTGACGCAGGAGAGGCGAAAGGCCCTCAGGGACGGTCTGGACACTATTGCTTCCTCTTCCCGTTCTCTGATCCAGTTCGTGGAATCTTACCGCAACCTCACCAGGGTGGCGCCTCCTGTCAAGAGTGTGTTCTATGTCAGGGACCTTGCTTCAGAAGTGATGGAGCTTACTTCGGAGCAACTGGCATCCTCCGGTGCAAGTCTTTCATTTGCAGAACGCTCTGATGACGTGATTCTGTTTGCAGACAGGGGGCAGATACTTCAGATTCTTATCAATCTGGTCAAGAATGCCGTTCAGGCCAAGGCCCGGACCATAAATATGGAAGCCAGGATTGATTCGTCTGACGTTACCATTATAGAAGTTTCAAACGACGGGGAGCCGATATCCCCGGAAGCCCAGAAGCAGATGTTCGTGCCGTTCTACACCACCAAGCAAGACGGAAGCGGTATCGGGCTTGCCATCTCACGCCAGATAATGAGGATGCACAACGGTCAGA
>JAGCXV010000008.1 GCA_017961175.1 Bacteroidales bacterium
GGATGCCTCGATAAAGGTCGATGAAGAAGGCACAGTAGCAGCAGTCGTATCTCATGGAGAGGTGGAAGGAACTTGGGCGATGCTCCCGAAGGACCGAGTGGTCTTCCATGCTGACCGGCCTTTCCTCTACCTGATTACTGAAATTACCACGGGTGCTGTCATCTTCGCAGGAAGATATAGCGGTATTTGATCGTTCCTTGTACAGAGATTATTACAGCTATTTCATCGACATCGTCTTGGATAAATAAGCCAGCAACACTTATTGTGTTTTATGATAATCGCCCGCTGCATCTAAACAGCGGGCGATTGTTGTGTGGAGTCATTTGATATCCTGGGAACATGCCTCATGTCAGATAATCAACAATATGTTACTTGTCAGATGCGTTTTGATGTTGATTATCAGTGTTGTAGCATAGGGAAACTGTTACTTGTTTTCCCGTATATTTCAAAATGAAATGGCGAGATTTGTAATGCTTATACAATAATACTAATACATTACATAAAAATCAGAAGCAGTATTTCTGGGTTTCTGGTGTTATAATAATATACCATATCTCCGCTATCGTTGAGTGTTATTATTGACAGATAGATTCTATGAAGAAGATCTGCTTATTCCTGTTGATGGCGTTTGCGCTGACCTCCTGCGTCAAGGATGTGGTGATGGATGCCAATGAAAAGCCTAAAGTGGCTGTGATATGTGTCCTTTCAAATGAGTCCGTACAGGAGCTGACATTGTTTTATACGAAAGGTGCTTCTAAGAAAGAACAGGTTCCGGTAGAAGAAGCAACCGCCACCCTGACCGATGAATCTCTTCATGAAGTGGTCGGCAGTTTCCGCTATCAGGATAACGGCATCTGGACATTGGATTATTGCGCCGAAAAGGGACATCATTATAAGTTGGAGATAACTGTGCCGGGATATGAAATGATTACAGCAGAGCAATCCATGCCACAACCTGCCAGGATTCTCGCCCATGGACGGTGTTTCTATAAGATTCAAGGGCTCAATTGGCCTTCAACAATACCAGAAGTACCCTTTGTTCCCAATGCCGAGGATTTCGATTCTTTGCCTCTTGGACCCAAAGAATATTATGTGCAGACTCTTCCCGATGCCGTGTGGATATATGCCCGGAATTATGATGCAGTTACGGGGAAGCATACTACCGCTGGAGAGATATGCACCAACTATCCGTATGCAGACGATCTTAACGTGACAGGGACTTATTATGAACCGCCCCGCAGGACAGACATCCCAAACCAGTTCGTAGATAATTCTCACGTATCAGAGCTCTATCCCCGCCTTGCTGGAGAAGTGCTCCACAAAGGTTTTCTTCGTTTCCCCGCACGGGACTTGTCCGATAAGAGAGGGTGGTGGTTTTCCATATCCGGAAGTCTGGAAGGGAAGTATAACTGCAAGGATTTCTACCAAGTTTATTACGGAGATCACGGTCTTGCAGACCCGCTTGCTCCCGACGAAGGATATATAGAGGTAGTCGCCATGTCCAAGGATATGGACGCGTATCTTACAGATGCATATCATAAGCAAGAGATCCAGGCATCTTCGGATTTATCTTCAATATTCATTCGCGACAATGTATTCACCAACATTGTCGGAGGATTGGGAATCTTCGGCGCCACTTACGTCCGCAAATTCCAGTGGTCAAATGAATATGAATACGTCGATGACGGGATGAATCATCCCTATTTTGCTGGTTCTGGTAGCGATAGTTATAATACTTATTATTCCGATGATATGTGGCCGCTATGAGAACAAACAGAACCCTGATACTTAGTGTCATTTCCATGCTGGCGGCAATAACAGCTTCCGCCCAGTCCCCGGCATGGGATGATACGCTTCAAGCCGCAGTAAAGACAGACTCAAAACGCCTTGAACTAAGTCTCGGCAGGCTGCATACCGGTCTGGAAGGGATAAGGGGCGTGCTATCTCCCGTAGGCGAGGGAGATCCTATTCGCTGGGTGCAGAGCCTTCCCGGTGTTACCACAGGAGCAGACGGCACAACCGCCATGTATGTGCGCGGCGGCGGTACCGGCAACAACCTTTTCACCCTGGACGGAGTGCCTGTCTACGGTTACTCTCATATTCTGGGCCTGACGACACTTGTGCCTACGGCAGTTATTGAGAGTGCCGAACTGAACAAGGGCGGCTTCGATGGTTCGGAGAGTAACTTTACTGCCGCGCATTTGCAAATCCTCACGAAAGACCCTTCCAAGACACAGCAGACTAGCTTTGCCCTGAACAATTTTCTGCTCAGCGCAGGGACGGAAGGACCCGTCGGCAAGAAACTGTCATATATCGCATCTTTCAGACTTTCACCATTGGCGCTGGAGTACCGTGCCGTCAAGAATGCCCTTCCATCCATGCTGGGCGGCCTCGAGAATTTCAGGGCAGGAGTGTTTGACGGTTATGCCAAGCTGCATTATCAGATTAATGGTAAAAACACTCTTACAGCCTCGTTTCTCGGCAGTCAGGACCGCTATGGCTTCGATATGCAAGATACCTCTCATGAAGTCATGGGCTGGCACAATTTATTGGGCATTGTGAAATATAACCGTGAAGGCAAGTGGACGGATATTATAGTGACGGCCTCTGTCAATCAATATTCAACTTCTCAAGACCAGGAAACAATCTATCGGGAGAAGCAGAATCATCTTTCACTCCGCTCGGATCTGATGGAATACGGGCTTCAGACCGGCATGCTGCACAAGTTTGGGAGATCAGGCCGCCTCACGCTTTCTGAAGGATTGAACACCCGCTATTCAATTTTTTCTCCAGGACAGGTCGGAGAGCTGAGCAAAGAAACCAAGGTGCTGCTATGTACCGCATGGTTACAAGCAGAATACAGGATTCCAGACAGGCTGGCACTGAAAGCTTCAGGACGATATAACTATTATCTCAACTATGACAATCTGCCCAATACCAATGCCAATACCCAAGCCTATGCGGAAATCAGAAAGTTGAAGGACCCTGAAATGAGCGTGTCCGCACAATTCTTTTTCTCGCCGCATGTTGCACTGGAGGCTTCTTATGACATTCTCCGGCAGTATTATCACAGCCTGGAAGGTCTTCCGGTAGGATGGTCATTGGATATGATAGTGCCGAGCGGAGAGTCTGTGGCACCGGAAAAGATGCACCAGGGTAGCGTCGGCCTGTCAGGCACTTTCGGAACTCACAATTTCTCAGTGGGAGGATTCTGCAAGCAGATGGAGAATCTGATATACTATAAATACTCTCAGGCCCTGTTCAGCGGAGCCCTTGGAACGTGGGAAAACGATATCGAAATTGGCAATGGCCGATCGTACGGCCTTGAAGTCCTGTATGAGTTCCAGAAGGATGACTGGTATGCGAGGGCATCGTACACTCTGTCAAAGACAACGAGGGAAGGCTTCCCGTCATTCTACGACGGACAACCGTTCCATGCGAGATTCGACCGCCGACATGTACTGAACGCAACGGCCCAGTGGAAGAATTTTACAGCCACTGTTATATTTCAGAGCGGTCAATGGGAAAACGGTCAGTCGGAAACATATCCGATGCCTTTTCTGGAAGACAACTGGATTGCAGACTACTACTCCGGAGTCAACAACTACCACATGCCGACGGTTTTCCGCCTGGACCTCGGCTGGCAGAAGACCTTCAAGTCCGACCGTGCAGAGCACAGTGTCAATGTTGGTGTCTGCAACGTCACCAACCACTTCAACCCGTTCATGCTTTACTTCGACGCTAAAACCGAATCGTGGAAAGAAATCGCC
>JAGCXV010000050.1 GCA_017961175.1 Bacteroidales bacterium
CCTGAGGTAAGACTCGTCCGGGTTGTATTCCTGCTTGAGAACCCTGAGAGCCTCGTCGTTTCTTCCCTTAAGCAGAAGGGCGAGTCCATGGTTGAATCCGTCCACTCCGTCAAGAACCTCGAGAGCTCCGTCATAGTCTCCGTCCTGGATGAGGAGAGCGCCGAGATTTTCCTTTGCAGAATCGATGATTTCTCCGTTTTCACCCTGAGCCATGTAGAAATATTCAGCGGCCTTGTCGGCATTGCCCTTCTGGAGTTCAACAACTCCGAGGTTGTTGTAATAACCTGCAGTCTTGTCGGTTATCTTGTTGAGCCAATTCAGGGCCTCATCCGGTTTGTTCTGCTGGAGGGCAAGGGCTGCGAGGTTGTTGATAGCCCTCTGGCTGTTGAATCTCTTTACAGCCTGGTTATAGATGGAAGCCTTCTTTGCGGCATCCTCAAAGAGGTTGGCGCTGTAAAGCAGACCCTCTTCAGTCAGACGGTCGTCAGAAGTCTCGATCATCTGCTTGAGCTCATCATCGGTGAAGTTCTTCTTGTCAATCTCAGCGACGATGCGGCTGCGCCTGAGCTGAGGGAGCACCTTGTTGTTGAGAGTCTGGAATACCTGGGACATGTTCCTGATTTCCCTCTCCCTTACAACAGGATCCGAGTACATTGAAAGCACTCTGATAATAAGGTCTTTATCCTCGATGTTGGATTCTTCCACAAGTTTCTTGAAGCCTTCCCAGTCTTCTCCCTTCTCCTCTACGGTAACGTCCATATCGACGTCTGCCCTCTTGGAGATAGTCTTGTCGTAAGCAGCCTTGGCGCTCTTTGCTCTCTGGATGGAAAGCTTGTTGTTATTGTCTTCCGGTCCTTCAGGAGAAGCATATCCTATGATCTTTCCCTTCTTTACGGTTTTCTTGGAGTCTTTCTTGGCATCGCTGAGGAATTTTTCAAAAGCCTTTACCTCATCGGAATTCAGGCGGGCTGCCTTTACATCAGACTTGTTGACATCATAGAGAATCTGGGTCTCCACCTGCTCGGTAGTTTCCATCTGGTAATTGTCCTTCTCAAAGAAAGGAACACCGTTGGTCTGGGCGAGCATAGAGGTGCAGATAGTTCCCTCTGCGATCTTGAACGGCAGAGGATATTCCCAGCTCTTAGACTTGCTTGAGTTATAGATGGTTACGGCAAGCTGAAGAACAGCCTTCTCCATACCTGGCTTGTAATCGAACACTACATCGCGCTTTACGGTGCTGGCACTCTTGTAAGGAACCACAGCGTAGTTGTCCCTGATTTTCTCTCCCTGCATCCAGAAATCCGGAGCGTTCTCTGTTTTTCCGTTGTATACCAGCTGAGGGGTGATCTTGAGATATGCATTTGGCACGAAATAGTTGGCCGGGAAATTAATGGTGTATGTAGCCTTGATCTGCCCCGCCACGCATTCCAGGATTTGAGGATTGCATTCCGTCTTGACCATTGATGCAAGTTTTGCCATCTGCTGAGGGCTTGCGCAGAATGCTGCGATTAGTGCAACAGCCGCGATGAGAGTGGTTTTGAAAAATCTCTTCATATAGTGTTAGTTCTTATAATTCGTTGAAATCCATTTTGTTGATTCTTTCCAGGTCTTCAGGGGTGTCTATTCCGAATGACGGGGTATTGCACTCGGCGACCTTGATCCTGAGACCGTTTTCCAGCCAGCGGAGCTGCTCCAGCTTCTCGCATTTTTCCAGGAAGCTTTCTTCCATAGAGCAGATCTTTTCCAGAGCGGAGCAGCGATAGCCGTAAAGCCCGACATGAAGATAATATGGAAGGCTGCCCAGCTTTTCATCAGTCAGCGGTTCTCCCCTGTGGAAAGGAATCAGGCTGCGGGAAAAATACAGTGCGTTCATATCCTTGTCCACAACCACCTTCGGGCGGTTAGGGTCTTCCAGGCTGGAGACGCTCTCGGCCCGTTTGACTATGGTGGCGATATCCACACCGTCTTTCATAAGCGTGTGAGCAAGGGTTTCCATCTGGAGGGTGGAAATGAAAGGCTCGTCTCCCTGGACGTTTACCACACCCTCGAAATGTTTTCCGCTTTGTGCAGTATATTTATGCAGAGCCTCCAGGCAGCGGTCCGTACCGCTGCGGTGAGAGGAGGATGTCATCACGGCCTGACCGCCGTCTTCGATAACAGTGTTGAATATCCTCTCGTCGTCCGTGGCAACGCACACGTCTGAGAAGACCTTGGCGGCCTGGCGGAAGGTACGCACTACCATCGGAACCCCGTGGACAAGAGCCAGCGGCTTTCCCGGGAACCTCGTGGAGGCGTATCTGGAAGGAATGATTGCAAGTATTTTTTCCATCGTCTTTAGCATCAGACAAAATTACTGAAAAAATGTCAGTATTTTCTTAACTTTGCCTTTTGAGCAAGAAAAATATACAGGAAATGGAGTTGCAGAGTTTAAAAAACCGCTTTGACCTGATAGGAGACGACCCTCAGTTTCTCCGCGCCCTTGCGGTGGCCGAGCAGGTTGCAGCTACGGATATGTCCGTGCTGGTGATGGGAGAGAGCGGAACGGGAAAGGAATCCATACCTCAGATAATCCACAGCAACAGCCCGAGAAAACACCATAAATACATTGCCGTAAACTGCGGAGCCATTCCGGAGGGAACGATGGAAAGCGAGCTTTTCGGCCATATCAAAGGTTCCTTTACCGGCGCCAACGAGAACAGGAAGGGATATTTTGAGGTCGCCGACGGGGGAACGATATTCCTGGACGAGGTCGGAGAGCTGAGCGCGGAGTCACAGAAGAGGCTTCTCAGGGTGCTGGAAAGCGGAGAATTCTACAAGGTGGGATCTTCCACCGTACAGAAGACGGACGTGAGGGTGATTGCCGCCACGAATGTGGACCTTATGGAGGCCATAAGACAGAAGAAATTCAGGGAAGACCTTTACTACAGGCTTAACCAGATACCGATAACCCTTCCTCCACTGAGAGAAAGACGCGGTGATATCCCGTTGCTTTTCAGGAAGTTTGCCGTTGACTGCGCAGACCGTTACAATATGCCGCCGATTTCTCTGACCAGAGACGCGCAGGCTGCGCTTCTGACTTACAGATGGCCTGGCAACATCCGTCAGCTGAAGAATATCGTTGAACAGATAACCATTCTGGAAACTTCCAGGATAATTGATGCAGAAACGCTGAATTCCTACATCCCCCAGCATAACGAAGACCTTCATCCGGTCCTCAGCGTTCCAGGCCAGGATGGTAGTTTCATCAACGACAAGGAAGTGATCTACAAGATGATTTATTCCCTAAAGCATGAAGTGGACGCCATCAAGCAGAAGATTTCCGCAGGAGGACTTCCGCAGTCACAGACGATCCACGTAGAGCCGGATGGTCAGACACCAGCCCCAAAGGTTATTGTCGTTGAGCAGACTCCGGAAGATGAACAGAAAAATAAGGATCTTTCAATAGAATCCATGTACAAGGATCGTATTCTTGAAGTGCTGAAGAAATATCCGCGCAACCGCAAGGCTGCGGCAGAGGAACTCGGCATATCAGAAAGAACCCTTTACCGTAAAATAAAGGATTACGGAATAGACGCGAAAAAGAAAAAGA
The DNA here is from genome assembly GCA_017961175.1 of Bacteroidales bacterium. Taxonomy (GTDB): domain Bacteria; phylum Bacteroidota; class Bacteroidia; order Bacteroidales; family UBA932; genus Egerieousia. The sequence goes on from JAGCXV010000050.1 coordinate 3,590, forward strand.
AATGAAAAATCTGCTGAAGATATTTACGGCAATCTTTGCGATGGCCATTCTGGGAGGATGCGGCATCTACTCATTCTCCGGAACCAGCCTGCAACCTGACATAAAGACTATAATGGTTTCTAACCTGGAGAACAAGGCGATGATAATCAACCCGACTCTGGCCAGCCAGCTGACAGAGGCTCTTCAGGACAAGTACCGCCGCCTTACCAAGCTGGAAATGGTTTATGACGAGGCGGATCTGGAGGTTTCCGGCTATATCTCCAGCTATGAGGTTACACCTACCGCCGTTACTGCGGATGAGGTTGCTTCCCGCAACCGCCTTACGATTACGGTGAGGATTTTCTACAAGAACAACAAGTATCCAGACGAGGCCTTCCCTAGCGGAAGAAGCTTTGCCGCATACCAGGACTACGATTCGACCAACTCTCTGGATTCCGTGCAGGACGCCCTGTGCCAGCAGATCATAGAAACCCTGGTGGAAGATATATTCAACGCTACCGTTGCTGAATGGAGATAGGGGAATTGACATATTCCAAAGTAAGTTCCATGGACCTTATGGATATGGAAGCGGCTCTCAAGGAGAGTCCGTGGTTTTCGTATCTGAGGGAAATCCTTATGGAAAAACTCTATCGCAAGGATAAGGAAGCTTTTGCCCAGACCCTTTCCCAGACAGCGGTTTTCCTGTCTTCCAGAAAGACTCTTTACGACAGGATCAATTCTCCGGTGGAAGAGGAAATCGCTGAGGAAAACCAAACCGCTGCGGAAGAAAAGCCGCAGGTTCAGGAGGAACCGGTCCATCGCCCGAGGGTTATTGTTGCCGGTGGAGATTTCTTCTCCAAGGAAGACCTCAAAACCATTAATCCTGAGGACGATATGGAACTCAAGCTGAAAAGCAGCCCGTTCTATCGCCAGAGGGAAGAGGCGGAGGAAAAGCCCGCTCCTCCAAAGCCGAGGGAAAAGAGGACATCACTGCTCAAAGACGATGGAAGCGTCAACTTCGACGACCTCGCTTTCTGCACAGAAACCCTCGGTCACATCTATGCGCAGCAAGGTTTTTACGACAAGGCCATTGAAGTTTTCTCCAAACTTATTTTGCTATATCCGCAAAAAAGTGCTTACTTTGCAGCCCTTGTAAACGAATTGAAGAAAAATACAGATTGATATGTACGGATTTTTTGTAGTAATAATCGTGATAGCAAGCGTACTGATCACCATCGCAGTTTTGCTGCAGAATTCAAAGGGTGGCGGACTTGCTTCCAACTTCGGTGCCGGCAACACAACATTCGGCGTTAGACAGGCTGCAGACATTCTGGAAAAGTCCACCTGGATTCTCGCAGCTGTTATTATAGTATTCAGCATTGCAGCTACAGCAGCCATCTCCACTTCAAAGGGCACAAAGACCACCAGCGCCAAGGAGATCCTGGAGAAGAAGCCGGCTTCTACAGTACCTACCTTCCCGGTAGGCGGACAGACCGAGGCCGCTCCGGCAGCAGAGGAAACACCTGCAGAGCAGTAATTGTAACAAAAACGTAACAATTGTTACAACAAACATAATATCCTGATACCAGGAGGCTTAGATGGCTTAAGGTATCAGGATTTCTTAAAAATTTACTACTATGCAATACAAAGTACCAATAAAATCACATATATTTGCATTGCAAAATACTTAAGAAACAAAAACACTTAAAAACACCAATACCATGAAAGAAGTTGTCAGCGTTGCCATCGGCAACAAAAGCTTTACCCTTGAGACAGACGCCTACGAGCTCCTGAGAGATTACCTCGAAGCTTTCAGGACGAGGTCTTCTGCCGGCATCCAGTCTGAAGAGACTATGAGCGATATCGAAGAGAGGATCGCGGAGATTCTTTCTTCCAAGACTTCGTCCGTTAAAAACGTGGTCAACCTTTATATGATAGAGGAGATCATCGGCCGCCTGGGAATGCCGGACGGCACCGCCTATACGAGAAGCGGTCAGGGCCAGCCGAACGGACAGGCCTACTCAAACCAGGCGTACGCCAATCCTTACCAGGACAACCCTCCTAGAAAATTCTACAGGGATGTTGACAGCCGCAGCATCGGCGGTGTATGCTCCGGTCTGGGTTATTACCTGAACTTCGATCCGACCATATTGAAGGTAATCTTCGTGGTTCTGTTCCTGATCGGCGGTGGTGGACTGCTTATCTACATCATCCTGTGGATCGTTGCGCCTCCTGCACAGACTCCGGTTCAGAAGTGCGAGATGAGAGGATGGCCGTTGACGGCGGAAAATATTGAAAAATTCACGAGAAAGCAGTAAGGTTATGGAAATCAACAACAATATCAACAATGACCTCGATCTGAACGCCGAGAACATCAAGGCGCAGATGAGGAAAGGGGTGCTTGAATACTGCATCCTGAGCATTCTCAGAAAAGGGGACTCCTACGTATCTCCCCTTATTGCCGAGCTTAAGGCGGCAAAGATGATAGTGGTTGAGGGAACCCTCTATCCGCTGCTGACCCGCCAGAAGAACCAGGGACTTCTTTCCTACAGATGGGAGGAGAGCCCTAGCGGACCGCCTAGAAAATACTACTCCCTGACAGAAAAGGGCCGCAAGGCGCTTGAGCTGATGGACGAGGCCTGGGGAGATGTCATCAAGACGGTGGAACTTATCAAGACAGGCATTGACTTAAACGGGGAGGAAGAATAATGGAAGAAGTAATGAGAGTCAGCATTGGTGGTGTTCCGTTCACCCTGAGTCCTGTGGCTTATCAGAAAATGAAAGCCTATCTGGATACCATCACCCTCCACTATGAGAAAAGGCCGGACGGAAGGGAAATCATCAGTGATATAGAAAGCCGCATCGCGGAGCTCCTTCTGGAAAAGAACTCCAAGGAAGAGGTCGTGACCTCCGACAGGATAGAAGATGTCATTTCCATTATGGGAAATCCAAGCCAGTTCGGCGATGAGGAAGAGGAAAACAATGCCGGAACAACTTCAGAGCAAAGGCAGACCTATCAGGCTCCTCAGCAGAATCCTGCACAGGCACGCCGCCGCCTTTACCGCGACACCACAGACCGCATGATCGGTGGTGTCTGCTCCGGACTTGGACATTATTTCAAGTTTGACCCTAGCATTCTCAGAATCATTCTTGCAGTGATAATCGCCCTGCATCTGGTTGGACATCATTTCTTCTACCCGCTGCACATGATTTCTCCTTTGTTCCATCTCGTGTTCTGGGGTTACATTATCCTGTGGATAGTTATTCCGGCAGCGCATACTTATAGCCAGAAGTGCCAGATGATGGGAGCCGATCCCGGAGTCAGGGGCGCTGAAGAAAGCGTCAATAACCCGGAGCAGTTCAGGGGAAGCTGGTTCGGCCGCCTGATAAAGGTTTTTGCCGGACTGGTTTTCATCGGGCTTGGCATATTGTTCCTTGCCATGATATGGATGGCAATGATAGGAAGCGATGCCATTATCGGTGTAAATCCTGTCAATGCCCTTAATCTCATAGACATCAACCCGTGGGGCAGGGTCCTTTACAAGGTTCTTATAGTATGCAGTCTCATAATTCCTTGCATCGCTATGTTCTATGTTGGAATATGGTGGCTGTTCAACCTCAAGAAGCCGAAGTTCCGCCTTGGCTGGATATTGTTCCTGGTGTGGATACTTTCACTTATCGGCCTTGTGCTCTTTATGGGTAGCCGTGCGATGAAGATCGGCAGCGTTCAGGAAACATCCGCAACCAAATCTTTCGACAAGCTTTACGACACCCTGAAGGTTGAATATGCAGCATTGCCGGAAACGGTTGACGGACAGAGCGTAACCTGGGAAAGGATGAGCGAGCGCATGGCCCGTAGCACAAAGCGCAGGATCGGAGGCTATGTAACCTGGAACGGAAGACCTTTCAACGAAGACGATGAGGAAAGAGGAGTTTCTGACGGAGATCCTTACAGAGGCGGATTGTATATGTATATCACAAAGGGAAAGAACAAAGCCTACGCCATATATCCGACCCTTGATGTGATACACAAGTCTTCTTCCATAATTGTGGACGACAGCACCTCGGTTTCAGGAACCAGTATAGTGAAGGATACCACCGTAAGGGCAGACCTTGAGATTGTGGCCAGCAGGATTTCTGCAATCAAGGCCCTTGGCGGAGAAGAGGAAGGGAAAGATGCGGGCAGCGCACTCATAGAAGTAAAGGACAGCATCCTTACCATCCATCCGATCATCATCTCAAAGAAGCACAAGTTTGACGGAACCTACATTTCCTCCAAACTTTACTTGCCAGACAGCAGTGTTGTGATTATAAATAGCCCGAAGTAAAGCCTGATCTTCGGACACGAAGGGAGACCGCCGGGTTGGGGCGGTCTCTTTTTGTTTAACTTTGCAATATGAAAATCGGAGTTTTCTGTTCGGCGAATAAAAATGTAGACAAAGCCTATTTTGAAGCAACCCAGGCTCTTGGGATGTGGATAGGGAAGGGCGGACATTCCCTTGTATGGGGTGGCTGCCGTCTCGGGTTAATGGAAACCGTGGCTGAGAGTTTTCTGGCGGGAGCATCTTCCCTTCAGGAGGGAAACCGCGGAAAACTTATAGGCGTAATTCCTGAAATAATAGAGGAAAGGGGCAAATCCTTTTCTCCTGTTGACCAGGCCGTCTACTGCAAGAACCTCTCGGAGAGAAAAGAGATAATGATCAGCCTCAGCGATGTGCTTGTCGCGCTTCCGGGAGGCATCGGAACCCTTGACGAGATATTCACCGTCGTTTCTTCCGCCACCATCGGATACACGGACAAGAAGGTCATATTATACAATATCAGCGGATTCTGGAACCCGCTGATATCGTTGATGAATCACCTTGAAAGCCAAGGGATGGTAAGAGGCGATTACCGCCAGAGGATCTTCGTGGCGGAAACCCCGGAAGAACTTAGTTCAGTGTTCCGGCTTCTGCCTGCTCAATCATAGCCTTGTTTGCAGTAACATAAACCTCTACTCTTCTGTTCTGGGCTCTTCCGGCCTCGGTAGAGTTGTCTGCAACTGGCTCGTTGAAAGACTTGCCCTCGCTTGTCATTCTTGCGTCTGCGATGCCAAGGCTCTTCAGATAGTTCTTGACGGCTCCGGCTCTTTCAAGAGACAGTCTCTCGTTAACTGCGGCGGTTCCGGTGTTGTCCGTATGGCCGTAGATGGTGATGTCCGTGTCTGCCATGTCTTTCATAGATGTGGCAAACTTAGCCAGGTCATTCTTGGAGGCTGCTGAAAGGTCGCTCTTTCCTGTCTTGAAAAGAAGTCCGCTCTCGAAGGTTATCTTGATGGCCTCGAGTCCGTTAACGTCGGTTACGGTCTCAACCTTTGCGTTCTCGAGTTCTTTCTCGAGCTGCTCGGCTTTCTTGTCCATCTTTCTTCCGATGAGAACACCTGCTCCTGCGCCAACGGCACTTCCGATAGCTGCACCGATAGCAGCGCCTTTACCCTTGCCAATCAAGGCACCTAGTCCTGCTCCGACTGCGGCACCGGCACCTCCGCCGATAAGTCCGCCTGAAGTTGTCTGGTTCATGTTGCCGCACCCCGGAACAATGATAAGGGCAGCCATCAGACAAATGATCAATTTTTTCATATTATGTGAGAATTATATTGGTTGGCTGGTTAAACTTTGGTGCAATTTAGCAAAAATGTAAATTTGCGTCAAGAAATTTTCGGTTATGAAGGTAACTCTTTTGCAGCGCGACGTGATTTGGGCGGATCCCGAGGGAAACGCAAAAGCCAATTCGGCGATAATGGATTCTTTTAAGGGAACAGACCTGTTTGTTCTTCCTGAAATGTTTTCAACCGGCTTTGCTACTTCTCCGGAAGGCATCGCGGAGCTTCTTGACAATGAGGGGGAATGCTTTACCCTGCGATGGATGAAAAAGGAGGCTCTGCGGCTGGATTGTGCGGTCTGCGGGAGCGTGGCTGTAAAGGAAACGGACGGGCGGTTTTTCAACAGGCTGTACTTTGTGACTCCGGATATGTGCTTTTCCTACGACAAGCACCATCTTTTCACTTATGGAGGGGAGAACAAGAGTTATTCCGCAGGGCAGGAAAGGGTGGTTGTGTTCTGGAGGGGAGTGAAGATCCTGCTACAGGTTTGCTATGACGTAAGGTTTCCGGTATTTGTCCGCAATGGCATCGCTGAGGATGGGAAACCTGAATATGACGCAATAATCTATGTTGCCAGCTGGCCGGCGAAGAGGGTTCCGACCTGGAAGAAACTGCTTCCGGCAAGGGCGATAGAGAACCAGTGCTATGTGCTGGCGGTCAACCGAGTGGGGAATGATCCGGCTTGTGAATACATTGGCGGGACTATGGTAATTGACGCGATGGGAAATGTTGTAGACAGCTGCCCGGATGCAAAAGAAACCTCCATATCAGTTGAACTGGATATGGAGGCTCTTAACCGTTTCAGGGGAAAGTTCCCCGTGCTTGAAGACGCGGATCCTTTGTTCTAGAAGTTGACGCCCACGGTAAGGCTTACCCCACGGTTGTGGGTTTCGTCAAACATATCATGGCCGATGTTGGCAAGGCCCACGTTGAAATTCACCTCGGCATAAAATGCCTGGATGCTGAATCCGCAGCCAACCTTGAGTCCTCCGTCAAATCTCTTGAACTGATAGTCTGCGTCTCCGAAGGAGTGATATGCTTCCCTTGCCCCGAAATCCTTGACATATCCGCCGACTCCATAGGCAAAATAAGGACCGACGAACGGCTGGACGCTTATACCGGGACCCGGGAAATAGATCATGTATTTGAAATTGAACGGAACTTCCAGGTAGTTCAGGTTATAGCTGAAATCTCCACCATAGTCGCTCTTTCCGCCTTTTTCAGAATACAGGAGTCCGGTCTCAAGAAATACAGGGACCCTCGGTCCGAGTTGCTGGCCGATAGCAATACCGGCTACAAGTCCTCCTCTTGGAGAACTGCTTTCCAGATATGTGGCTTCTGAACTGACTTCAGTTGCGTTGATTCCAAATCTGAATCCGAAGTAGGTTCCTCCCAGATAATTCTGGCTATAGCGGGCTGGCCTTGACGGGCGGCCGCCGTTGTCATACATATAGACATGACCTTGGGCCGGCAGAATCTGCGGCAGCATTACGGCTGCTGCGATAATCGCTGTAATTAGAAATCTCCGTTTCATAATATTTGGTTTTAGTCCATATCTGGTCAACTGCAAAAAGTGTGCACATGCCTAAAAACCCAGGCCATGGATGAAGAGGTAAACCAGGGTTGGCATGAAAATAAGCGGGAATGCGAGGCCGTAAACAGCACCCCAGAAATGGGCTGTATGGCCGATATTGTCTTTGTTTCTCTTGGCCATCCACCAGCAATACAGAAGATAGAGCGGGGCGAAAATAAAGCCCGGGATCGGTATTGGTATCAGGTAGATGTAGATACCCATCTTTGGGTCAAAAAGCACCGATGCAAACAATACGGCAGAAACCGCTCCGGACGCACCGAGAGCGTTGTAATTAGGCGTGTTGCGGTATTTCCAGAGATCTGCCAACGAGCTTACGGCTATGGCGCTTACATACATCAGCACATACAGCACCGCTCCCTTTGCATTGCCCCATGCGGCCTGGAACCAAAGCTCCGTGTTTGTGCCGAAAAAGAACAGGGTAAGCATATTGAAAAACAAATGCCCCCAGCTCCCGTGGATAAGACCGTGGGAGAACAGCCTGTAAAACTTCCTGTGGTTGTAAACAAGGTAGGCATTGAACAGCATCCCGTTCATCATCTCCCTTTTTGAAAAGGCGATAATACTCACGATGCACGTAACCGCTATAATGACAAGAGTTATCATCCGTTGTTTTTTATCATTTACAAAAGTAAGGGATATGCCCCTTTTCAGCAAATTTCAATATATTTGAAGAAAATATGCAATTCCGATGAAAAGACTTGTTTTCCTTTCCTGTCTGCTGGCTTTGATTTTTGGCTCGGCGACGGCTTTCTGTCAAGATGATGATTATTCCGCACGCAAGTTTGACGAGCAGAAAGACAGTATCAGCATTCCGTTTGAATTCCGCGGCGCCTGGCTTTCCACGGTGGAGAGCATAGACTGGCCGAAGACCCGCATAATGTTGAAGGAGGGGAAGAAGGTTTCCGCAGAGCAGAGGGAGCAGCAGAAGAAAGACCTTGTGTCTCTGATCACAAAGATTCACCGCTCAGGTTGTAACGCGGTGATGTTCCAGGTGGTCAGCAATACGGACGCTCTGTATCCTTCCAAGATATTGCAGTGGGCTCCGAGCCTTACGGATACTCCGGGAGAAGGTCCCGGATACGATCCGCTGGCCCTTGCTGTCAAAACCGCACATTCCCTGGGAATGCAGATCCACGCCTGGATCAATCCTCTCAGAATAGGCAAGCTGGACCTCCCGAGAAGGGCGGACAATATTTGCTACAAGAAGTCTGAGCTGGTGCAGCAGCACGGAGATCGCCTGTATTGGGATCCGGGTCAGCCGAAAGTCAGGGAATATCTGGGTGAACTGGCAACTGAGATTATGACAAAATATGACCTGGACGGTCTTCATATCGACGATTATTTCTATCCGGACGGACTGAAGGGAACGGGAGAGCAGGCCAAGTCCAAAAAAGGCGAGAAGGTCTGGAACGACGAGGCTCTCTTCCAGAAATACGGGCAGGGCAAGACTCTAGACGAGTGGAGAGAGGGCAATATAGACGAAATCGTGAGGATCATGCACGAGGCCGTGCACAAGGCTAAGCCTTTCGCCGTGTTCGGGGTTTCCCCTGCCGGCAGGCTGGTTAACACCCAGGCTCTCTATGCAGACCCGAGAAACTGGGCCAAGCAGGGCACTATCGATTATCTCATTCCTCAGATCTACTGGCAGCACGGCCATCAGATTGCCGATTTCAAGCTTGTCCTGGACAGCTGGGCCGGGATTCTGGAAGATGTTCCGGTGATTGTGGGAATGGCTGCTTATCGTTACAAGAGCAAGGCTTTCCCGGAGTTTTCCGAGTACGTGCTTCAGGTTAAGGAATGCCGTGAGGCTCCTTATCTGGACAATGAATTCCGCCAGAACGTGATTGGACAATGCTGGTTTACCACCCACAACATCATCACGGATGAATTCACAAGCAGTATGCTTAACACATTCTACCAGGATGCTGCCATTGCTCCGAATATCGGAAACAGCGGTGCTTCGGTAGCTTCTCCGGACGTATTCAGGATGGGTGGCCATCTAAGATGGGGAGAAGTCAAGGGCGCGGACCGTTATGCGGTTTATCGCCTGGAAGAAACATCCGAAAAAACAGCCGGGGGAGGAATAGTATGGAAAGCGGTTTTCCAGGAGGCATTCCACGGCTTCATCTACAAGTGCAAGGAGGGTGGCAATTACATTGTTGTTTCCTGTAGGGGAGGAGCGCATTCTGAAAGAAGCAATGTGATTTACATCAAGGATAAATAGAACACGCAATAATGAAAAAACGAATCGCCGAAACAATAAAAGCAGCGGGTGTCTTCCTGGCTATCAGCCTGATGGTAAGCGCATGCGGTGGCAAATCCGATCTTGATCCGGATTCGGGCAAGACTGATCCGACGCCGACGCCAACTCCGACGGAGAATTACAAATACAATGCTTCAAAGGACAAGCTGCTTCTTTATCACGAGTTCAGGGCTTCCTGGCTTACTACCGTTGGCGGTTATGACTGGCCGAACGGAGTTAAGGATCCTTCCGCCCAGCAGACCACCCTCAGGAACATGATCCACAACATCAAGAATGTTAACTGCAATGTGGTAATCATGCAGGTTTGCTGCAATTCGGACGCTATGTGGAAGTCTGATATTCTTCCGTGGAGTTCTGTTTTAACGGGTACACAGGGAAAGGATCCGGGTTATGACCCCCTGGCAATTGCGGTCCAGACAGCCCACAACGACGGAATGGAAATCCACGCCTGGATAAACCCTATGAGAATAGGTTCCGCCTCGTCTGCCAGAGCAGAAAACCATCCTTCAAAACTCCATCCGGACTGGGTTCAGCAATATGGCTCGAACCTCTATTGGGATCCTGCGAATCCGGAGGTTATAGCCTATTTGAATTCTTTGGCAAAAGAACTGATGACCAAATACGATCTTGACGGTCTTCATATCGACGATTATTTCTATCCGGACGGACTTAAGGGAGATGCCAAGGAATGGGACGATTCTGAGGAATATGCCCTTTACGGAGGTGGCCTCAGCCTTGAAAAATGGAGGGAGAGCAACATCAACAAGGTTGTAAAGGCTCTTTATGACGGGGTGCATTCCGTAAAGCCGGACAAGGTGTTCGGAGTTTCTCCTGCCGGAAGGCTTCCGCTTACAAGATATCTGTATGCAGATCCTGTCCAGTGGGTAGAACAGGGTACGGTGGATTATCTTGCACCTCAGATTTACTGGCATCACAACCATTCCACCGCTCCTTTCCTTCCTACGATGAATACCTGGAAGGAAGTTGCGGTTGCCGGCGGCGCCGCCAACCAGATACCGGTAATTACTGGCCTGGCCCCATACCGTCTGGGAGAAACCGGCTTTACCAACGAAGAGTTCAAGCTTGAGGTTGAGGATTGCCGCAAGGCAGACTGGGTAATCGGAAACATCTGGTTCCGTACGGCACATCTTCTTGCCACCACATTTGCCAATTACGTAAAAACCAATATTTACCAAAAGGAAAGCCTTATCCCGAAGGTGGGCAAGGGCTTTAACAACACCGCCGGAACTCCAGCCGTTCCAACCATTTCCCTTAGTGGAAATACCATAAAATGGAATGCGGTTGCAGGAGCGGACGGCTATGCGCTGTACGAACTGGTAAAACAATCCTCCACAAGCACCTCCGTTACATGGAAGGCCGAGCTTGTAACCAAGGGAGATATGCTCCAGTATTCAGGATCGTCCAAGAAGAACTATGCTGTACTTGCATACAAAGGAAAGAATTACAGCAAACTCTCTTCTGTAGTTTATGTAGAATAGAACCATTTTCAACGATGAAGAAAATTTTAAGGATAGTGCTGCTTCTGGTCTTGCTCTTCGGAGTGATAGAGCCTGTTGCGGCAGTTTTTGAGGAAAGTGACCTGGCGCATACGCTGAGAGTCCTCAAGGTCGAACTCCGCCGCGCCCACAAGCGTACTGCAATGGCCCGCCAGATGATACGGGCTACAAGGCAGAGCCAGCAGAAACAGATGGTTGAGCTTATGGAGGATTGCAACGAGCTGGCTATCATTCTTTACTCCCAGAAACAGAACTTCACCTTCGACCTTACCTATGCCCTGGAAGAAGTATCCGACCGTTATCAGGATTTCTCCCGTAACCGCCGTCCTTTTAACGAGATTATCAACCAGATAGACATAGAGATTGAAAGGTACAGGAAACTTATCTATACCCTGAAACGCCTGCCTCCGGCACTGATAGATGATCTTGACAGTCTGGGCGGAAACGATTCTACTTTCCTTCTGGCATCCCAGCTTCAGGAAGAGGTCAAGAATCTTCATCAGAAGAATTCCGGAGAACTTCTGCTTACCGAGAAGCTAAAAAAGCACAAGACACACGAGTCCGAGCCGAAGCCGGATACTGTAATCCACAACACCCCTCCAGAACCACAACCCGAAGAGGAATATTCTACTGATTCCCTGAAGGGTTCCGGCGCCAACATACTGAGCAGTCTTGTAAAAACGATCTTTACTGGAAGCGTGGACCATTCCGAGGAAGAAGATGATGATGATACCCCGGCAACTCCAACCCAGGCAGACACGTCGTTAAACTCCGCCATAGTTGCCGTAACGTCCCACGGACAGAGGGTGGATGCCAACACGGACGATTCCACGGCCGTTTCCCAGGAAGTGGAATACGCATTCCTCCTTACCGGCAAATCCCTGATAAACCGTGACAGCTGTATCTATTACTCTGAGGGTCTTCTCCAGATGTATGAAGCTTCCAAGGCTTCCATCGTGTCTGACAGCGTCAATTACGACGCTACCTGGCGGCAGCTTCAGGAAGCTTACAATTACGCCCAGGAAAGATACAATGACGTCCAGAAGAAGATATTCATAGACGGTCAGACAGGATATTATTCCATTCTGTCCAGATTCAAAAGATACTGGAGCAGGGCCCAAAGCGATATAAGGGACAAATGGGCTGCCGTAAACACCAGGGGCCTGAGAAGCCAGTGGAGGATGCAGACCATGATAGGCCTCATCCTGTTTGTCCTCTTCTATCTGGGCATTGCCATCGGCCTGAGCCACTTAATAGTAAGGTTGCTCAAGAAAAAAGTCAAGTACCTTCAGAGCGACAGGTTCAAGCAGCACGGAATATGCTTTATCCTGCTTCTGATAGTAATCATCTTCGCTGTTATGATTACTATCGCGATGATGTTCTCCAACCAGAATTTCCTCAAGCTGGCTACAAGGCTTCTTGTTGAATTCGCCTGGCTGCTGGCCGCCATCTTCCTGTCCTTTGCAATCCGCCTGAGAGGAGACCAGGTCAAGAGCAGTATCCGTTCCTACCTGCCGATAATGGTTCTTTGCCTGATTATCATCTTCATAAGGATTTCCTTCTCCCCGAATACGCTTATCAATATCATCCTGCCTCCTCTGCTCCTGATATTCACCCTCTGGCAATGGAGAATCTGCCGCAAGATGAAATACACGGAAAATACTGATGATTCCAGAAAGTCGGGTCTGGTCATCAGGCGTCAGAAGAAAAGAGTCGTAAACGATGACGTTTCATCGGAAAAGAAGGGAAGGAAAATATTCAAGGTTCAGTTTGCGGACTATATCTACAACTACATAACCCTGACGGTCTTTGCTGCCACCACGATACTGTCCCTGACGGGATATGTGCTGCTGAGCATTCTGATCATAATATGGTGGATATTCCAGTTGTCTATCATCCAGACAATTACGGCCGCGTCCGACCTTCTGAAAATATACTATGAAAGGTATATGGCCAAAAGGCTCAGGGCCTACAGGATCAACCACGGATTCCTTATCAACCCTAAGGTCAAGAGTTCATACATTGAGGTAACCTGGCTCTATGACATACTCCGCAAGGCCGTGATTCCTTTCTTCACGGTGTGGAGCATACCTCTCTGTCTCTATATGGCGTCAAATGTGTTCGACCTGTCCAGCGTAACCATATCGTACCTCAAGACGGACTTCTTGAATTACAATGTGATACACCTGTCTGCGGCAAAAATCCTTACAGCAGTATCCCTGGCGTTTGTGTTCAATTGCCTGGGTTATCTCGCAAAGGCTTTCTACAGGGTATTCAAGATCCGCTCCGTACTTGCCCGCACTGGCCAGAAGGAACTGCCTGAGAACATGATCAATTTCACCCTGGCCAATTCCATCATAAGCATCATCACCTGGGGCGCATACATCATCACCTGCTTCCTGCTGCTGCACATACCGTCAACGGCGATATCGATTGTCAGCGCGGGTCTGGCAACCGGTGTCGGTTTTGCATTGAAGGACGTTATCAACAACTTCTTCTATGGAGTTTCACTGATGAGCGGAAGGCTCCGCGTGGGAGACTATGTGGAGTGTGACGGAGTGCGCGGTGTAGTTGACAGCATCAACTATCAGAGCACGCTCATCGAGACTGAATACGGCAGTATCATGGCCTTCCCTAACGCCAACCTCTTCCAGAAGAATTTCAAGAACCTGACCAGGAACAATGCCTATGAGCTTTTGATCCTCCCTGTCGGAATCCAGTACGGTTCAGACGTGGCCAAGGTAAGGGATCTCCTGAAGAGAGCCCTCATAAAGCTTAACGTGAAGGACAAGTACGGAAGAACAGTGCTCAATCCTAAATACGGAATCGTTGTCCGTCTGGCCGAGTTCGGAGACAGCAGCGTAGTTCTCAAGATTTACCAGCAGGTTCTGGTAACCGAGCGCTACACTTATACTGCGGCAGCCAATGAGGTCATCTACAACACCTTGAACGAAAACAACATTGTTATCCCGTTCCCTCAGAGAGACATCTATATCAAGCAGGTGCTTTCTGACAAGGCTCCGGAAGACGCTGTCTCTGCGGAAGAAGGCGAAAACCAGAAACCGGATAAAAAGAAAAAATGGTTCTTGTAAAGAAAAACGCCCGGAGTCCGGGCGTTTTCTTTTATGGGGAGGGTCCTTTATTTAAGAACCTTCAGCTCCTTTCCGATCTTGGTGAAGGCCGCAACTGCGCGGTCCAGCTGTTTCTTGCTGTGTCCTGCGGAAACCTGAACCCTGATTCTTGCCAGGTCCTTAGGAACTACCGGATAGTAGAAACCTACGACATAAATGCCTTCGTCCAGAAGTTTGGCTGCCATCTGCTGTGAGAGTTTTGCATCGTAGAGCATGATGGCGCAGATAGCACTCTGGGTTGGCTTGATATCGAATCCGGCCTTCTTCATCTTGTCCACAAAGTAGGCGGTGTTCTCGTGCAGCTTGTCCTGAAGCTTGTTAGTGCGGCTCATCATGTTGAACATCTCTATGCCCGCAGCGGCAACCATCGGAGGAATGGAGTTGGAGAAAAGGTAAGGCCTTGACCTCTGCCTGAGCATCGCGATGATTTCCTTCTTTCCTGTGGTGAATCCGCCTACGGCTCCTCCGAAGCTCTTTCCGAGGGTTCCGGTCAGGATTTCAACCTTTCCGCGGAGCTTGTAGAGTTCTGTGGTTCCCCTTCCGGTCTTTCCTACGACACCGGCTGAGTGGCTTTCATCAACCATCACCATTGCGTCGTACTTCTTTGCCAGGGCGTAGATCTTGTCAACAGGGGCAACGTTTCCATCCATTGAGAATACTCCGTCGGTGACAACGATCCTGAACCTTTGCTTCTGGGCTTTCTTCAGGCACTCCTCGAGTTCTGCCATGTCTGCGTTGGCATATCTGTAGCGTACAGCCTTGCAGAGCCTTACTCCGTCTATGATGGAAGCATGGTTGAGAGCGTCTGAGATAATGGCGTCATTCTCGCCCAGAAGAGGCTCGAACACTCCGCCGTTTGCGTCGAAGCAGGAGGTGTAGAGGATTGTGTCCTCGGTTCCGAAGAATTCGGAGATCTTCTCCTCGAGCTTTTTCTGCAGGTCGCCCGTTCCACAGATAAACCTTACGGAGCTCATTCCGTAGCCGTGGCTGTCCAGAGCCTTCTTGGCGGCATTGATGAGTCTTGGGTTATCGCTGAGGCCAAGATAGTTGTTAGCGCAGAAATTGAGCACGTGCTTTCCTCCCTTTACGGTAATATCCGCTCTCTGAGGGGATGTAATGATTCTTTCTTCCTTATAGAGCCCGGCTTTCTTAATTGAATTGAGCTCTTTTTTCAGATAGGATTGAAAATTCTTATACATATTGGTTATGGTTTTTAGTTGCTTGCTATAACAAAAGTAAGATTTCTGAAAAATAAATGCTAATTTAGCAGACGGTATTTCAAACAAAATAAACTGAACAGTTATGGAAATTAATGTAACCGATTCCAATTTCAAGGAAGTTGTTCTGGACAGCAAACTTCCGGTAATAGTAGATTTCTGGGCAACCTGGTGCGGACCTTGCCGTATGGTAGCCCCTATAGTTGAGCAGCTTGCAAAGGAATATGAAGGAAAGGCCGTTGTGGCAAAGTGCAACGTTGAGGAAGCCGAACAAGCTCCTATAAACTACGGAATCCGCAACATTCCTACCCTTCTGTTCTTCAAGGACGGTGAGCTTAAGGACAAGATGGTCGGCTCCAACACAAAGGAAGCTATCGAAGCCAAGCTCAAGGCATTGCTTTAACACAAAAAACAGCAGATATGAAAAAGACGATGAAATTTGCAGTGGCGGGCCTTGTGCTTGCACTGATGTTTGTGGCTGC
>JAGCXV010000051.1 GCA_017961175.1 Bacteroidales bacterium
AAACGAACAGCAGATTCGAGACAAAATTGCATGGCAATTACACAAAGTAATCACCCATAATCCAAAGTATGGAGATAAGTATGTTGTCCGTCGGGAGTGGGCTCCGGAAGGGTCAGGCAAGAGTAGAGTTGACTTGGCTATTTTGGAGATGGACAAGGATAAGACTCGTGTTGAAAAGGCTATAGCTTTAATTGAGTTCAAGGCGCAGTCTATTGTTAAACGCGAGAAATGGTATCTCGACGAATTCTCACGTGACGTGGAGAAAATGCGTGGTTTTAAGAAAGAAAGCCCCTGTACAGATGCCGACCTATTTTTTGTCTTTTTGGAAACTGGACAGTGGTGCGAGGCCGATAAATACAAGTCAATCTTGGGCTATTCTATTTATCAAAATGGCAGAGTGAAATTCCGTCAAAATGGGGATTATCTACGCGAAATAGAGTCCCATTGGCAAGAGTTTAAGAAACTCAAGCCTGGGATTGAAATTCATGCCCCCAAGGCGATTTTCGTCGGAGAAGCGTTCGGTTATAAGCAGTATATTTCTCCACTGCTGATTGGACCCCTGGAATAACGCTCATAGATATGGCCGATAATCAAACACACCAGCCCGACTACGACGCCATCGCCCAGCAGGCCTATGAATGGCTCAAGAAAAGGCGTGCCAAAGGTGAAATCTCTACCTTTGAAGTGCTCATGAAGATCAATGGGTACAAGTGGGGCGATAAAGAGCTCGAGCAAATCTCGGAACTGGATCTATTCGAAGTCCACGACCGCCTCCTCCGGCTCATCAAGAAGGGAAAAGAGTATGTTGCCGATTTCTCGGCATACGAAGGTCTGTACATTGGTCTTCCGTACAATATCCCATTTGTTTTCCGGAAGTGTAGTGATCCTATTTTCTGGGACCACTACATCAAATACAATGTTTTTCTTGAGCAGGCTGAAACATAGGTATCCTGTTGTAAGCGAGTACAGGAGGTTGCTGTCTGAAAGGAAGGCGCTTTGGGAAGAAGCTGCTGGACTTTTTAGAGAGGAGAAGCCTTCTCAGGGCAGTTTGAGAGACTATAAAAATGCCCTTAAACGGCATAGGGTGTCTTATCGGGAGTATATGTATGGATATGAGTTCTGGAAACTTGATGAGAAGGGGCGCGGCGAGTTTGTTTCCCAGAGGCAGATGAAGTGCATCTACAGGAAAGTCACAGATGAGAGAGTGAAGCGTTGTTTCATAGACAAAAAGGCGTTTTTATCAGCTTATTCACGTTTTGTGGGCAGAAAGTGGCTGTGGCCAGGGGATGCTTCATTTGAAGCGTTTCAGGATCTGGTATCGTCTAGGGAATGTGTGGCAAAGCCGATGTTCGGCTCTCAGGGAGAGGGGATTTTTATTGTCAGTAATCCCGGTGCAGATGAGGTCCTGAGGCTGTGGCAGTTTTGCCGGGAGAACAATTACCTGGTTGAAGAAAGGGTCGGGGAGAGCAGGAAGTTGGCAGAATTTCATCCTCAATCGTTGAATACGATAAGGATTGTAACAAAGACAATCAAGGGCTTTAGGATTCCATATTGGAAAGAATGCCTTGAAATGTGCGAAAAAGCCACGCAAGTCATTCCGGAAGTGAGATTTGCCGGCTGGGACATTTGTGTTATGCCAGACGGAAAAGTCGAGATGATAGAAGGAAATGCCGCTCAAGAGTGTGATTTTTACAGGTGGCTTCCTCTATTTCAGAAGTTTGTAGAAAGAAGGGGTGTAGCCTTCTTCCACCAGTTCAGGATGAAAGATGGCAATAAAGTCTTTAAGCAGAAGGTCAGGATGGACAGGAGCCAGCTCGTAGTATGGAGTCTGCTTCATGTTGCAGTAGATGACCTTCTTGTTCTTGAAAGCGTCAAAGAGGGCGTTTCTCGGCTCGGACTTCTTGAGAGCGTCGTAGGAGAAGTCGCCGGAGAAACTGTTGAGAATTCTCCAGTAGTCTGCCTTGGCGCAGGTTGCGTAAACCTTCTCGAACTCTATGTTGACACCGCCAGTGTTCTCGTCGTTGATAAGATACTCTGCTCCGGCATCCCTGAATATCTGGGCCAGGTGGTTCTTTCCGCCCACAGCGTACCAGTTGCCTGAATGCATCTCGCCGCTGAATATGGTAGGACGGGTCTCGGTGTTCTCGGCCAGGGCTTTCATGTCCAGATAGTTTTTCTCGATCCTGGAGAATGTCTCGTTTGCAGTCTTTTCCTTGCCGATGAACATTCCGATGAACTTTATCCACTCAGCCTGTCCCAGCGGAACAAGTTCCTTGTATCCAAGATGAGGAACAAGAGTTATTCCGGTTTCCTTAATGGCATCGTAACCGCCTTTTTTGAAAGGAGATATGAAGATTATTTCAGGATTGGCGGCCATTATCAGTTCCTGGTCGAAGTTGCCCTCGTGGCCGATCTTCTGCAGAGTGCCGTCTTCCACCTTTGCCAGGATGTCCTTGTTAAATAGGTTCTTTGTGCTGGTTATGGCGCAGAGCTTGTCAATGGCTTCAAGAGCGGTGAAGTTGGACATCTGGAGAAGAGTCATCGCGATAGTCTTCTGGACAGGAACCTTTACGACGGTATATCCCTCCGGAACGAGCTTTTGGAAGATGGAGGAGTCCAGGCCCTTAGGGATAAGAGCAAACTGGTAGCCTACAGGCATCTTGTCTTCCTCGTCTGCTTGAGGGTCCTGGATATCTACAAGACGGATACCGTCTTCAAGATACTTTACCGTAAAACCCTTTGCGTAAGAAGGGGAAACTATGGCCGCGGAATCCGTGATTTGGGCAATGTCCGCCGCCGTTTCAGATGAAATTTTAGGGCCAGTTTTACATCCTGTTAGACAAAAGGTTATAATACTCAGCGATAAGAGGATATTTCTCATTTTTGTCATTTTAACAATTCAGCTATAAGGTTTTTCCAGTGGCCCTGGAGGATGATGTGGTGGTTGCCGATAGGGTTCTGGAGGAAGTATTTTGTGGCTTGTTTGTCGGTGAAGCGGATGAGCTGCTGGGTGCGGCAGAGGTTAGGGGCTTTTCCGTTTTCTATGAGCTCTCCTTCCTCGGCGAAGAATCTGGTCAGGTCTCCTGATACTTTGAAGACAGTTACAGGGCCCTCCTTCATGAATCCCCTGATTCCCACGCCGATGCCGGACTCGAAATGAGTGTCAAACTCATAGCGCTCCACCATGTTGAGAGGAATGGTGCAGTGGGCGAAAAGGACTTCTCCCTTTTCAACGTCAACTCTTGCCGGGTTGGCCTGGAAGCCGGATTTGCAGGTAAGGCTTCTGGCGATAACCATAGACAGCATAGCGGGTCCGTCTCCCTCACAGCCAGCCACATAGCCCTCAGAGTTCAGCCTGGCAAGAGCCAGGCATCCGGTGTTCCTGAGACTTGTGAGAAGGTCGAAGCACCTGATGGTAAAAGCGTTGAGTCTGTGGCTATCTGCAACTGACTTGATAGCCTGGTAGATTGTCAAAGCCCCGTCTTCCTTTGGACCTGTGTTTTGGCAGAGCCGTTCAACTTCTTCAATCGGGATGTAGTCTATGTCAAAGCCGAGTTTCTCCTGAACGGCCTCTCTGTTTACATCGCTGGCTATCAGCCAGTCGGACGGTCTTCCTATTATGGCGGCCCTGGTGTTTTTGAGTGCTTTCCTCGCGGCCTCCAGTTGGGTGAGTTCCTGGATTCTGGAAGAAATGTACTGGTGAGAGCCGTGGAGTATCTCTCCCCGGATTCCTCTCTGCCTCAGCCAGGAAAGAATTTCCATAGAAGCGGCAAGAGAGTTGTTGCTGTAGGATGAGAGCAGATATACGCTTTTCTTTGCATCAAGCACATCCATATACCTCTGTTTGAACAGGTTTTCAGTACCGCCGGTCCTGACGAAGATCAGGTCCAGGTCCGCCTGCCCCCAGGTGGAGAAGTCTTCTCCCTTGTAGTCGAAGTCGAATTTCAGGCGGGAAAAGAACTCCTTTGTGTACTGCTCAATGCTCTGCTTGTCGTGAAGCGGTGATGTAAGGGTATATACTGATATGCTCATTTTTGTTTATCTGCGTTTGGCGCTCAGGATACGGCCGATGTACATATGATGGACCTTGGTGTTAGGGCGGTTGGAGTAGAATTCCTTGCCTGGGCCAATCATGTTGTTCATGTCAAACGGGGCTTTGTAGATGAGTTCGCACTCATAGACCTCGTAGGCTTCCTGGTAGTAAGGGGCGCCGTGCTCTGTATACTGTACGTGGAGACCGAGAGCCTTGGCCTTGTCTTCGTCACGTCCGCTGTGGCTTCCCATATAGGCCAGGATGTCTTTTCTGGACTCGTCGAAGGTCATCACGGTGAAGTACTTGCAGTTTTCCATCATCTGCTGGGTGTATCGTGATTCAGACACGTAGACAGTAAGAGTGTTGACATCGTGGCCCCAGAGATTGCCCAGAGCGCCCCATCCGATGGTCATGGCGTTGCTCTTTTCCTTGTCTCCAACTGACAGCAGAAGGCCGTCTCCCTTGAACCAGAGGAACGGGTTGCCGGTGAAGTCATCCGTGTAGTCAAAAGGCGAGAATACTGTATTTTCTGTCATCTTTTCCATATCTATAGTTTTTCCGTCTGCGCTTCCGTATCTGTTGTAAGAAACGTTGGCTGGTTTCCATTTGTCCTTAGGGGTTGGATTCTGGGCAGGATAGCCGATTACAACCACGTTCAGAGGAATAATGTTCTCAGGGAGAGAAAGCACCTCGGCGATGGACTTGCATCTGTCCAGATCCGGATAAACACCTGTCCAGACGGCTCCAAGTCCCATAGCGTGGGCGGCAAGAAGCAGGTTCTGCGTTGCAGCCGAAGCGTCCTGGATCCAGAAGTCACGTCCTCCGCCGTCCATTGCCTTGAGCATATCTCCGCAGACGGCTATCGCCAGAGGAGCCTTTGCCACCATTCCGGAATACGGGCTGGTCTCGGAAAGGGCCTTGAGCTGGTCCTTGTCTGTGACAACCACAAAATGCCACGGCTGCTTGTTCATTGCGGTAGGGGCGGCCATTGCGGCCTTGAGCATCTTCTCTATCTTGGCCTGCTCAACAGGAGCTTCTGTGTAAGCCCTTATGGATGTCCTGGTTGCAATGTTCTCAAGGACAATGCTTTCCTTGTCCAAATCAGAAACCTTTCCCTTGCGGCTGGTGATGAATAGCAGAACTGCAAGGGCCAGTATGCAGAGCGCCAGAAGAATCTTTGTAGTTTTCATGCGGTTGTGTCTTTATTGGTGCAGTATCTTCATTATGTTGGTGGCGAAGAGCTTGACGCTCATAGCCAGAAGTATTATCCCGAAGAATTTCCTCAGAACGTAGACGGTTCCCTTGCCGAGGACTTTCTCTATCCAGGTGACATTCCTGAGCACGAAGAACACGATAATCATGTTCAGGGCTATCGCGATGATAATGTTCAGGACAGAGTATTCCGCCCTGAGGGAGAGCATTGTGGTCAGGGCTCCCGCTCCGGCAATCAGCGGGAATATCAGAGGCACGATGGTAGGGCTGCCGCCGGGAGAGTCGTTGTAGCGGAATATCTCGATTCCGAGTATCATCTCCAGGGCCAAGGCAAAGATTACCAGCGCTCCGGCAGTTGCAAACTCGTAGATCTCAACTCCGAACAGGGCCAGCATCCAGTTTCCGGCAAACAGGAAAAACATAAACAGGATGAATGCTCCGATGGCGGCCTTGCCGGCCTCGATCTTCTTGCCCTTGGCCTGCAGGTCCAGGACAATAGGGGTGCTTCCGGTGATGTCTATGATGGCAAACATCACCATGAAGGCGCTGGCTATTTCTCTTATGCTTAAGTATAGCTGCATAGGTGGTGGTTAAAGAGGGAAATCGTCGCTGATAGGGAAGAGGCCGAACAGTCCTCCTGTGTGTATGAAGAGGATATTGTCGTCCGGATTGATGCGAGTGGTTGGGTCTGCATCTTTCTGAAGCTCGTTCCAGAGTCCGTACATTGCCTTGCCGGTGTAGACGGGATCCAGAATGAGGCTTTCCATACGGGCTACCTTGCGGATGAATTCCAGCTCCTCAGGTCTTGACAGGGCATAGCCGATACCTACATACTTGTCGTTGATCTCAATATTGCTACGCAATACGGCTGCGTTACTATAATCTTTTGTATCAAGGAACTCCTTAAGCAGTAATTTAGCTTCATTGGAGATTCGGTCAGCGATGTCGGTAAAATACTCCACATCGTCGCATACTGCCATTCCGATGCAGCGCTTGCCCAGATGGCCGAGTTCGTTGGCCAGATGAAGTCCGGCAATGGTTCCGCCGCTTCCGGTTGCAACAACTATGGTGTTGAATTCAACTCCCATCTGCTTTTCCTGCTGTAGGATTTCCTGCATGCAGGAGTAATAGCCCAGGGTTCCGATTGCGTTGGAGGCGCCCTCCGGTATTATGTAAGGGTTGAATCCGAGTTTGCGGTAAGATTCAGCCATGTCTTCCATAATCTCCTGGCGGTGATTGCGGTACTCCTCCTGGTTGCAGAATCTTACATCCGCTCCAAGAAGCTTGTCCAGGAAGTAGTTGCCCCTTACTGGCGGTTCTTGGCTGATCCTGAGGAGGACGGCGGACTTCATTCCCAGCTGGGTGGCTGCGGCTACGGTGGCGCGGCAGTGGTTGGACTGTATTCCACCGCAAGTGATCAGGAGGTCACATCCCTTCT
>JAGCXV010000052.1 GCA_017961175.1 Bacteroidales bacterium
AGTATCGCGATTAATTCTTGCCATAGGCTGTTCTTACTGCAACCACAAAGATAATCTATGGGGGAAAGGAATGCAATATTGAAAACAGATTCGTAAATTTGTAGAGTTATGCTGATAGTAATAGAAGGACTGGACGGTGCCGGAAAGAGCACCCAGGTCAAAATGCTCAAGGAATACATCGTTGAAAAAGGATATGATCTGGAATACCTCCATTTCCCGAGGTACGAGGCTCCCGTTTACGGAGATCTGGTAGGGGAGTTCCTCCGGGGAGGGTTCGGAGACCTGAATCAGGTGCATCCGAAACTTGTGGCTCTGCTATATGCGCTTGACAGGCAGGATGCCGCTGCATCGCTGAGGAAAGCACTGAAAGCTGGAAAGACCGTCCTTCTGGACAGGTATGTTTATTCCAACATTGCCTATCAGTGTTCTAAGATAACGGATCCGGAAGAGAGGGAGAAGCTCCGCAGCTGGATTTTCTCCCTGGAATATGAATTCTACAAGATTCCGCGGCCGGACGTGAACATTTACCTTAACGTACCGCTGGACTTTATAGCTTCCCGCCTGGCTTCTTCCCGCAGCGAGGACAGCGACCGGGACTATCTCAACGGGCAGAGGGATATCCACGAGGAGAGGATCAGCTTCCAGGAAGGTGTTAGGAAGATGTATCTGGAAGAGTGCGATAGGGATGCTGATTTCCAGAAAGTTGAATGTATGGCGGAGGATGGATCCATGCTTCCTCCGGATGAGATATTTGAACGCATAAAAGAAAAGCTTCCGCTGTAGTCATGTTCTGGAAGTTGTTGAGAAAAGCGGCCCGTTACCTGGTGGGAATCGTGTTCATCGCTTCAGGGTTCCTGAAGGGAGTGGATCCGGTAGGCACATCGCTGAAGGTGAAGGAGTATTTCCACGCCTTCCTGGGGATGGACCCGGGGCACTGGGCTTTGTGGCTGGGAATTGCGCTATGCGCCGTGGAGTTCCTGACGGGAGTCTGCATTCTCAAGGTCATAAAGTTCCGCTTTTTCTCGCTGATTGCCCTCCTTATGAGCCTGTTCTTTGCGGGGGTTACACTCTATTCCGCCATTACCGGAAAGGTGGAGGACTGCGGCTGCTTCGGAGACGTGATTCATCTGGAGCCTTGGCCTTCTTTCTACAAGAACGTTGTGCTTGTGGTCCTTACGGCATATCTCTACAGCCAAAGGCACAGGGCGCGTCCGATAGCGGGCAACTTCTGGCAGTGGGCCTTCATGCTCGGATATGCGTTGTTCATCGTTGGCGTTGCAGTTTACTCCATGAGGGAACTTCCTCCTGCAGACCTGACTGATTTCCGCCCGGGAAGAGACCTTTTCAAGGGAGATTCCACGGCCCTTGTCAAATACAAGACAGAGATTATCTACTCCAAGGACGGAGTCCGCAAATCCTTCAGTCTCAATCACCTTCCGGATTCAACCTGGAAGTATGAGGAAACCATATCCACAGTTGTGGAAGGCAGCGAAAGGGTTGCCAGGCAGATGCCTTTCATCCTGAAGAATACCTTTGGGGACGATGTCACCCCAACCGTCCTAAAGTCAGAATCTCCGGTAATATTCATTTCTTTCTACGATGCATCCGGAATAACTCACGATGATCTTGGAAAGCTCAAGAATCTCGGCGATTCCCTCAACTACGGCCGCCACCGCGCGGATGTGTATGTGCTCAGCGCCATGACTGAAGATGAAACTGTAAAAAGCCTTCAGCCGATTGCCGATGCAATTGAGAATGAGGCTATCTCAGACGTATTCTCTTCTTCCTACACGCAAAGGAGCCTGCCGTTCGGCATAGTCTATTCCGATTTCAAATCCGTGATCACTTTCAACCGTTCCAACGGCGGTGCCACATACGTGAACAGGGGAATAATCGTGAAGAAATGGAGCGCCACCAAATACTCCAACGGCAAGATCATCTCCGCCATAACCAAGAATCCTTATCTGCTAACAAGGGGCAGTGAGGGGCATTCCCGCCTTTTCCTTATCATATCCCTGGCGGTAATCATCGGTATGGCGCTGATTATAAGATTAATATTCAAAGCCCTCTACAAGACCGTCAAAGGCACCGTCGATGTCCTTGAGGATATGGGCGAATAAACACTCAAGCTTCTTTATGAAAAAATCTGTATTAGCTCTCCTGTGCATTCTGCTGGCTGTTTCCTGTGGAGTTAACGGAAATCTGGCGACTTATCATTTCCACTACGATGATCTTTTCGGTTCCCCTCAGGATGTTACCTTCGTTGAAATTAATCCCAGGAAGTATAAATTCCTGGTGGTTGACCATAAGGCTCTGAAAAGAACTTCTGAGGTGGCTGCGGAGGTTGGAGCCGTTGCCGCAATAAACGGAACGTTCTACAATATGAAGAAGGGTGGCAGCGTATGCTATCTTCAGATAGACGGGCAGGTTACAGACACGACAAAAGGCGCTGACATGAAGCTGCGGACAAACGGTGCGGTTGTAATCAGAAAGGGGAAACTTTCCGTAGAGCCTTGGAGTCAGGAAAAGGAAAAGATCTTCATGGAGAAACCTGGCAGGAGAACATCGGTTATGGCAACCATGCCTCTCCTGATTAAAGACGGATTTGCCGTCGAACTTCCTTATTACAAAGGCTTTTCAGACAAGCGCCATCCTCGAAGCGTAGTCTTCGAGAAAGATGGAAAGATCTGCCTTATGGTGATAGACGGCCGCAGCAAGGGCAATGCAGCAGGAATGACCTTGGATGAAGTTCAGCAATATCTTCAGTCTATGGATGGCGGCAAGGGCTGCCGGAATGCAGTGAACCTTGACGGCGGCGGTTCCTCCACCCTTTGGCTGGTGAAGGAAGGGGTGCTGAACCATCCGTCTGACAACAGTAAATTCTACCATAAAGGAGAAAGGCGTGTAGCCAACAGCATACACGCCCTTCCACGTTAGTCCTGAGATTCCTTTTAGAGGGTTCTCTTGATTTCCTCGATCTTGTAAGCCTCGATAACGTCTCCCTCCTTGATATCGTTGAAGTTCTCGATACCAAGACCGCAGTCGTATCCGG
>JAGCXV010000053.1 GCA_017961175.1 Bacteroidales bacterium
CTCTTTTCCGTTCAGGTCTTTGTATTTCCTCTCGCTTACATCCATCATTCCGGTAAGGATGACGTCGTCATATTTTTCATCCTGCCTTGCGCCAAAGATATTATTGCAGTTATATGACATGATCTTGGTCTTTCCGGTGTCGTAGTCTTTTGCAATCAGGGCAATCAGTTCTCCCCTGGTCGGGTGCTTCCTTCCGGTAATCTCCACGTGGCTGTAATGTCCGTCGTAGAAGTCAAAGTGGTAGGCGTTCTTGGATTTGTCGAGAACATTGTGGCCTATCATATAGTGCATATAGCCCTGTGAATCCTTGAAGCCGAACACAACCGGAGACCCTGTGCCCCCTTCAGAGATAAAGATGCAGTCGTCATATTCAAACGGCACCAGAATCCTTCCGTTATCGGTTGGCTCTATCATTCCCCACTTTCCGTTCCTGTCCTGAAGCACTACGCCATACGAGTCGAATATGTGGATGTTGTGATATTTCCCCGGTTTTACATACCATTTCTTGTTCCCTTTGTCCCAGATTCCTTCCGACCCGCCTTTTTCTATGACCTGCATTATTCCCCAGTTTTTGTCCTTGACACTGCGGTCATATTCCTTTCCGCGGTGGTCTCTGCTGAAGACACGTTCAGAACCCCAGGAAAACAGGGCTTTCAGACCCTCAGCAACAAGAGCTCCCAGTGCCGCTCCTGCGGCTCCTGCAACTTCCAGCATAGCCTGGCCTTCTGCCGTTTCCCTTATTGGTTTTGGCGGAACGTAAGAACTGCCCGCATGGTCTGCGTATGTTACATAATGGTGGTCTCCCTGAGGGTTGTTGGCGTTGTAGTTATTAGATCCGGTATATGCCTGGAAATTGGAATTGTTTGTGTTGCGGGATTGTTGCTCAGCCACTCCGCTGGGACATCCCTGCTTGTGGGGTTCTCGTCGGGGAGAATCGCTTCTGTTGGCACCGCAATAACAGCAGACAGGGTCGCTGACCGGAGGTACATTGACACGGGTGTTTCCGCCCATGGCCCTTAAGGTCTCCATCGCACTTTGTCCGTAGCAGCGGTTACCGTTGGAGGAAAGTATAAGAAATGCTCCGGCAGCCAACAAAAGCGGCATAGCCGATTTAAAGATTGTCTTCATGATAAAAAGCAATAAGATTTAATGCAAAAGTATATTATTGCCTTGTGGAACTTGTGGTGGAATTCACCACAAAAATCATTTTGACAGGATTTAACTTTGTCCTGCTAAACAAATGGTTATGAACAAGTCTTTTTCTATCGCGATAAAAAAGGGGGCTCTCCTTTTTTCTGTCATCTGCCTTGCAGCCACTATGATTTTTGCCCAGAACACAGGGGCAAGAAACACCAGGTCCCGCACAGGCAGCCAGACCGCCGCAACCCAGCCTCAGCAGGCAACCCAGAACCGTCCGACTCCAGGTGCTCCGAAGATTTCCCAGCAACAGGACCTTACTCCGGTTGAAATCTCAGGCACGCTCAGGACAATGCTGAAGTGTGACTATATGACCTTCTGCAATATTCCGTTTAATCTTGATGTTGCCGAATTCGGGGACAAGTTGGAAGACGCCGATTTTGAATATGAGGATGAACAAACGGAAGATCTTTTTCTGGACGGATATGGCAATGTTGATGTTTTTTCAGGAATCTTTCCGTCAATGGCTGTTACGGCATATGTTCATTTCACGAAAGAAAAGAAAGTTTACCGTGTTGAACTGCAGACCAAATCAAATTCAGATGAAAACTCAAGGATTCTGTTCAACAACTGGCATAAAAGACTGAAAGTTTATGTAGATGGCGGAGAGGGAGACAATGTTGAAGATCCAATAGCTTTTTCAAAGTCCGGTCCGGAAATGTACTATATAACATTCTTCCCGGGCGATAACTGCACGGCTGATGTCAAGGGCTGGATTATTCTGAGAATTGTGTACAAGGATAAAACAGACTCCGATTACGACGAGAACCATTCATCCTTCGTTACTGTAGATTACATAGATGCCCAGACTATTCCGGCCGATGTTAAAGCCGCCTGGGGCTTCTAGTGTTTGATATGTTTGAGCAGGCGCTTTGAGAAGTGGGCCGTGCCGAGGTCGGTCATGTGGTTGCCGTCCACTGTGTCCTCGTTGCCTATACCCTTTTCCTTTGACACGTCAATGAATCTGAGGTTCTTCAGAGGGCCGGTCTGGAAGGATTCTCCCGTAACGGGATCCTTGAGAGTGGTTCCGTGTTTTTTCAGCCTCTTGTAGATATCGCGGATGAGGATGTTCTCCTTTACCATATCATCGTTGTTTCCAGGAAGGATAAACTGCTGAGGATACTCGAAGTTGTTCACCAGATAAACCGGAGTGCCCGGATTAGCATAGGCTATCCATCCGATGAAATAATCAGAGCTGTCACGCGTGGTGTTGTAGGTGCAATTCGGCAGACAGTCAAGCACATAGGCCGATGCTGGAATCGTCTTTATCCAGTCTGCCATATTGCCGTCCATTCTTCCGTTGCCGGAAAATCCCAGGTTGATGGTCGGTTTGTTAAGAGCTCTGGATATGATGGAAGGATATGCCATTCCCGGACGTGAAACGCAGCCGCCCTGGGTGATGCTGGTTCCGTAGAAGAGAATCGGAAGACCGCCCTCGGCGAGGCTACCGGAAGGAGAGTAGATTGTTGCCGTGGAATCTATTCCTATCTCCATATGGTCAACGCCATCGTAGAGAGGGAGATATATCATGTACTCCTTCTTTCCACCATACATTTTCCTTACGAAAACGCTGTTGGAATTCTTGCCGTTAGGGAATGCCGTTCCGGCAAACTTCCAGTCTTTGCCTTTGTCCAGGACATAAAGGTCCATTCCCTTGATTCCGGTATAAGCCATGTGACTCATCCCAAAGTTATAGGTCAGCGTCCATTTTGCACCGATGCACTCCGCATCCGTGGAAAAACGGATAGCGATTCCGGCCCCGTCGCATCCAAGTTCCCACAGGTCTTTCCTTACTATGCCCTTGAGCCTGTTTGGAATACGGTAAAAGTAGCAGCTGTCTGCATCCGGCTTTTCCGCCTGCCCGAGCATCACGGCCTCTCCATTGGCGATAAGCTGTTTCACATCGTAATACTTTAGCTCAGATGCCTTCTGGGCAAAAGAAAACTGCAAGGCGGCTGCAACCAGCAGCATCGCTGAAAATATCTTCTTCATATCAGTCTGTTTTTATCCATTCTATCATTATTCCCCGCCTTTCCATTCCGCGGAGCCAGGTCATCTGCCGCTTTGCAAACTGGTGTATTGCAATGGCAAGATGCTCTTTCATGTAATCGTATGAAATATCTCCTGTAATGTATTGCGTAAGAAATTTATATTCAAGACCATACCAGATCAGATCTTCTGGTTTTATGCCTTTGTCCAGAAGGGCTTTGACCTCATCAACCATTCCGGCCTTCAGCCTTTCATCCAGTCTTCTGTCTATCCTCTGGTTGCGCCTTTCGCGGTCCGGATTCAGGGCTATGTAATGCACTTTTTCCGGACGGATTTGAGTTTCTTCTTTTGGCGGAATCCTGTCATACGCAAGCTCGATCTCAATGGCGCGGATTACTCTTTTCTTCGTGTCGAAGTCCGTGTTGTTGTGTGGAACTGTGCCGTGCTTTGCCTTGAGGTCAGAGAGCATTCCGACAAGCTCTTCCATGCTCTTTCCTTCTAGTTCCGCGCGAAGCTTCGGATCCGGCGCAACTTCCTTAAGGTCATAGCCTTTGCATACCGCCTCAATATAAAGGCCGCTGCCTCCGCAAAGAATAGGGAAGACATTATCCGCCTTCAGTTCAGCATACACATTGTCAAAATCTCTCTTGTAGCGGAACAGGTCATATTTCTCTCCCGCCTCGGCGATGTCTATGAGATGATAAGGAATCTCTCCGTACTCTGCGATATCCTTGCCCGTGCCGATGTCCATTCCACGATAAACCTGACGGGAATCCGCACTGATGATATGACATTCTTTGAACGGAAGTTCTCCGGAAGAACACAGGGAGTTAATCCACCGGGCAACCTTCACCGCAAACGCTGTCTTGCCGGATGCCGTAGGCCCCATAACCACAAGCATATCGCAGAGTGTCCATTCCCGTTTGAAATCCTTTTCTTCCATAAGGCAGATACACAAAAATACAAAACAATGTGCTACATTTGCGCCCGATGAAAGAGAAGAAGTCCAAAATAAGCATTGCCAACCGCAGGGCCGGGTTCGATTACGAGTTCCTGGAGAATTACACTGCGGGCATTGTCCTGTACGGAACGGAGATCAAGTCCATCCGCGCGGGCAAGGCTTCTCTTGTGGATACCTACTGCATTTTCATTAACGGAGAACTGTATGTAAAAAACATGCACATCGCCGAATATTTCTGGGCAAGCTACAACCGCAAGGATCCTAAGAGAGACCGCAAGCTTCTTCTCAACCGCAAGGAACTCAACAAACTGCAAAGGTCTGTCAAGGAAAAGGGACTCACGATTGTTCCAAAGCGTCTTTTCCTCTCCGAAAACGGCTACGCCAAGCTGGACATCGCCCTGGCCAAGGGAAAGAAAGAATACGACAAAAGAGAGTCCATCAAGGACAAGGATCGCCGCCGTGCAGAGCAGCGGGGAGATGATTATTAGAGTTTATTTCAGGTCGTTCAGGTCTACGAGCTTGTTGATGATGGCATAGACCGTGATGCCGGAAATTGAGTTGATACCGGTCTTTCTGGATATGTTCTTGCGGTGGGTGGTGACGGTGTGGATGGAGAGGTTGAGCCTGTCTGCTATCTCTTTGTTGGTCAGTCCCTTTGCTACTTCCGCTACAATATCCTTTTCTCTCTGCGAGAGGGTGCTTTCAGGCTCTGATTCTTCTTTTTTCTGCTCGTCTTCCGCACTCTTGGAAACAGCATCGCGGAGGAGACGGTTGATGGAAGGGACCAGGAGCTTGTCTTCTATTTCAGTATGCTTTTCCAGATCTTCCTCAATGGAGTAGATGTCTTTGAGGATTTCTGTCCTCAGTGATTGGGAATAGCCGTCCGGAAGATATTTGAGGATGGTGTTTTTCAGGTCTGAAAGTTTCTCCTCTATGTTGGTGTGGTTTTTTGCAAACAGGTGGAGGTCGAACGGGGAGATATTGTTCTTGTCTCCGTCTAGAAGCCTCTCAAGGAACGGGAAAACCATATCTTCCTCAAAGCGGAAATGGTGGTTTATCTCCTCGTCGTAATCGTCGTAGAACTTGTTGAGGATCTTGGCGTTGGATTCGTCTCCTTCTTTGAGAAGGCGGTGGATTTTCTCGTGCAGTTTCGGAAAACTGTTCCGGGAATAATATCTGTGCGAGGTCTTGAGATAGCCAATAAGGCGCTTGATGTCCTGGATGGAAAGAGAGTCTGCCCGAGGCTCATAATCTTCTCTTGTGTAGATGTTGCAGATATCGGTGAGCAACAGGGATGAGAGATTGTACCTTGAGCAGACTTCTTCTATCGTGGCCTCGTGGAAGCCAAGCCGAATGTCCAACCGCTCCAATACGGAAAGTATTGCAGGGTTGGCATTTACGGCATCGGCCAGATGTGTCTTCCCGGTAATCATACGAGGTTAGTTGCAGGTGCAGACAAGGTTGCGGTCTCCGTAGCCGTCATCTACCCTGGATACTGCAGGCCAGAACTTGTTTTCGCGGATCCACTCCAGAGGATAGGCGGCAAGTTCCCTTGAGTAAGGATGGCTCCAGTTATCGGCGCAGCACTCGTGTGCCGGGTGCGGAGCATTTGCAACAGGATTGTCCTTAGGGTCGAACTCTCCATTAGCGATCTTTTCGCACTCGGCCTTGATGGTCTTCATAGCCTCGATGAAGCGGTCCATCTCTTCCTTAGGCTCACTCTCCGTAGGCTCAACCATAAGGGTCTCGTGGACAGGGAATGAAAGTGTAGGAGCATGGAACCCGAAGTCCATCAGTCTCTTGGCGATGTCTGTAGAACCGACTCCGAACTTTTCCTTGAAGTCTCTGCAATCCAGCAGGCACTCGTGGGCAACCCTTCCGGTAGCTCCGGAATAAACGGTAGGATACTCGTTCTTCAGAGCCTCGGCGATGTAGTTTGCATTCAGTATTGCAACCTCGCTGGAAGCCTTCAGTCCGTCTGCGCCCAGAAGCTTGATGTAAGCGTGGGTGATAGGGAGAAGCAGAGGATTACCGTAAAGGGCTGCTGAAACCGCGTCGGTTCCCTTTGTTCCGCCTGCCAGCTTGCAGGTGGTTGCAATGCAGTTCTCTTCCGGATGGCCAGGCAGATATGGAGCAAGCTCGGCGGTGCAGCAGATAGGGCCTACGCCAGGTCCGCCGCCACCGTGAGGCATCGCGAATGACTTGTGGAGGTTCAGGTGGCAGACATCCGCTCCGATGGTTCCAGGGTTGGTGAGTCCGATCTGGGCGTTCATGTTTGCTCCGTCCATATAAACCTTTCCGCCAAACTTGTGGATGGCGTCAACTATCTCCCTGATCTTCACCTCGAAAACTCCGTGGGTGGAAGGATAGGTGATCATCAGGCCGGCCAGGTTTTCTCCTGCAGCCTCGGCCTTCTGCTCGAGTTCCTCCACATTGATGTTTCCCTTCTCGTCACAGCCTACCAGGACAATGTCGAAACCTGCCATTGCGGCGGAAGCCGGATTGGTTCCGTGGGCTGAGGTAGGGATGATCATAACCTTGCGGTTGGTCTGTCCGTTGGCATTGAAGAAGCGGCGGATTGTGGTAAGTCCGGCATATTCTCCAGCAGCGCCTGAGTTCGGCTGGAGAGAGCAGGCTGCAAAACCGGTAATGGTGTTAAGGTCTTGCATAAGCTCTCCGATAAGCTGCATATATCCTTCAACCTGGTCTTTCGGAGCCAGAGGATGGACGTTTGTAAGTTCGCTCCAGCTAAGAGGCATCATCTCTACGGCTGCGTTCAGTTTCATCGTGCAGCTTCCCAGCGGAATCATTGAGTGTGCCAGGGAAATGTCTTTCCTTTCCAGCATCTTGATGAAACGCATCATCGCGGTCTCGCTATGGTAGGAGTTGAAGACTTTCTGTGTCAGGTAAGGAGTCTCTCTCTTCATGAAAGTCCTCTCTGCCGGGCAATGGTGCTTGTGCTCTCCCCCGCACTGGCAGCAAGGCTGGATTCCGAAGATTCCCAGAATCTTGTGGGCCTCTGCCTTGCAGCTTAGCTCGTCGAAGCTGATTCTTATCTTGCCGCAGGCGGTATAGTGGAAGTTCAGTTTCTCCGCGATGGCCTTGGCCTTGATTTCCTCGACATTCAATTTGGAGAAGTTTCCGTTGCCGTCGTTCTTGCCCAGGATGCTGATGGTGTCGAAGAATTCTTCGCTTTCCAGGACATATCCAGCCTCTTTCAGATGGCCTGCAACCCTGTGGGCGAAAAGCTCTGCGTTGCGGGCAATGGAGCGGAGGCCTTCCGGTCCGTGATATACGGCGTACATTCCGCTCATCGTTGCCATAAGGGCTGTCGCGGTACATACGTTGGAAGTTGCCTTTTCTCTCTTGATATGCTGCTCGCGGGTCTGGAGGGCAAGCCTTACGGCGCTGTTCCCGAGACGGTCTACAGTTACGCCGATGATTCTTCCAGGAACGCTTCTCTTATATTCTTCCCTGGTTGCGAGATAACCTGCGGTAGGGCCGCCGAATCCCATCGGGAGTCCGAGCCTCTGGGCGCTTCCCACAGCGATGTCCGCTCCCCAGGCTGCAGGCTCCTTAAGCACTGCAAGGGAAAGGATGTCGCAGTATGCGGTAACCATTGCGCCGCCCTCGTGCATCTTGGCGCAGAATGCGGTGTAGTCCCTTACCTCTCCGTCTGCTGCCGGGTACTGGATCAATGCGCCGAAGCACATAGGATCCATCTCCCAAGTCTTCCAGTCATCGAAGACAACCTTGATTCCAAGACCTTCTGCCCTGGTCCTTACAACGCTCTTTACCTGTGAGAACACTTCGTCATCCACGAAGAGCACGTTCTTTCCGGCCTTCTGGGCATCACGGCTTCTGAGGTTGAACATAACCCTCATTGCCTCTCCTGCAGCCTGGGCGTCGTCCAGCATGGAGCAGTTGGAAAGAGGGAAGCCGGTAAGGGAGCTGATGACGGTCTGGTAAATCAGAAGGGCCTCGAGCCTGCCCTGTGAAATCTCGGCCTGGTACGGAGTGTAGGAAGTGTACCAGCAAGGGTTTTCGAAAATGTTCCTTATGATAACAGGGAGAACTCCGGTTCCGTAATAACCCTGTCCGATGAGGGAGCGGAAACTCTTGTTCTTTGAAACCATCTCCTTCAGGTGGGCGAGATAGGCGCTTTCCGTCATAGGTGCGTCCATCTTAAGGTCTTCCTTGAGCAGGATGTTTTCAGGAACGGTCTGTTTTACGAGTTCTTCCATTGAGTTAACTCCGAGACTGGCAAGCATTTCCCTGATGTCTGCCTCGCGCGGTCCGATGTGCCTTTGGGCAAATGTGTATGACATATTGTTCTTAATTTTTATTCAAGTCCACAAAGATAATAATTTTGTATCTTTGCCCCGAACACATACTAAAACCTGACATTATGAGTTTGCTCAGCAAAAAAATTTCTGAATTGCAGGAGAGGACCCAGCATGCTCAGCAGGGTGGAGGAGACAAGGCGATAGCAAAGCAGATCGCGATGGGAAAGCTTCCTGCACGAGAGCGTATAAGGAAACTCCTTGACGAAGGAACTTTCTATGAATACGACCTCTTCATCCAGCACGACGCGCGCGAGTTTGGAATGGAGAAGAAAGACCTGGCCGGGGACGGCGTGGTAATAGGCACCGGAAAGATCAACGGCCAGCCTGTTGCTGTATATGCACAGGACTTTACCGTTGCGGGAGGTTCCTTGGGCAGCATGCACGCCCGCAAGATTACCAAGATTATGGATTATGCCCTGAGGATGAGGATTCCTCTGATCGGCATCAACGATTCCGGTGGAGCCCGTATCCAGGAGGGTGTGAACTCTCTTGCCGGATATGGTGAGATTTTCTTCCGCAACACCCTTAACAGCGGTGTTATTCCTCAGATTTCCGTCATCCTCGGACCTTGTGCCGGAGGTGCCGTCTATTCACCGGCCCTTACGGACTACGTATTCGTGGTGGACAAGATTTCCAAGATGTTCATAACCGGTCCTGAGGTAATCAAGTCCGTTCTCGGAGAGGAAATCGATATGGAGAGCCTCGGCGGGGCAAGGGTACATTGCGAGACTACCGGTAACGCACATTTCTTCGCTGAGAGCGAGGATGAGTGCTTCGGCCAGATAAAGAAGCTCCTTAGCTATCTTCCGGCAAACAACCAGACCAAGGCCGCTCTGGCAAAGCCTGCCCAGCCGCTGAAAAAATACAACATCGTAAAGACGGTTCCGGCAGACCCGACAGAACCATACGACGTAAGAAACGTTATCCGCGCCCTTGTGGACAATTCTGACTTCTTCGAGGTTCAGGAAATGTGGGCGAAGAATATCGTGATCGGATACGGAAGGATCGAAGGCCGCACGGTGGGCTTCATCGCCAACCAGCCAATGTATCTTGCCGGCGTTCTTGACTGCGACTCTTCAGACAAGGCCGCAAGGTTCATCCGCTACTGCGACGCGTTCAACATCCCTATCGTGACCCTTGAGGATATGCCTGGCTACCTGCCTGGCGTAGACCAGGAGCACGCCGGTGTTATCCGCCACGGAGCAAAGCTTCTGTACTCTTATTCAGAGGCTACCGTTCCAAAGATAACCGTCATTCTGAGAAAGGCTTACGGCGGAGGATACATCGCCATGAACTCCCGCCACCTGAGGGCAGACTTCGTGTTTGCATGGCCAACCGCAGAGATTGCCGTTATGGGTCCTCAGGGCGCCGCAAACATTATCTTCCGCAAGGAAATCATGGAAGCCGAGGATCCTGAGGCAATGCGCAAGAAGAAGGTTGAGGAATACAAGGAAAAGTTTGCCAACCCTTATGTTGCAGCATCCAAGGGCTACATCGATTCCGTGATCAATCCTGCAGACACCCGCCAGTTCATCCTGCAGTCTCTGGATATTTCCCAGCAGAAGAATTCCGGAATGCCTAAGAAAAAGCACGGCCTCCCACCGTTTTAACAGATGGCAAGGCGTAACAAAGATTGAGTTATGGCAGAAAAGGAAAACATCACCCCTCAGAAAGAAGAGCTCCAGACGCTTGCTCCTACAAACGATTCTACGGAGTTCCTCGTTCCGGATTCCGGAAAGAAGAAGCTCAGGGTCGCTGAGGAAGGGCATGAGTACAAGACATATCTGACCAAGAAATTCCTTGAGCGCAAGATGTGGAAAGCTCCGGATCCGCTTCAGGTCCTGAGCCACATCCCGGGTTCCGTGATAGAGATTTTCGTAAAACCTGGCCAGAAGGTCAAGAAGGGAGACAAGCTGATGATCTACGAGGCTATGAAGATGATGAACGTAGTCTCCGCTCCTATGGACGGGGTAATCAAGGAGGTTAACGCAAAGGAGGGAGAAAACCTTCCGAAGGGCGCTCTTCTGGTTACATTCAAAAAGCCCGTAAAGAAATAGGGAAACATCACAGGCGAATTTGAGAAAGAGGCGAGCAATTGCCTCTTTTTCTTTATCTTTGAATGTCAAACAAAACGCGTATGGAGGGGAAGGCGAACACTGTGGACAAGGGAAAGGATGCGGAATCTCTGGCCGCATCCTGGCTAAAGGAAAGAGGCCTGGATATTCTTGACCGTAACTGGAGGCATCATCATCTTGAAATAGACATAATCGCGGAGGGGCCCATGCTCTCTCCGGAAATCTTTCTTCCCTCCAATACCGCTCAGCGATTCCTTCACATCGTGGAGGTAAGAAGCAGGGCGGACAATTCCCCGGTCGAGCCGGATTTAACCGTCGATGACAAAAAGCAGAAAAGGCTGATAAACGCGGCGGACGCCTATGTGCGCAGTCACAGAATCCATCTTGAAACGGTTTTTGACATCGTCGGCATACAGACCTCATCCTCTGGAGCAATCATAAGCTTCAGGCCTGATGCTTTCCGCCCGGACTGGTAAAAGGAATTTTACTTTTTCAAGGAAATTTGTTAACTTGTCAAACTTTTAGACAAGATATGGTTTCAGACAAATATTGCATAATAATGGCAGGCGGGGTCGGCAGCCGTTTCTGGCCCGTGTCCCGCAATTCCCGTCCAAAGCAGTTTCTAGACATTCTTGGAACGGGCAGAAGTTTCCTCCAGGCAACGGTAGACCGTTTTTCCAGGATAGTTCCTGTTGAAAATATACTCATTGTTTCAGCAAAGCAGTATGAAGGGCTGATCGCAGAGCAGGTTCCTGAAATTCCAAAGGAAAATGTCCTTCTGGAAAACCGCAAGAGGAACACGGCTCCGTGTATAGCATACGCCACATACAAGCTTCTGAAGAAGAATCCTAATGCAACCATCGTGGTGACTCCGGCAGACCATCTGATACTCAACGATGAGGTCTTTCTGGAAACGGTGGCTACGGCACTTGAATACGCTGCGGCTACACCGGCGCTGTTTACCCTCGGCATCAAGCCTACAAGGCCGGAGACTCAGTACGGCTATATCCAGGCCAACAAGGCAAATCCGGAGATAGTCAACGGGCACGCTTCATACCAGGTGAAGACATTTACGGAAAAACCGGACCTGGAAATGGCCAAGGTGCTCTATTCCAGCGGGGAATTCCTTTGGAACTCCGGCATTTTCGTGTGGAATATCCAGACAATCAAGGAAGAGCTTCAGGCCCATCTTCCGGATATCGCCGAGGCTTTTTCCGATATATCCAGATATTACTTTACTCCTCAGGAACAGAAGATGGTGGACAATGTCTACGATTCTATCGATTCAATTTCCATAGACTACGGAGTGATGGAAAAGACTACCCGCTGCCGTGTGTTTGAGGGCTCGTTCGGATGGAGCGACCTCGGAACCTGGGAGAGCCTTTATGTCCAGAGTCCTAAGGATGCCAGAGGGAATCTGGTCAACACATCCTCAGCGATGCTGGAAGAAGTCAGGAACTGCATAGTGGCTTCCACCGAAAATGGAAAGCTGGTGGTGGTGAAGAACCTCGAGAATTATGTGGTTATAAGCACTCCGGACGTTCTTCTGGTTTGCCCGAGGGACGAGAAGCAGCTTAAGGCAATTACCGCAGACCTTGCCATAAACAACCTTTCAGACTATCTGTAAAATCAAAAGACGAATCATATATGGATCCAGTTAAAGTAAAAGTACATAGCGAAATAGGCCGATTACGGGGCGTGATTCTGCATACCCCGGGCGATGAGGTGGAGAATATGACACCGAGGATTGCCCAGAGGGCCCTTTACAGCGACATCTTGAATCTTTCCATAGCGCAGAAGGAATACGCGCAGCTCCACGGAGTCCTGAATAAGTGGACCAAGACCTATCAGGTGATAGATCTCCTGGAGGCTGTTCTGGACGATCCTGGAGACAGGGGAATGCTCCTGAGGCGAATCTGTACCATCGAAAACGTTCCGGAGTATTTCGACAAGCTGATGGGAACCCCGACCAAGAAACTTGCAAGGCTTCTGATAGAAGGGCTTCCTGCAAAGATCGAAACTCTGACGGCTTTCCTTGCTGACGAATACTATGCCCTGAGCCCTCTCTATAACTTTTATTTCACCAGAGACGCTTCCGCTTCCATCGGCGAAGACGTGCTCATCTGCAAGATGGCAAACAGGGTCAGGGTGAGGGAATCGCTTATTATGGAGGCTATCTTCTCCAACCCGAGGCTTTTCGACTGCACCATCATCGATGCCAACCAGTTCTCCAAGGAAGTTGCGGGAGAGGGCGGCATTGCAGGCAGTACGGTAAAGAACAACGTGAGCGTGGAGGGAGGAGACATTTTGGTAATTGACAAGAACATACTTCTTGTGGGCAACGGCCTCAGGACAACTTCCCAGGGTATCGACCGCCTTGTGCAGCGTTTCTGCCAGGACAAGGACGGAGACCAGAAGCACATCATAGTGCAGCAGCTCCCGGACGATGTGGAGAGTTTCATCCACATGGATATGGTATTCACTATGCTGGACAGGGATGCCTGCCTGATTTACGAGCCTCTGATTCTCTGGGAGAACCAGTACCGTACCGTTCACATCACGATAGAAGGCGGCAGGGTAAAGAAGATCCGCGACGAGCAGAACGTCCTTTCCACCCTCAGGAAACTGGGCAAGGATCTGGATCCTGTATTCTGCGGTGGAGACGAGGACGAGTGGAACGCAGACCGCGAGCAGTGGCACAGCGGTGCAAACAGCTTTGCCATAGCTCCTGGAAAGATACTTTCCTACGCCAGGAACGTACACACGCTCAACGCGCTGGACCAGGCCGGATTTAATGTTGTACAGGCTAACGATGTCATAGACGGCAAGGTGGACCTTGAGAAGGAAAAGCGCTGCGTCATCACCATCGAGGGCAGCGAGCTTCCTAGAGGCGGCGGCGGAGCCAGATGTATGACCATGCCGGTTCTCAGAGACGACATATAGCCAATATTGAGTATATTTGCACCCCGAAAAACACCAACAAGATGGATCGCAAAGATATAGACAACCTGCTGGACAGGATCGAACAGTTCCGTGCAGAAAAGCTTCAGGATGTTGAAGAGCTTAGGATAAAACTCCTTGGAAAGAAAGGCGAGATAACCCGCCTGTTCGACGAGTTCCGTTCTGTAGCGCCTGAGATGAAAAGAGAGTTCGGTAAAGTCCTTAACGAGCTCAAGACCAAGGCGGCTGAAAAGATCGAGTCGCTGAGGGAATCATTTGAAGACATTCTGGATACAGATACGAAGACGGATTTCACCAAGCCTGGTGATGCCTTTGAACTGGGCACCCGCCATCCTATTTCCCTTGTAAGGGAGGAGATTCTGGATATCTTTGGCAAGTTCGGCTTTGCGGTTGCAGAGGGTCCTGAAATCGAGGATGACTGGCATGTGTTCTCCGCCCTGAACTTCCCTCCGGAGCATCCGGCAAGGGATATGCAGGATACTTTCTTCATCAATCCGGAAGGTGACGACCCTATTCTTCTGAGAACTCACACGTCCAGTGTCCAGGTACGCACTATGGAAAGGCAGAAACCTCCTATCAGGGTTGTCTGCCCGGGCAGGGTTTTCCGTAACGAGGCAATCAGTGCAAGAGCTCACTGCATCTTCCATCAGGTGGAGGGTCTCTACATAGACGAAGGCGTAAGCTTCGCAGACCTGAAGCAGGCCATCCTGCTTTTTGTCCAGGAGATGTTCGGCCCTCAGACGCAGATCCGAATGAGGCCTTCATACTTCCCGTTCACCGAGCCTAGCACAGAGGTTGACATCAGCTGCAACATCTGCGGCGGCAAAGGCTGCAATATCTGCAAGGGAACCGGCTGGCTGGAGATTATGGGTGCCGGAATGGTGGACCCTAACGTTCTTGAAGCAAGCGGCATAGACAGCACCAAATATACCGGATTCGCATTCGGTATGGGTATTGAGCGTATCGCGATGCTGAAGTGGATGGTCAACGACCTTCGCCACTACTTCGAGAATGACGCCCGTTTCCTGAAGGAATTCCGCAGCGTCCTTTAATTACCTGACAAATACTACGTTGCTCGGGGAGGATTTTTCCTTTCCGTTGATTGCTACTACCACATAGTTTTCTGTCCTTTCTCCAACGGTGAATTCATTCTCCGTGGTCTGGCCAATCAGTCCGCCTTCCCAGGTGGCGCTGAATCCATCCGCAGAATAGCCTCTTATGTAAAGCTTGTAGACTGCGTAGCTCTTTGCAGCCGGGCTTTTCTCCCATCTGATCACCCCGTCCTTTTCAGTTACGGTTACCGGAGCCGGAACAATGTCTGAAGACGTTCCGAGTTTAGGTATCAGGCTCGGGTATAGATAAATCTTGTTCTGCAGGCAATCCAGGAAATCAGGACGGAACAGGCTGTGTGTGGTGAACCAGATGTTGCCCTGCACAAAGTCAGCATCCCGGCATTCATCTACCTGAAGCACATATTCGTCCATAGTGTCGAATCCTTTTTCCTTATAACGGTAGGCTGCAAGTCCTGGCAGGCAAGGAACTCCCTTCATAATCGGCTCCCAGCTGTCCAAAACCTTCTTGAAATCTGCAATCTTGTGGCCGTGCTGCCAGTAAATCTGAGGGGCGAGATAGTCTATGGTTCCCTCGGCGATCCAGTACTGCGGATCGGCATATAGTTTCTGGGTGTTGACAAGCCTTCCTCCTGGGCTTACTCCGAAAATTGCGTTAGGCTTGGCATCGTGGGTTGCCTTGTGCATCGCCGCCACAATCTTGTTAACATTCTCTTCCCTCCATCTTCCAAGCTCCATTCCGTTTCCGTATTTCTGATACCAGGAGGCATCATCCCAGGTCCTTCCGTCGTTGAGCTTGTTAATGGTCTTCTTGAGTGCGGCTATTTCGTCCTTGTCGGTCAGGGTCTTGAGACTGTCTCTTAGTTTTGGCAAAACTTCCAGCTTCTCCCTGAGTCCTTCCGGATAGAAGAAATCGTCGATATGCGCTCCATCCAGGTCATAGTTGCTCATGACCTCGTAAATCACATCATAGAGATACTGGATAACTTCTGGATTTCCCGGATTCCAGTACATTGTCTTGCCGTATTTGATAACCCTTTCCGGATGCTTTTTACAAGGATGATTCTTTGTCCTTTCGGTATCCACGCCTCCCACTCTCATCGGGTTGAACCATCCGTGAATCTGCATTCCCAGGCTGTGGGCCGTTTCTATCGCGAGCTTCAAAGGATCATATCCGGGATCTTCTCCCTGAACTCCGGTAAGGTTGTGGTCCCAAGGCAGTATCTTTGACTTGTAGTATGCCTCGGAATTGCAGCAGAGCTGCATGATAACCACATTGCAGCCGGTTTCCTTGATCTTTGTGATTACATTCACGAGGGCTCTTTTCTGGGAATCCCTCTGCCTCTCGATCCTTAATTTCTGCTCGTGACGGCTTTCTCCCTTCTGTCTGGAAAGGTTCACCCTAATCTTCCTCGGCCAGTCCGAGCCCCTTACGGTAGTAAGCCAGGCCCCCCGGAATTCGTGATTTACTTCAACCTTGTCTGTCAGCGGGTTGAATACTTTGCTTCTGTTGTTTTGCTGTGCAGGCGCCGCTATGCTTGATATAAGGAATAACGCAATGGCGCAGAGAACGGTTTTCATTGTTTTGTTTTTCATACCCCAAATTTAGAAAAAACTGAAAATTTTTGCAGAACAAACAAAGATTGCTATATTTGCAGTCCCAATTGCGGAAATAGCTCAGTTGGTAGAGCACAACCTTGCCAAGGTTGGGGTCGCGGGTCCGAGTCCCGTTTTCCGCTCGAAGTTTTCATAATTTGAAGTGCTGCCTCTCAGTTTTCTGGGAGGCTTTTAAAAGGCCCAGGTGGTGGAATGGTAGACACGCTACTTTGAGGGGGTAGTGCCAGAAATGGTGTGCAGGTTCGACTCTTGTCCTGGGCACGAAAGACCGACCAAAAGAATTGGCCGGTCTTTTTTGAAAAGGAGCTCGGGTGGTGAAATTGGTATACACGCCGGACTTAAAATCCTGTGGACAGAAATGTCCGTACGGGTTCGATTCCCGTCCCGAGCACAAACAAGACTTTGCAAGTTGTCAAAAATCAGACACTTACAAAGTCTTTCTTTTTTACATTCACCAAATTTGGTCACCATTTGGTCACCTTTTTGGGAAGCCAATAAAGATGGAAGCTCCACTGCACCTATGCAATGGAGCTTCTTTGATTCTAGAATCTCCCCGGTTAGAACCAGGGTTATAAAGCAAGTAATGCGAATCTAGCCGATATATACGACATTCACAAATATTGGAGAAAGTTGATAGAATCTAGGGGCAAAAGAGTCACTCCTATATATAATAAAGAAAAGAGTCTCTACCTTTGGTAGAGTCTCTTTACATTATTACTTTTCTATCCCAACTTGATAAACCTTCTTTCTGGGTCTTCTGGAACACTCATTCTGGCTTTTTGTGCTATTACTGACGCTGGCGGCCGCTGGTCAAAGCATACATCTTTAAGACTCTTCTTCACCTTGTCTGCAACCTCTCCGGCCACTTCCTCTCTGTTGATAGAAGAAAGTTCTGGAATGTTTATCAGATAGTTCCTTGCATAGTTCAGAGCCTTTTCGCGGAGATTGTCTGTCGTGGTCGTGCGATCTTGGCAAATCCATATCTTGACTTGCCTAATACAGTCTTGAAACCACGGGCAAGATGATATTTGGGTCTTTCCCTCATTCATCTTGCTCGTGTAGTCATCAAGGTCTAAAATATTCTGGAGTTTCACATAGTATTTATGCTACCTTGGGGATATAAACAAGGGTCTGACCAGTTGCAGTTTCAGTGGGGATGATACCATTAGAATGATTGATTCTAGTGTGTTGACGATAAGGAGCACCCTTTGGGGTCAGGTTACCCAAACACAGAATCTTGTTGATAGGTTCTCCAGAGAGGAGTTCATCCATTGTGGGGAGATTCCTGTTATTCTTCTGAGAAGTCTTGGGATGATAGAAGGACAAGTATTCTGGGTCAGATGAAAGGAGGTCTTCCATTGAAGGAAGGTCCTCTTCTGTACCAGATACAGGGGTCTTTTCCTTCATATTATTCTCCATCTGGGGTTCAGGGGTGGTCAAAGCCTCCTTAACAGTGTTCTGGGAGTCC
>JAGCXV010000054.1 GCA_017961175.1 Bacteroidales bacterium
TTGAGTCTTAGAGGCTATCCTTAGTGCGGAATCTGCCTGACGGGCCTTCTCTATGGTCTGATCCATATCGTAGATGATGGTCATAACCAGACCTTTCTTTGCAGCTTCATTCTTTCTGTGCTCCAAGATTGATGATACTCCAAAAGTAAGGATAATCGATATGGTAGTTGCCAGAAGAGAAAGCAAAAACTGTTTTAAAGCAGGTCTGTTTTTCATAGATGCAAAATTAAAAGTTATAATCGATGTGGCAATCGCCACGAGCGAA
The DNA here is from genome assembly GCA_017961175.1 of Bacteroidales bacterium. Taxonomy (GTDB): domain Bacteria; phylum Bacteroidota; class Bacteroidia; order Bacteroidales; family UBA932; genus Egerieousia. The sequence goes on from JAGCXV010000054.1 coordinate 266, forward strand.
ATCCAAAACTGTTTTATACCGGAATTTTTCATGGCTGCAAAGATAAAACTTATTTGATGTTTCCGTTATCGTCTATAAGAAGAACGGTAAGATTGGCCTCTGGGCATAAAGGCCCGCAGACTGTTTTGCATCTCGATTTTACCTCATTTGCAAAGCCTTGCAGAAGATTCTCAGGAATGATCTCCCAAAGTTCCCTGGCAAGTGTGATGCTGTAGGCACGGTCTGATATCTCTTTCGGACAGTTGATGGATTGAAGCAGCTCGGAGATGAAATCACGGTCCATAGTGACGTTGCTGGAGTGGGTATCCAGGTTGCCGGCCGCAAGCTTTACGGCCTTGCCGAGCATTATTCCAAGGGTTATCTGCCTGAAGCCCAGCTCGTATGCAATGCTTATGGCATCCCCTATCTTATTGCCGTACTGCACAAAGCACTGGGCAGGAAGGGCTGGATAAAAGTCTTTGAGATAATTCTCGCTTTTCGCACCGGAATTGATAACCACCCGCTTTTCTCCGCTGGCCTTTGCAACTTCCATACATTTGCGGATGGAGTTGATGAAGCCCTCCTCCGAGAAGGGCTTGATTATGCCGCTAACCCCTATTATGCTGATTCCGCCTTCTATTCCAAGTCTCGGGTTGAAAGTCCGGTGGGCAATCTCCTCTCCACCCGGAACGGAGATGATTACCCTGAAACCCCGGTTGGGATATCTTTTGTTCAGATTGTCCTTAATCATCTGCCTAGGTGCCTTGTTGATGGCGGCTTCCCCTGGAGGAAAGTCAAAACCCGGGAGCGTGATCCTTCCCACGCCATCTCCACCATCTATCACTATATCAGAAGAATCCAGTTTCTCCACCTGGGCGTGGATTTCCATCTTGTCAGTTACATCAGGGTCATCTCCGCTATCCTTGATCACATAGGCTCTTCCCTTATCAATTACCGTGGTTTCAACCGGAATGGTTTCTCCATCGGGAAGCAGAAGATTGACAATATTTGGAGATTTGCCATCTATCAGGCTCTGGGCGGCTGCAAGGGCGGCTGCGGCGGCACAGCTTCCGGTAGTAAGGCCACTGTGCAGAGGATAGAACTCCGGCAGCAGTTTTTCCACCATACGCCGCATGCCATAAGGGCCGTTGACGGTAATGAAACTCTCCGGCAATTTTGGCCTCGCGATGGCGAAAACCTTTATGCCCTTATTCAGAGCAGCTTCAGTCTTGTTCTCGTAACCTCCTGATACTCCGCTTTCTTTAAGAAGAATCGCATCGGGATTAACCCTGTTTATCTCTTCCGTTTCATCCACGTCAGGATGGTAGAAGCAGAGATGATTCGGATCTGTGACGTACTGGGCGGCAAGTTCTCTGGAAGATTCCCTGTCGAGGATACGGTGAAAGATTTCCGTACCGCTCTCTTCCAAAGGCCGCAGTTTCGGGATGGACTGCACCCCGGCTGTGGATAGAAGACGATTAGTGCCCTTCATCTTCTGAACGGCATCGGCAAAGTCATTGCACCAGATGATGCGTCTGTCCCTTTCGGGATAGATTCTCTCAAACCTTATGACAGGTATTCCCAGCTTGGAAATATTGGAATGCAGTTCACTGGCAAAAGGATGGGCTGCATCAATTATAAGCCTGATTTGATGAGAGTTGCAAAAATCAGTCATCTGGTCCCTGTCCATAGCTCCGCTAATGGCAACGCCGTGATGAAGGTCCAGATGCTGCTCTCCCCCGCGGGTGGAATACCAGAACGGGGAACCGGCCTCTTCCAGTTCCTTTGCGGCCAGACGGCCCTCTGTCGTTCCACCGAAAACAAGTATCATTCTCTGGCCTTACGGAAAAGATGGGTAAAGTTCCTGGAGTAGAGTTCAGAAAGACCCTGCCGGTTGTCTATGGCCTCCCCGACAACAAGCATTGTAGTGAGTGTCAGATGATTGTCCTTTACAATCCTTGCCAGGTCCCTGAGCACTCCCCGGTAAATCTTCTGGTCCGGCCAGGTAAGATGATAGCAGGCGGCAACCGGAGTATCCTCGGGATATTCCATAAGTAGTTCCTTCTGCACGTCATCCACAATGGCGGCAGAAAGGAAGATGCACATCGTGGAATTGCTTCTGGCAAGAAGATGGAGCTTTTCCTTTTCAGGCATCGGAGTACGGCCCTCTCCTCTTGTAAGGATGATTGTCTGGCATCTTTCAGGAATGGTGAACTGGCTCCTGAGCTCTGCCGCGGCTGCAAGGAAGGAGGAAATTCCAGGAGTTATATGGTAACTCATATCGTGCTTGTCGAAGAAAGCCATCTGTTCCTGGATAGCCCCGAAGATGCAAGGGTCTCCGGTATGAAGCCGGACTATGAACTTTCCCCTGTCGTAGAACTCCTTCATAAGGGCGCATTGCTGCTCAAGGTCCATATCTGCGGAGGAAACAACAGTCGCTCCGGGTTTAGCGCATAGCGTAAGTTCCTTAGGCACAAGGCTTCCGGCATAAAGTATCAGGTCAGCCTTCTGGAGCATTTTCCTTCCCCTTACGCTTACAAGGTCCGGATCTCCAGGGCCGGCACCCACAATCTCTATGTGTGCCTGGCGGACATAAGCGGAATCCACCGCAGCGGCAACCGTCCAGTTACTTCCCTTTTGCTTTGGAAGAAGAAGATTTGCGTTGCCTGAAGACAGGATCGCAGAGGCTTCAGAAACGGAAGGAGTTCCTACACACTTTTCCACCACCTCGCTCGGAGAAGGAACAGAAATTTCCGAAAGTTGCCCGGCATCGTAGAAAATCGTGGAGAATTCCTCCTCAAGTTCCTTAATTACAGGCTCGTCTTTCTTAATGTCCGCAGAAGAGATATTTGCTATCGCATCTTTACAGATACCGTTATCAGAGAGGCATTTGAAGATTTCTTCAATCACTTTGTCAGCAGGACCTGCCTGGCGGGCAAGGCCGATTCCGATGTGAACGCATCGCGGAGTCCACTGGATATTCGGAATCTCAACCATTCTCAGTCTCGGCGATACGGTAAGCAGCAGACTGAACTTCTTCAGGTCTATATCCTCAAACCTGTAGAAGAAACTGATATTTCCGGCAGGGTTCTCCTCCAGCCATCTTGTTCCCTCATCTTCCACTTCAAGCAGGATGGCAGTTGGCTTTCCTTCTGCATACAGGAAAATCTGGCGGTTGAGGTCTTCATCCTGCTGAGCCCAGCCAAATCTCTTTGCCAGAAGATCCAGTGGCCAGAGGCCACTTCCATCTGTCTGTGTGGTGATTACGGGATGCGCTCCAAGTGCCAGGGCAAGTTTTCCGGCAATCTCGTTTGCTCCGCCCACATGGCCGGAAAGAACGGAAACAACTTCCTTCCCGTTGCTGTCTACGCAGATTACGGCCGGATCTGTATGCTTGTCCTTCAAAAGCGGGGCAACTGTCCTGACGCAAATCCCCATAGCCCCCACAAAAACAAGGCAATCCAGCGAGTTCCAAATCTCTGGAACTTCTGTCCGGGAGATTATTTCCGCATTGAGCAGCGCGACAGCCTTATCGGCCACCGCCTTCCCTTTTTCTGATATCAAAACTACCGCCGCTTTCATTTTTCCGCCTTGAGTATGTCTATAGGGTTATTGTTATCCAGGGCAATGTGCTCTGCCGGATAAAGATTCATTCCAAGTCCTTCGGAAACTATCTCGAATTCTGCCTTGCTTTCCGGAGTTACGCTGTTGAACACGATGCATCCGCCAGGAGTCAGATGAGAATGAACCTTTCTCATAATCTCTTCCAGATGGCCCCCGTGCCCTCCTATGAAGGCAGCATCGCAGGTTTCATCTGTCTCAGTTTCAAGGAAATCTCCTATCCGGTAATCTATTCCGGGAGCGGAGAACTTCCTTGAATTGCTTTCAATCAGGGCTTTGCCCTCAGGCCTTTTTTCAAATGCCTTTATGTCCAGATGCGGGAACTGGAGTCTTGCTTCTATACTAATGCTTCCCGTGCAGAAACCTATATCCCACATCGTCTTCCTTTTGTAGAGGTCCATCTTCTGGAGGGAAAGCAGCCTTATCGGCATCTTGGTAATCATCCTTGAGCGTCCGTCAAGGAGATTGAACTCACCTTCAGGAATTCCGAACCGCCTCTCAGGAGCGTTGTCTTGTATAGTAAGTACCAGGCAATTAGGGCTGGAGAAAGTTGATTTTGAAGCCCCCTCAATGCTCAGCGACGAGAGTTTCTCCTCAACCGGATTCCCAAGATGCTCACCGATGTGCATTCGGTAGAATGTAAAACCGTAATCCATCATCCTGCGGGCAATCTCATCCGGAGTTTTCTGGCGGTCTGTCAGCACCCCTATCTTGCCGCGTCTTTCAATCAAGGCATTGTCAAACTCCTTCCAAGGCCTTCCGGTAAGGGACACAATGTGCATATCGTGATACGGAAGATTGATAGAGTGGCAAAGCATCTGAAGAGAGTTGAAATAAGGAAATACTTTCATAGGAACCTCAGGCATAACCCTTTGCAGAGTCGATGCAAAGCCGAAGAAAAGCGGATCGCCCGAGGCAAATACAACAATATGGCAATCAGCCTCGCGATATTTGGCATACACACCGTCCAGAGGAACCGTTATGTCTATCCAGGAACTGTCATTCGGAAGAAACTTCTCCACGATCTGGCGGTGGCGCACCCCTCCGGAAAAGACCTTGCCTCCAGATATGACGGAAAGAACATCCGGAGCAAGATGAGGAGACGGATTGTCTGAAAGCCCTATTATGGTAAAACTCAATGCCATGCTACAGGTCTCTTCCGGGTTCCAGGTTCAGGGCGTCATCAAAAGTGAGTATGGCGTTGCATAGGGTTGCTGCAAGGTTGCTTCCGCCCTTTCTGCCCTTTACGATAATCTTCGGAATGTCCTTGAACGGCAGCAGCCTGTGCTTTGACTCCTCCACGTGGACAAAACCGACCGGAGCGGCAACTATGCCCGCAGGACAGGCTTTGCCCTGACGTATCAGGCTGCAAAGTTCAATGAGAGCTGTCGGAGCGTTCCCGAAGGCAAACAGTGCGTCCGGATGCTCCTCGACTGCCAGCCTTATTCCGGCCTGAGTCCTTGTAATATTCTCTTTCTCCGCGATTTCAGGCACTCTCGGATCCATCAGGTAGCACTTGGCCTCAATGCCGAGCCTGGAAAGTGCCCCCTTGCGGATTCCCGTTGCCGCCATAGTGACATCTGTGACGATGGTCTTGAGATCTCCATTTGCCACCTTCTCGTATATCCTCTCCACTGCATTATCGTCGGTATAGAGAATCTTCTCCATCTCAAAATCTGCGGTTGTATGTATCGCGTGAAGCAAAGCCCACTTGTGCCCCGGAGGATAATCCTTGCGCATAAGTTCAGACGCTATGGTCCGGAAACTCTCGTTCATTATATCCTGCCCTATCTTTTTTCCGGAAGCCTTTTCTTCTGAATAATAGCCTCTTGGGGTAATCATCGCGGAGCCCTCCAGATAAGTCTGGGAGTTGCCGATAATCAGCACGGTGAACATATCCACGTCCTCCGGGTTCAGGGTGGAAAGCGTTGCGGTCCAGATCTTCTGGTCTTCCCTGCCGGCCTGGCGTACGCATCCTACAGGAGTCTCAGGGCTTCTGCCTTCCTCGAGGAAAATCTCCACAAGACGGTAAAGCTGCCAGTACCTGCCCTGGCTCTTGGGGTTATAGACTGCGGTAATGAAATCCGCCTGGGCAGCGGCTTTGATGCGCTTTTCAATCAGGCTCCACGGAGTCATTAGGTCCGAAAGCGAAATTATGCAAAGGTCGTGGCCTATCGGAGCGCCAAGCAGAGAAGCGGCTTTCTGGAAAGCGCTGATTCCCGGAAGAGTCTCTATATCAATATTGTCAGAAGTCTCGCTTCTCATCTGGTACAGAAGCGGGGCCATTCCGTATATACCTGAATCTCCGCTGGATATGACACAGACGGTCTTCCCTTCACGGGCCAGTTCCATCGCCTGAGCCGCCCGGTCCCTCTCCTGCCTCATTCCGGTATCGATACATTCCGCACCCGGCTTCAGATACTTTTCTATGAACCTGAAATAATATTTGTAGCCCACAACAGCATCCGCCCTGGAAACAGCGTCAATGACTGCCGGGGTGATATCCTGCTCAGATCCGGGGCCAATGCCCGCAACAATAATCTTTCCCATACCACGAATTTACAAAAAAACTAGTTGAATGAGAGGCGAAGGCCGACAACAATCATGCGGCCCGGAGAATACAGCGCATATTTCCTCAGCGATGAATCCGGTCTGCGGTCAACCCTGTCGAAGATATTGTCCACACCGAGGCTCGGCTCGATGCGGAACTTTTCTGAGATCTTTATTGAATGCGTGGTGTTCAGGTTCCATACACCGTAGCCTGGAGCATTCTCGTATCCCGGATAGTAAGTCTTGCCCTGGAGCCTGCCTGAGAGGCGGACGTTAAGAGCGTAGATGCCCCACTGGTGGTGATAGTTGGAAGAAAGGGTAACGGTATTTCTGACAGAGCGCTCAAGAAGGGCCCAGCCTTCCGCGCTCTTGGTCTTGGCATAATTCCAGGAATAGTTTACTCCAAAGTCCAGGTCTCTGGTAACCAGGGCACTGAGATTTAAGTTGAAACCTTTTACCCGGCCCTTGTCGCTGTTGCAGTAGAGGGCATACTGCTCTAATTTTGCAGCCTGGTCGGCTGTCATTTCAGGGAAGAGCGCCATAAGTTCAGCCCTCTTGGCGTCATCTACCTTGATATTCTTCTTGATTATCATTTCATCCACGCTGTTGATGAAAGCAGTGGCGGATATGGTAATGAAATCCGTATTGTATTCGGCGTTCGCGGAGAAATAGTCTGAAGTCTCAGGATCAAGGTCCTTGGAACCGATTGAGATCTGTGGCTTTCCGCGATTTACGCTGAAATAGTTGTAATGGAGTTCATCCAGGCCCGGGGTACGGAATCCTCGGCTGTAAGTCAGACGGAAGTTAATGTCCTTGAGGGAATACATCAGGGCCACCTTGGGAGAAAGATTTGTTCCGAAATCCTCGTGAGCTGTAAGCCTTGCTCCGGCAGTAAAGTTAAGACCTTTATATATGCGCATCTCGTGCTGGAGATATGCCGCGAAGGTATTGGCGCCGTTGTCTATGTTGCCGCTGGAAGACTCCAGGTTGTCCCTTCTGAAATCCAGGCCGGCGATGGATGTGGAATTCGGAGCCAGATGCATTATGTCCTGAATGTTGACTGAGACAGCACCCTGGTTCTTGGAACGGGTATAATCCCCTTTCTCATAAGTTTTTCCATCGACTTGATACTCTCTTCCATAGCGGTAGCGGTCCGCATCGAAGTTCATCTGGAGAGAATTGTTGCGGCTGAACTTGTAGATGCCTCCAAGGGAGAATTTGACTCCCCGATACCGCATCTCGTAATCCGTGCCGCCTTTTATATCCTCCCTTGTACGTGGACGGGAGGTAATTTTCTCGTAGTAGTCGAATCCGGTATTCAGGGCCAGGCTGCCTGAAGCCTTGTAAGAGAGTTTCTCAGAAAAGTTGTTTGTCCTGTAACCGGAGAAAAGAGGAGCGATGGTTTTCTGGAGAACGGTCTCCCCGTCCTTTTCAACCTCCTCATAATCGTTGTTGGAGTAGCTGTCTGCCCTGCTGTGGGAAAAGGAGGTGGCAGAGTTGAACCCTCCCTTTCCCACATTCAGGGAAGCAGACTGAACCAGACGTCCTTTTCCTGATGCAGAGGTTTGGGACAGGAAACTGATCTGGTCCGTGGATGGCTGGTCGGTGATGATGTTGATTACACCGCCAATGGCATCGCTGCCGTAAAGGGAAGAAGCCGCACCGTCGAGGACCTCGATCCTGCGGACTCTGGACAAGTCTATCCTGTCCAAGTCAACGTTGCCGGCCATATCGCCGATAATTCTTCTTCCATTAACCAGTACCAGGGCGTACTTGTTTCCCAAGCCGTTAAGTCTCAAGAAGTTCCCCATGGAAGACGGTGTCATCTGCACCTGGGGGAGCATCCTGATTAAAGCGTCCTGAAGGGTGGAAATCCCCTGCTGCCTGATCTGAAGAGCAGGCAGGACCCTTACCGGAGAAGCCGTTTTCTTAAGTCTCTGGTGATGGCCAGACCCGGTGACTACAATCGGATTGAGCCGACTGGTTTGGGATGTGTCAGAAGCCGTGTGGATCTGGCCATAGGCACCAGTAAGTGAAAACAGTGCAACCGTAAGGGATATCAGGAACGCCCTGGAGTTCATAAAACCTATCTACTGTTATTCCGGATCCTTTGAATGGTAGTAGTCAAGAGGCTCGCCGTTGATAGCGGCTGTGGTGTGGTTCATCCAGATCTGGCGAACCGTAGGGAGTTCCAGCAGACCCTTTACAATCTGGGTGTCATCGTTGCAGGTATAGCCGTTAGCTGCAAAGTAGCACTTCCAGCTGGTATCCTCAACCTCACCTTCCTCGTTAGGAGCGCCGTTCTCGTTATCGTCACCGGCCATGTCGTTGTGGGCGTGGTCACCGGCAATACTCATCAGAGGATGGCAATAAACGGTACCGGAAGTGATGCCGGCAGCCTGCATACGTGCAAGAACGTTGGTCTTGAAGTTTGCCATCATGTCAACGGTTCCTACGAAATAGTTGGTGCTGTAGGTCTGGAGAGCCTCCTCGAGCTGGGTGTAACGGATGTTTGCCTTATAAGTATCATAGGAGTCAGGGTTACCGTGACCCATGAAAGCGACGACTCCGCTGGCTGCCTTGCTCTTGTAAAGATCGTCGAGAGCCTTGGCAACTGCGTTTACGTCTGAGTCAGCGTCCTGAAGCAGCGGAACGCCCAGTTTCAGTTTTACCCTTGAAAGATAGCTGTCGTCAAGGTCTCCGTTGGAGTTGTTTGCAAAGTCCTTGATGTAGTTGATTACGCGGGTGTACTCCTCGCCTGGGATAACCTGAAGGCTCTGAACTACAATCTCGTCATACTTGACACCGTCCTGGGCAAATGCCGTAAGCCAGAAAGGCGGAGCGTAGAAATTCCTAGGAGCAACGTTCTCGCCGGCAGCTGCACGGTTGATGCAGATTGCTGAAGAGAAAGAAAGGAATACGTCATAGCTAGGGAATGCGCTCTTGTAAGCGGCAACCGTAGCGTCAAACGCATCGTAAGCCTGCTGCCAGGTACTTCCGAAAGCAACCAGAAGAATAACCTTATTGTTCCTTTTCTGGCTCTTTACAGTCTCGTTAACAGCCTTCTGATAGGCGTCGTAATTGGAACTAGGCTTGTCGTCCTTGGAGCAGGAAGACAAACCAAGCAGCATTGCAAAAGCTGCAACTAAAAGCAATTTAGTTCTCATCTTCGTTTTGATTTAAATTGGTTTTTATCTTGTTGATAGTTTTTCTGCCGTTGGTAAATCTCACCACTATGCCCGCATAGAAAGTACGGCCCGGGGAAGTTGTTCCCAGATGACGTCCGTGCGGAGTCTTGTCTATGTAGTTGAAAATATTGTCTATACCGGCCTGGAAGCTGAAAGTCAGCAGGCGGCTGCGTACAAAGTCGTGGGTTGTGGAAAGCCTCCACAGCTGATAGCCCTTGCCGTCTCCGTCTGTCTGGTAATATCTCTTGGAAGACATCCTGCCGTAGATACCCGCACTCATCTGGTAGGCCTTTGAGAAACTGTGGCTCCAAAGCAGGGAGAAACTGCCCTTGTGGTGGGCCATACCGTCTATTTTAACCCTTCTCAGAGTCTCGTGGTCAGCATCATACTGGTCTGCCTTGGTCTGAAGATAACTGTAACCGGCATTAAGCAGGAACTCACCGATTTTCCATCGCAGAGAAAAATCTCCTCCAAAGGTCTTGGCCTTGTCCATATTCTGGTACTGGCGAACCTTTACCGGATCGAATCTCGTGACAAGATCGGCAGGAGCCTCGTAAATCGGGATAGTTACGAGGGTTATCATATTATCCAGCTTGTTGAAATAACCGCTTGCGGTTAATACCAGGCCTCCTAAGGTATATTCCAGGCTCGCAGAATAGTAATTGCTGCTCTGAGGCTTGAGGTCCCTGTTACCGAGATAGAGGTAGGTTCCGGTCATCTGCTTCACGTACATGTAGTAAAGCTCCTTCGGAACCGGAGTCTTGAAGCCCTGGCTCCAGGATGCCCTGAACCTCAGGTCATCCGTCACAGACCACATAATGGACAGCTTTGGCGTAGCCTTGAAGCCGAACTGATGGTTATCCGTAAGCCTCAGACCTGCGGTAATGTTGAAACTCTTTACAGGATTGAACTCGTCCTGGACATAAACGGCTGCAGTCCAGTCATCCACTGTTTTTCCCTCAACCCTGTTCGGAGCGTTGAGGTAATCATAACGGAACTCGGCTCCCCCGCTTACCCGGTTGTTGTAAGGCAGAGAAAATACCCCTTTGGCAGAGATCAGGGTACGTTGCTGGTCGCTCTGGAGAGCCTCTTGTCCCGCTAGATAAGGATAATACGGATAGTATTTTGTCCCTGCGCTCTTCTCATAATCCTCCACAAGGGTAACATCCGTAAAATGATAGTAATAGGCGTGGCGGTTCCAGTCCGCGTCAAAAGTTATGTAGTCCTTGCCGCCCAGAGTCCACTTTCCACCCAGGGAAGCTGAAGCGTTCTGGTATGCAAGGTCGTATGTGTTAACGTCGTAATGAGCGTATTTCCCTTTAGGGCGGAATATCCGCTTTCCGTAGATGCTTCCTTCCGCATAATACTCCCCGCTTCGGCCGGCATCATAGGTAAGCCTCTGGGCTACCTGCCAGTTGGTGAAACGGTTACGGGTCTTGTTCCTGGAATCCAGGATTGGCTCCTCGATTGGAAGGGTATATTCTACGGAGGTGTTCTGCCAGCCGTCCGTATGCTGCATCTGGAAGTTCGTGTAACTGTTCCACCGGCCGGAGCGGATGCCGATTCCGTTATGCTGGCGGATGTCTCCGTAACTCCCCACCTTGGTGGAATTCTCCAGGAAGAGGCCGTCGTCGTGCTTTCTGGTAATGATGTTTATGACTCCGGCGATGGCATCGCTGCCGTAAAGAGCGGAAGAGGCTCCTTTCACAATCTCTATCTTCTCGATATTCTGGGGATCTATCAGATGGAGGTCGTTGTCTCCACCGATATCTCCGTTAAGGCGCTTGCCGTCTACCAGGATCAGGATGTAGGAATTTCCCAGGCCGTTCATTGTGATATGGCTTCCCATATCGTCCTCGTTGAAATCAAAAGACGTGGCAAGGCCTGCCAGAATGTCCTGAAGACTGCTTCCGCTGAAGTTCTTCAACTGGCTTCTCGTAATAACCTCGGTCTGCACGGGAGCGTCCTTCAGGATATGGAGCGTACCCGTACCCGTGACTACAAGTTCCTGAAGATCATACTTCTTCAAGGTATCCTGAGCCATTGCGCCCTGGCAAACGCAGATAGCCAGAGCCAAAAGGCCTGACATCAATAATCTTTTCATTATGCAATATTTTCGCTGATCGCCGAGGCTCTTCTTCCTGAGAGGCGGCCACTCGAATCGAGGCAGGCAGGTCTTCTGACTCTTCCCATCTGTTACACCTTCCCGGAGTTTCCCAGTGGCATTAAAGTAACAGACACAAGACGGGAAATACAGCTGCAGGTACAGTTCCGGCCTTTCACCGGATTCCCTTTCACCAGAGCGAAAATCACTCCGGTTACCTGAATCACCGCAAAAGTAACAACAATGTTTCATATAAGCAAGTCCCGGAGCAAATACCGTTTGGAATTGTTAAAAACATTCTGTGTAACTTTGTGCGCATGAGCGCACATGAGAGAATAATTCCTCAGTTTCTGATAGCTGCCCCGTCGTCCGGGAGCGGTAAGACTACCGTATGCGTTGGGCTTATGGAGACTCTTGCGCAAAAGGGCCTGAAGGTGCAGCCTTTCAAGTGCGGTCCGGATTATATAGACACCAAATTCCACGAAAAAGCATGCGGAAGGCCGTCTGTCAACCTGGATTCATTCTTTGCCGGAAACGAGCATTTAAGGCAGATTTACAGGAGGTTCTCCGATGGAGCGGATGTCTGTGCCGTGGAAGGAATGATGGGCCTTTTTGACGGCTATCAGAGAGCTAAAGGATCGGCCGGGGAAATAGCTTCAATACTCGGTATCCCTGTGGTTCTGGTGGTGGATGCCAAAAGCTCCGCCTACTCCCTCGCCCCGCTGCTGAAGGGATTCAGGGAATTCTCCCCGAATGTCAACATTATCGGTGTGATATTCAACAAGGTAGGCTCTCCGCGCCATCGCCTGATGCTGGAGGAAGTCTGTGCGGATTGCGGACTGGAAGCCTTCGGATTCATCCCTAAGAAAAAGGAAGCGGAAAACCAGTCAAGATATCTTGGCCTGGACTTCTCCCGTATGGACACATCTGCCGCGGCCAGCCTTGTCGCAGAGAATATTGACATTGAAAAGCTTCTGGGCTCTGCTCTCAAGAATTCTCCTGATTTAACGGAGTTCCCGGAAGACATTTCCATAAAATCCAGCCGCAAGGTGCTGGTAGCCAGAAACAGCGAGGCTTTCTCCTTTATCTATCACGAGCATCTGGCAGGATGGGAAAACGTTAAGTATTTCGATCCGGAAGAGGATACGGAGATACCTCAGGACACAGAGCTTCTGTACCTTCCGGGAGGCTACCCTGAGAAGCATCTCAAAGAATTGTCCGCAAAGACAATGCAATCCATCAGAAAATATGCCGAAGCGGGAGGAAGGATCCTTGCCGAATGCGGCGGAATGATGTATCTGTGCCAAAGCATACTCGGCGATGAGGGAGAATACCCGATGTGCGGAGTTCTGCCGTACAGCATTACCGCCAGGAAAGAAGACCGCAAGCTCTGCCTGGGTTACCGCTCGTTCACTTATAACGGACTGAAGTTCAAGGGGCACGAGTTCCATTACACAAAGTTTGCCGGTCCTCAGCCGGAAAGCGTAGCAGAAGTTTTTGACGCGCGGGGAAACAGGACAGACACCCCTGTAATAAGGGTTGGCAACACCGTAGCAAGCTACACCCACCTGTACTGGGGCGGGGAAGATATATTCAAGTTATTCTGAATCAGCATGAAAGAGATATACACAAAGACGGGAGACAAGGGCACGACCTCGCTTAAAGGAGGAGTGAGGGTTCCGAAGGATGACATCCGCATAGAAACCAACGGGATGATAGACCTTCTGAACTCCCATCTCGGGCTGATAAAGGCTGCAACCGTGGACAGTGCAGAGAAGGAATTCATACTTTCCGTCCAGAAGGAACTTATGATAATAATGAGCCATGTGGCAACTCCGCAAGGCGTTGAGAACCAGAAAGAACTCCATTGCACAACACTGACTGGAAAGATGGAGGAACTGATAGACGGCCTACCGCATCCGGAAGGATTCGTGATTCCGGGAGAGAATCTCCTTTCGTCAGAGATCCACATAGCCAGGAGCACTGCAAGAACTGTTGAAAGGAGGCTCTGGACCCTTAATGAAACCTACGGTGTCAAGGAAGAGATCCTTGTCTTTTTCAACCGTCTCAGCGACTGGCTGTTCGTATTGGCAGAAAAGTATTCGAAATGAAAACCGGACTCCATAACCTGATGCTTGCCGGAACGGGAAGCGATGTCGGCAAGAGCATAATAGCCACGGCATTGTGCAGGATATTGCTGCAGGACGGCTACGCTCCTGCACCGTTCAAGGCACAGAATATGGCGCTGAACTCCTTTGCCACAAAAGACGGACTGGAAATCGGACGTGCGCAGGCGGTTCAGGCGGAAGCAGCCGGACTGGAATGCCATACTGATATGAATCCCCTGCTGCTCAAGCCGCAGAGCGACCACACCTCACAGGTTGTTTTGAACGGGAAACCGATCGGAAGTTCATCAGCATACGACTATTTCAGAAAGGAAGGAAAGGAAGAACTCCGGGTTGCGGTATGTGAAGCATTTGACAGGCTTTCAAAGCGTTACAACCCTATAGTAATGGAGGGAGCGGGCAGCGTTTCCGAACTCAACCTTGCGGAAAGCGACATCGTGAACCTCCCTATGGCAAAATATGCCAACGCAGACGTATTCCTTGTGGCGGACATAGACCGCGGCGGAGTGTTTGCATCCGTTTACGGCAGCATCGCACTCCAGAAACCGGAATACAAAAGCCTCATCAAGGGCATAATAATCAACAAGTTCCGCGGAGACCTCAGGCTGTTTGACGAAGGGAAGAAGATCCTTGAAGATATCTGCAAGGTTCCGGTGCTGGGTGTAATCCCCTACTACAAGGACATCTACATAGAGGAAGAAGACAGCGTGGACCTTGCCCGCAAATCCTTCTCGATGGAAAAGGGCAAGATAAACGTGGCGGTGGTTCTGCTCAGGCACATCTCCAACTTTACTGATTTCAACTCGCTGGAAAGAGATCCGAGGGTACATCTCTACTATACTTCCAACACGGAAGACATAAAAAAGAGTGACATTATCATCATCCCGGGAACAAAGTCCACCATCGACGACCTCTATGAACTAAGACGAAACGGCTGCGCCCAGGCGATTATATCCGCCCACCGCAGCGGAGCCACCGTACTGGGAATCTGCGGAGGATACCAGATGATGGGGACCCAGATACTGGATCCTGATCATATTGAAGGAGATACACCGATGCTCCCTGGCCTTGGGCTTCTTCCTGTGGTAACCACGATGACTGCGGAAAAGACCACCCGCCAGACAGCTTTCCGCCTTAAAGGAAGCGATGAGGAACTTAAAGGCTATGAGATCCATATGGGAGAAACCGTTCCGGCGGAAGGCCACACCACTCAGCCTCTTGCGATACTTGACAATGGAAAGGCCGAGGGCTGCATCGTTGACAACAGGACAATGGGATGCTACCTCCACGGAATTCTAGATAACCCGCAGTTCGCAGATTTCCTGCTCGATCCTTTCAAGGAAAAAGCCGGAAAAGAATCCTCCGTGATTGACTATGACGCCTTCAAGCAAAGGCAGTACGACCTGCTTGCTGACCACGTGCGCAAACATCTTGACATGAACCTCTTATACAAAATACTTCAAAATGATTGACGGACACGGAGACGACTTATACAAGTACGGGAACATCAGGCTTAACTTCTCGTCCAATATCTATCCGAGGGCAGACATCACCCCCGTCATAGAGTATCTGAAGCAACACCTGGATTCGATCCGCAGCTATCCCGAGCCGATTGCCTCGTCCCTGGAGAAGGAGATTGCCGCAAAATACGGCATCGCTGAGGAAAACGTGCTTGTAACGGCCGGGGCAACCGACGCTATCTATCTGATAGCCCAGACGTTCCGCTCCTGGCAGACTTTCACGGTCAAATATCCTGCTTTTAGCGAGTACGAGGACGCCTGCCGCCTGTATATGTACAGGGAGGATACCTTCGGAAACCTGATGTGGGTTTGCAATCCCTGCAACCCTACCGGAGAGGTATTTCCACAGAGCTACATAGAAGACCTGCTCCAGAAGCACCGCTATGTAATTGTGGATCAGTCATATGAAGATTTTACGCAAGAAAGGGTAATGACTCCCGCTGAAGCCATACGCAAGCCTAACCTCATCCAGATCCATTCGTTGACAAAGAAATTTGCTATACCGGGCCTGAGGATCGGATTCATCACGGCAAACAACGCCGTCATCCGCCTTCTAAGGCAAGGTGTCAAGCCGTGGAACCTCAACTCCCTTGCTGTCGAAGCCGGCAAGTTCTTGCTGAGCAGCAACTTCAGCGCTGTTCCGGATATGGCTGCATATCTGAGGACAACACAGAGGCTGAGATTTGCCCTGGCACAGATGGAAGGCCTGGAGACAAGGCCGACCAAGACAAACTTCGTCCTCTGCCGTCTGAAAAAAGGCAAGGCATCAGACCTCAAGGAATTCCTGGCTAAGGAAAAGGGAATCCTCATCCGCGATGCCTCAAATTTCCGAGGCCTTTACGAAGGGCATTTCAGAGTGGCGTCATCCAACGATGAAGACAATGCCGTTCTTATAGAAGGAATCAAAGAATATCTGGACAGACAATGACAAACGCCCTGCTCCTATACGCTCTGCCGATAGTTATCGGATGGACACTGGATCTTCTCCTTGGAGACCCTGCCTTCCTTCCGCATCCGGTAGTGCTGATGGGGAAAGTCATAGCGTTTTTCGAGAAGAAGCTGAACAAGGGAAAAAGTAAGGTTTTCAAGGGTGCAGTCACCGCATTCCTGCTAGTTGCCACAACGGTAGTTTTCTTCTTTTTCCTCATACATTATTCTGATAAACTGCCACTTGTTTGCGCAATCATAATTCGTAGTATCTTTATTTTCTTCTTTCTTGCCGGCACCACTTTAATAAGGGAAGTGAGGGCCGTTTTCAAGGCGGTTGACCGCTCTCTGGAAGAGGGAAGGAAGCAGGTGGCGAGAATCGTCGGAAGAGAAACCGGCAGCCTCTCCGCGCAGGAAATAAGGACAGCAGCACTGGAAACCCTGGCTGAGAATCTCAGCGACGGAGTCATCGCCCCTCTGTTCTGGCTGCTGGTTGGAGGAATTCCAGGGATGGCCGCCTACAAGATGGTAAATACCCTGGATTCGATGATCGGCTACAGGACGGAGAGATACAGGGAATTCGGACGCTTTGCCGCAAGAATGGACGATATCGCCAACTGGATTCCGGCAAGGCTTACCTCCCTTCTAATGGCCATTGCAAGCGGAAGGCTTGGAGTCCTCAGGTTCGTGAGAAAATATGCCAGATACCACGCCAGCCCCAACAGCGGCTATCCTGAATCCGCGCTTGCAGGCATTCTGGACGTGCAGTTCGGCGGGCCTCACACCTATTTTGGAGAAGTGATTGACAAGCCTTTCATCGGTGACAATCCAAGGGCACTGACAACTGAAGACGCCGTAAAGGCAATCAAGGTTAACAGGATATCGGAAGTGATGATGATAGTCCTGACGGTTCTAATTGGAACCACGGCGCGGTACTTTATATTTTGCACATAATTGGAAATAAGGCATATATGAAAAGAATAATACTTATAACCGGCGGAGAAAGATCCGGGAAAAGCAGCTATGCGGAGAGCCTTGCCCTCAGCATCAGCCCCAACCCGGTTTACATAGCCACCGCCCATATCTGGGACGAGGAGTTCCGCCAGAGGGTGCAGCTCCACAAGGAAAGGAGAGGCCCGCAGTGGACAAGCATCGAGGAAGAAATCAACCTTGCCGGCTGCAAGATTGAAGGGAAATGCGCGGTAATCGACTGCGTTACCCTTTGGCTGACAAACCTCATCCAGCCTCATCTTTCAAAAAGCGGGAACTTTGACGTTAAGACTGTGCTGGAAAACGCTAAAAGCCAGTTTGAGGAGTTTATGGCCCAGGATGCCACATTCATATTTGTAACCAACGAAATCGGCAGCGGCGGAGTCAGCCCTAACCCGATGCAGAGGCGGTTTACGGACCTCCAGGGATGGATGAACCAGTACATAGCCGAAAAGGCTGATGAAGTATATCTAATGGTATCCGGGATTCCTGTTAAAATCAAGTGATTATGATCGCGGAATTTGACATACAGAAACTGGACGGCAAGCTCAGGCAAGCCGCTCAGGACAAGATAGATAATCTCAACAAGCCCAAAGGCTCGCTCGGGGCTCTGGAGGAAATAGCCCTTCAGCTTTGCCTTGTGCAGCAGACTCTTTCTCCAAAACTCAAGCATCCGTGCCATCTGCTTTTGGGCGGAGACCATGGCATAGAAAAGGAAGGAGTCAGCCAGTCTCCGAGGGAAGTAACCTGGCAGCAGATGATAAACTTCACAAAGGGAGGCGGGGGTGTGAACATGTTCTGCCGCCAGCACTCTTTTGACCTTAAACTCATTGACTGCGGCGTTGATTATGACCTTTCATCCTACTCAGCGATAAGGGATTGCAAGATCGGTTTCGGAACCGATAACTTCCTGTACGGCCCGGCAATGACCGAGGTTCAGTATCTGGAAGCCCTGGAAAACGGAAGGGCGCTTGCGGACGAATGCATAGACGAAGGCTGCAACATCCTTTCGATCGGGGAAATGGGCATAGCCAACACATCACCGAGCAGCATATGGATGAGCCTTATGGGAGACATTCCTCTGGATGAGTGCATCGGTGCCGGAAGCGGCCTGGATTCCAAAGGCATAGAGCATAAGAAAAAGGTTCTGTCACAGGCGGTGGAAAAGTTCCTGACGGATAATCCGGAGCCTTCCGTCGAAGACATCATATCATACTTTGGCGGATTCGAGATGGTAACAGCCATCGGAGCCATGCTCCAGGCCGCTTCAAGGAAAGCAGTTGTGCTGATAGATGGCTTCATAATGAGCTCCTGCGCACTTGCAGCAACGAGACTTTACCCTGAAAGCCAGGACTATATGATATTCTGCCACTGTGGGGAAGAAAGCGGGCACCGCAGAATGCTGGACCTTATGGGAGTAAAGCCGCTCCTGAGCCTCGGACTAAGGCTCGGGGAGGGAACGGGAGCCCTCTGCGCCTACCCTATAATAGAATCAGCTACGAGGATGATAAACGAAATGAACAACTTCCAAAATGCCAAAATCACCAAATATTTTTAGCCGTATCTGGGCCGCGTTCATATTCCTGACCAGACTGCCCTTCTGGAGACTCTACCAGCCCCCTAAGGAAGCCTATACCAGCGTTGTTGAACACTGGCCTCTTGTAGGATGGCTGACAGCCGCAATTTCAGCCGCAGCGCTTTATTTCATAGCGCCTTACAATATTCTCATTGCAGTACTTGCCGCCATCGTCATAAGGATTCTTGTCACAGGAGCCCTCCACGAAGACGGGCTGGCGGACTTCTTTGACGGATTCGGCGGCGGTGGAAAAGACCGGGAGAGGATCCTTTCCATAATGAAGGACTCCCATATCGGAACATTCGGGGTACTGGGCCTCATCTGCTACATACTGCTTCTGGGAACAAGCCTGTTCTGCATTGCATCTGTGAGCCCGGAGTTTGCAGCCCTTACGGTACTTATGGCGGACCCGTTCTCCAAGATGCTTGCCGCACAGACCGTTATGGCAATGCCTTATGCCCGGAAGGAAGAAGAGTCAAAGGCCAGGAACATCTATCGCAGAGCCAGATTCCCTCAATACATCCTCCTGCTTCTGGAAGGACTGATCCCACTCGGGCTGTACATCTGGCTCACTGAACCGGACACTACCCAGGTTCTTATACTCGTCCTGGTGCCCGCCCTATTGTGCACACTGCTGAACTTGTTCATCTACAAGAGGATAAAGGGATATACAGGAGACTGCAACGGAGCCATTTTCCTGCTCACCGAACTTTCCGTTTACATTACCGCAACATTCCTGATCTGATGGAACTGATACTTGTAAGGCATACGACTCCCGATGTTCCCAAAGGAACGTGCTACGGCTTTTCAGACGTGGAAGTGGCCCCCACTTTCATCGCCGAGGCAAGTGAAACCTTGAAGAATCTGAAGCAGTATCTACCTGTCGACAAGGCCTTTACCTCCCCTCTCCAGAGAGCCGTGAAACTTGCGGAATTCTGCGGCTTTAAAGACGCCGAAAAGGACGACCGGCTCAAGGAGATGAATATGGGAGAGTGGGAAATGCAGAAATACGAGGAAATCAAGGACCCCGCCATCCAGGACTGGTACCGGGACTACATGCACCTTCCTGCAACGGGCGGAGAAAGTTTTCCGGACCTTTACAACAGAGTGAAATCCTTCCTTGATGAACTCAAGGGCAAACCCTACACACGAGTAGCCGTTTTCGCTCACGCCGGCCCAATCGTATGCGCCGCGATGTATGCCGGTCTGTGCACGGAAGACAACCCGTTTTCCGTTGCGCCAACCTTTGGAGGAATTTTGAAACTGACGATATAAAACAAAGATTATGAGATATATACTGACATTTCTGACAGCTGTTATGCTTATAGCCGGATGCTCGACCAATGAGGGCGACGTAAAGGACAACGGCAAGACAGCCATACTGATGGTCCACTTCGGAACCTCACACGACGATACCAGGGCACTTACAATTGACGCACTCAACGCAAGGGTGAAGGAAGAATTCCCGGAATGTGATGTGTTTGAAGCATATACATCATCGATAATTATAAAGATTCTCAAGAAAAGAGGAATCGAGAAGAACACTCCCGCAGAAATGCTGGAAAAGATCCACTCCCAAGGCTACAGAAAAGTGATTGTCCAGCCTACCCATATCATCCCGGGCAAGGAATACAAGGATCTTGCTTCTGAAGTCGAAGAGGCAAAACCTCGGTTCGAAGAGATAAAGCTCGGAAAGCCACTGCTTTACAGCATAGAAGACACAAGGGCAGTGATAGACCATCTGGCTCAGAGGCACGCCACGGAATCCCCTTCACACCACGTGCTTCTCGTAGGACACGGGACGGAAGACCCGGCCAACGCTCTCTACTGCCAGGCAGACTATATGTTCCAGGCAAAGGACTATTCGAACTTCCACGTGGCCACCATTGAAGGCTTCCCTTCCATTGAAAACGCGTTCCAGGTGCTGAAAAACGGCGGTGCAAAGTCTGTAACTCTGGTTCCTTTCATGTTTGTTGCAGGAGACCACGCCGCCAACGACATTTCCGTCGAATGGAAACAGGCTATGGAAAGCTTTGGCCTTAAAGCAGATGTGAAGATGGAAGGCCTGGGCCAGGTTCCGCAGATTCAGGATATCTTCATCCAGCACCTGAAAAACGCCTTCTGATGTGAGAGATTTTGCGTATATTTGTTAGACACCTAACAAAATGCGCTATGGGCAATACTTCCTATTTCAGTCGACTCAAGCAGATACTCAAGCATCCCATTGTTCTTCTGCCCACTCTTATAATCACGATAATCTGGATTGTCCTAGGAATCATCCAGTCAAGGTATAAGGAAACCCAGGCACTTTCCTGGATGAATTTCTTCACCTTCGCCCAGGGCGGACTGTTCGGAGGAGTGGCCGGAGCTGTAGGCGGCATAGTAGGCAAGATTCTGATTGCATCGATTCTTACCGCTCTGCTTACACCGCTGTTCATTAAAGGCAGCCAGCCATTCGCGGGCTTCGGAAAAGGCATCAAGGGATTCTTCAACAGTTTTGCTTTCAGCAGCTTCTCGGCAGTTGCAGTCTTCATGCTTGGAATGGCAATAGCCCTTCTTGTCTACAGTTTCCTCAACATCACCCAGAGGTGGCAGGAATCTCTTGTGGGAATTGCCGGAGCAGTTGTACTGATCAAGAACATAGGCCAAAGGGGCGGACTGCTTTTCAGCGGACTTTTCGGCCTTCTGAAAAAGGTCTCAAAGAACGCCCCGTCGCAGACAGGAGTAATCCGCTTCCTCAGTGGTATGAGCGTAGGTTTTCTCGCTGGAACGGGCCTTAACTTCATGAATTTCAAATGGGCCTTACTTATCGCGATTTGTGCCCTCATTCTTTCTTTGATATTCTTCATTCTCAAGTCTACCAGGAGAACGGCAGTAGCCGGAGCTATCATTGTGGCAATCATTGTCATTCCACTGTATGCCCAGACTCAGTCTAAAGAAACACGTGAACTGAGAGATGCAGCCAAAACGCTGAAGGAAATCGAAAAGACGGCCGATGATTTCAACATAGACCCTAATTTCGATGCAGATGCATTTACTGCCAAAATGGACAACCTCAGAAGCCAGCTGGACGAAGCCCAGGCAAGAGGAGACAAGAAAGCGATAAAGCGCATCTGCGATCAGATGGGAGCCGAATACACCAAAGCCACAGGCAAGAAAATGGACTTCTACAAGATGTACACGGATTATTACAAGGATCATCCTGTAGAAAAGTCCAAGAAAATAGAAAAGGAAAGCCAGGATAACAATTATTCTGACGAAGAAAATACCAGTGCAAGGAAAAGCGGCAAAAAGCAGTCAGGCCAGAAGAGCGGAAGGAAATCCGGAAGGAAGACTTCCTCAGACGACGATGACAGAGAATCTTACAGTCATCACGATGACAGCGACTTTACAGACTCGTCCCTGACTGGCGGCTGGGCTGACGAAGACAGTTACAACGACAGCGAAGGTGATATGGCCGCTATGGATTTAGCCGCCGGAGTTCTGGCCGGAGCCGCCGGAGCGGCTGGCGCTGCTGGAGGTGGAGCCGGAGCCGGACTTGGAGGATTCGACGGATTTGACGGTCCTGGAGGCGGAGGAGAAGATTTCCCTGACGGTTCGGAAGACTATGATTCTCAGGCAGAAGCCGAAGAAAGAGAAGAAGAGGATGAAGACGAGAATCCGGAAGAAGAACCAACCGAAGGTGACGGAGATGGAAACGAAGAAGGAGAAGAGACTGAAGAAGAAATCGCTGAGGAGGAAGAACAGACCGAGGAGACTGAAGAGGAGACTGAGGAGGAATCCGAAGAAGAAACTGAAGAGGAAACTGAAGAAACGGAGGAAGAGTCCGAGGAAGAAACAGAAGAAGAGGAGAGCGAGGAAGAGTCTGAAGAGCCAGAAGAAGAAGAGGAAACCGAGGAAGAAGAAACTGAGGAAGAGGAGACCGAAGAAGAGGAAGAATCTGAAGAAGATTCCGAGGAAGAGGAGGAGGAAGAGCATGAAGAAGAGGATGAGCCGGAACCTGAAGAAGATGAAGATGAGGATGAAGATGATGATGAGTCTGAAGAAAATGAAGAGGAGCCTGAAGAAAATGAGGATGAACCGGAGCCTGAAGAGGACAGCGGAGCTGTAACCCCTTCCGAACAGGAACCTGCTGAAAACAATGAGGAAACAGAAGAAGTTGACGACTATGACTATGAGGCGGAGAGAGCTGCAAGGCAGGCTGAGCAGGATGCCATAAACAAAAAGTACCAGGAGGCCTTCGACAAGGACTTCGAGAAGTTCAGCAAAACTTCAGACGAGGAAAGGATAAACAAGGAAGTGGAGAAGGAGATGAAGGAGCAGGAAAAGAGCGAGGCTGAACGTGCCCGTGAGCAGAGAATCCTGGATACGGCAGAAAAGTACGGAGTAAAGACCAAAGACGAGGAAGGCAAACAGAGAGATATCGACGATATCAAGAAAGACAACCAGAAAGCCATCAAAAGATTCGTCAACAAGGAAGTGTACAAGAACGAGCTGGCTATCCAGAAGATTTACAGCGATGTAGAGCTGGAATGCTCAGAAAAGATCGCCTCTGCAGAACTGGTGGACAATGTGGCGGAAGGCACTGTCAACATTCTGGGAGAGTGCACAGGTCCGGCCGGAAGGCAGGTCAAGAACTGGCACAATTTCACCAAGGCTACCCTGCTCGGTGCGGAAGAAGCTTACCTGGACGGCAGAAACGTGGTCGTAGGCACAATCGGCGGAATGGCCGAAGGAGCGCTCACCGTTGCCCAGAATGAGATGGGAGACGCGATGAAGGGAATGGGCGGAGGCCCAATCAAGCAGACAATGGCAACCGCAACAGGAACAGTCTGGTTTGAAGGAACAAAAACCGTAATCCACGACCTGAGCCGCGGAAAAGACCTGGAAACATCCATAGAACATGCCCAGGAATCGATGGTCAAGAAGACTGGAGAAGTCGCTATGGGGCTGATAGTCGGTGGTATAACAGACTATGGAACCGGAGTTGTGGGCAAGAATTACGGTGGAAAGATGAGCGTAAACAGCGTCTTCAACATGTACAAGATCGCAAACGCCACCAAAGCCGCCTCCACTGAAATCTACAGCAGGGCCCACGACAATATGACCGTTGGCGGGGAAAATATGTCTCATCATATTACAAGTGATTTCAACGACTGGAAAAACTCCAAGGTCGAACAGATGTACACCAATTATTACAGCAAGAATAAAGGAGAATAACTATGGATAACAAAAACAAATGCACCCCAGAAGAGGCCAAGAAGGCTTATTTTACCGGACACTATCCCTATATGGTCCAGGCTTTCGCGATAGCCTCTATGAAAGTTCCAGCCTGGAGACTGGCCAGCGACGGCACCCCTGTCCAGATGTTTGATGTATTGCGCTTTGCCCAGAAGTGGGACGACGAGCACCCTAGGAAGGAAGGAGACCGGAGTTTCTTCTATGTCAGCCTGGAAGGAGCAATCGGATATTCAGAAACCGGACTGGAATACCACATAAGCTGGATATTCATCCCGATGGAAGCGGGAGAAGAAAGGGACAAGCTGGTAAAGCAGACTTTAAAGGAGTTCGAGGAGGCGGAGAAGGAAGAGGAGCAGAAAGCCCAGACTACTTGAGGTCGAACCGCTTGGAAACCCACTCCCCGTCCGTTGTAACACCTTCCAGTGTAACAGTGTAGCCGCTCAGAAGGTCTGAAGTGTTGAAGCGGAAATTTATCTTTCCGTTTCCGTCTGCCTTGAGGGAAGGATTCCAGTACAGTGTGGAACGCCTGTCTGTTCCCTGAGGGAGTGAATTCTTTCCTGTAACCTCATATTTGGGAGCATAGAAATGCCTTGGCCTCTGCCATCCCAGAGGTTTTCCGTAGCTCAGATGCCAAAGCACATTCTTGTCTGTCTTGGTCTTTATCAGTACAACGCTTACGTTTGCGCTGGTTCCGTATCCCATGGAACCCATTGAAAAGGGAGCCGCCGCAATTCCCTTGAGATATACCACAGCCTCCACCTCATCCATCATCATTCCTTCAATCTCCATCCAGTCTGTAACCCTCATTCCGTTGAGGAACACCTGTATAGGAACCCAGTCATCGCTTACGTTCCAGTTGGAAGCGGTAGCCGGAACCCTGCACAGCAGCACCCTTGTGCCTTCCCCGGAACTCAGTCTCAATCCCTGGCAGGTTTCCGCCAGATAATTGATAAGGTCATAGCTCTTGTAAGGCTCCAGACGCTTGCCGTCCCTGATCTGGTCTCCCTGGAACTCCCAGTTTGTAAGAGGAGAAATGCCGGAAAGGGATTTTTTCTTGCCGTAAACCGTAATCGAATTCAGCTGATAAGAAAGGTCTCCACCGCTATTGTAATAGTTTGTCTTATAAATCTCAGCGACTTTCGGGGTGTAGGCAACCTTTTCCCTGTTATGTACAAACGTAGTCAACGGGGCAAACGAATCCTCAAAAATAACAGGGCGAAGGGAACGGTTACCGTTGACATTGGTGGCACTGACGATAAAAGTGGTGCTGTCAGGGAAATTAAGGTCCTTGAGTTCAAAGAAACCCTCCTCGTCAATCTTTCCGGCAGCAGCAAAATTAATGGACGGGGCCAGGAAGATCACCATAGAAGCCTTTTTCTTTTTGAGAAGCCCCTTTTCTACCTGTCCGGAAATGGACTGCACATATTCCCTTCCGTATTTTGGCATCGGGAAATGCCCCGAAAGGATAGCAGGAAGGTCGTAATACTCCCATCCCTGAGTCATAAGCATCAGGTCCACATCGTTCATCCTCTTTTCAAAAGGGATGGTATCCGCAAAGAATCTCTGCGGGTTCTCCACATTGCCACGGATTTCAGATGACAGGAACATATAGGAAACTATGCTGTTCCCCTGGCTGTTGACAGGTGCCAGCAAATTGTCCGTAACGGAAACCGAGAAGTCTCCTCCGGCCATGCGTCCCAGGTCTAGGTCTACGGATATATTGTCTCTCCTTCCGTAATCCTTTTTGTTGGAGGATATTGTTGGATTGGACAGAGTATTCGGATAGACGAAGAACGGCCTCTTGGCATAAATGACGCCGGATGAAGTGCACAGAACGGCATTGTTGATTCCGGGACTCATACCCCCAACAGGCAGGTTGAACTTCACAGGCCCGGATACTGGCATCTCGTAATAGATTTCATCTCCGTTGCAGAGAATGAACCTGAGGTCAGAAGCCGGGATTCCTGAAACTGATACGGAGGCCTGGATCATTTCCTTGCCCGGTTTCAGCGATATTGCCGCGCCCTGGCTTTCAACTTCAGGCAGACGTATCCTGTCGCTGACACCCCTTACATCTTCAATTCTTGCATAATACCTCTCTCCATCGCTCACCGGACTCAGATAGAAACTTCCGAAACCGTACTCGTCTGTAGAGAAAGAGGCAACCTGCACGTCGTTATGGTCAAACACCTTTCCTTCCGCCTGCTGCCCAAGTCCCAGCTCGTTGACTATCTTCACTCCCACACGGGAGTTGACTCCTATAAGCAGCCTTCCGCTCTCAGGGAGGAAACTGCAGTCGAACTTCGGGGCAAGCTTCCTTTGGTTAAAAGGATTCTCCACACCAATCTCCTCGTATGCGGAGTTGTCCCTCATCTCCTTATCCTTCAGGCCTTCCACATAATTGTCCTTGACAGGATTTATGAGAGTGAGTTCCTTTG
This sequence comes from Bacteroidales bacterium, assembly GCA_017961175.1. Lineage (GTDB taxonomy): Bacteria > Bacteroidota > Bacteroidia > Bacteroidales > UBA932 > Egerieousia. The sequence continues at coordinate 26,526 of JAGCXV010000054.1, forward strand.
AGAACATATATTCCGGATCCTTGTTCAGGTTCCAGTAGGAAAAGGCCCTCAGAGTGGCATATCCGGTATTGGCATCATCGGGGACTGGGATGAAACCCTCCATAACGCCCCCCCTCTGCTTAACTTTAATCCTCTGCATCACATAAGAGGCATCAGTATATTTTCCTGATGTAAAGTCCTTTGCATAGGTTACTCCTATCAGTTCCACATATATGTAGCGGCTCTCCGGATATTCGCTCTCCACGGAACGGTTGGCGCAGTAAGCCTTGAACCAGATGGTATCCCCTATTGCGTAAACATCCTTGTCTGTATGGAGATAAACTTTCTCAGGCGACAGATAGTTGACATAGGCGCCGAATCTCTCCCCAAGAGTCTCAGGAACTTTAAGACTGTCCTGGGCCTCAACCTTATTCGATCCGAAAGACAGGCCTAATGCCCAAAACATCAACGAGTAAAAACAGAAATGCTTCATAACCGTTCTTTTGACTGCAAAAACTCTGCATTGTCAAAGATAAGCAATCTGTCTAACAGGAAGTATTATTTCAAGTTGAACTGCTTGGAGACATATTCCCCGTCGGATGTTACTCCTTCGAGGGTTACCGTGTATCCGCTCAGAAGGTCAGATGTATTGAAGCGGAAATTGATTTCTCCGTTTTCGTCTGCTTTAAGGGACGGGTTCCAGTACAGGGTGGAACGCCTGTCCTGCCCCTTAGGAACAATATCCTTGCCTTCCACCTCATATTTAGGCGCATAGAAATGCTTAGGCTTCTGCCATCCCAGAGGACGTCCGTAACTGACGTGCCACAGTGTGCGGAGAATCGGTTTTGTCTTGACCAGGACAACGTCCGGAACGGTGCTGTTGCCATACCCGAGAGGGCTATATAACGCAAACGGAGACGCATCCATCCCTTTCAGATAAACTACAGTCTCAACATCATCCACCATTAAATGTTCCAGCTCCCAGGCCTCGGAACTATGCATTCCGTCGATGAATACAATAATCCCAACCCATCCGTCTCCGACAGTCATGCCGGTAGCGGTAGCAGGAACACGGCAAAGCACAAAACGGCCGTTAATCCCGAAACCTTCCCTGGTACCGGGAACGGTCATCACAATATAGCTGACCATATCGAAATTGTTATAGGCCTCCAGCTTTCTGCCCTCCCTTATCTGGTCCTGGCGGAATTCCATGTTAGGGAAAGGAGATATCCCCTTAAGGCTCTTCTTCCTTCCGTAAACCGTTATTGAATTAAGCTGATAAGCCATATCCCCTCCTGCATTGTAATAATTGTTGGTGACAATCTCGGCGACTTTAGGAGTATAAAGAACTTTCTGCTTGTTATGTACAAACTTGGTGAAAGGCGCAAAAGAGTCCTCATAGACGATAGGTTTCAGATGCCCCCTTCCATCAAATCTCTTGGAAGCGTTGACAATAAAAGTGGTGCTGTCCGGGAAATCAATGTCCTTCAGCTCGAAATAGCCTTCCGGATCCACCTTCCCGATAGCGGCAAAGTTTATCTTAGGTGCCAGAAATGCTACATAAGAGGCTTTTTTCTTTTTGAGAAAACCTTTGTTTACCTGCCCCGCAATAGACTGGATGTATTCCCTGCCGTACTTAGGCATAGGGAACTGGCCGGCTAGAACAGCCGGGAGGTCATAATATTCCCAGCCCTGAGTCATCAGCATCAGGTCCACATCCTCCATCCTCTTGGCAATGTCTACAGAATCGTTGAAAAATCGCTGGGGATTCTCCACATTGCCCCTGATTTCCGAGGACAGGAACATATATGATATGATATTGTTGTTCAGTCCATTGTGCGGCGCTAGAAAATCATCTGTGACAGAAACCGAGAAATCGCCTCCGGACCTTCCTCCCATATCCAGGTACAGGGAAACGTTTTCCCTCTTTCCGTAATCGCTTCCAAGCGTATCCATCTCCACGTTGACGGAAGTCTTAGGGAAGATGAAGAACGGACGCTTGGCAATCACTTTCCCTTCGGAAGTGCAGAGAATGGCGTTGTTTATTCCGGATGCCATTCCCGTGACGGGGAGATTTATGGAAACGGAGCCCGTAACCGGAGTCTCGTAATAAATTTCATCTCCGTTGCAAAGGACGAACTTCAGGTCATCGGCACTTATTCCTTTGATACTGACCGATGCGTGTATCATATCCTTATCCGGTTTGATGGCAATGGTTCCACCCTCATCCTCCACCTCAGGAAGCTTCACCTTGGCACTGACACCTCTTATATCCTCGATCTTTGCATAATATTTCTCTTTCTCTGCTATAGGGCTAAGATAAAAGCTCCCGAACCCGTACTCGTCTGTAGTGAATGACGCTACCTGGACATCGTTATGGTCAAAAACTTTTCCCTCTGCCTGCTGCCCTAGGCCCTGCTCATTTATAATCTTTACTCCTATCCGGCAGTTCACGCCCTTGAGCAGACGGCCGCTCTCCGGAAGGAAAGCGCAATCCATAGTCTCAACCCTCTTTATCGGGTGGAAAGGATTCTCCATACCAATATCCTGATAATGGCTGTCATCTCTCATCTTCTTCTCCTTCAGTTCTTCCACAAAACTGTCTTTCAGAGGATTGATCAAGGAAAGCTCCTTTTTGAAAACATATTCCGCATCCTTGTTCAGCATCCAGTAGGTAAAGGCCCTGAGTGTGGCATAGCCGGTATTAACGTCATCCGGTACTGGCACATATCCCTCAAGGACACCGTTCCACATCTTGACCTTAACCCTCTGAATGACATAAGAAATCTCCGTAGGACGGTTGGTTGAAACATCTTTTCCGACTGTAGTGCCCACAAGCTCCACATAAACGAATCTGCTTTCAGGATAATCGGACTGGACAGACCTGTTTGCGACATAGCATTTGAACCAGATTGTATCCCCTATCGCATAAACATCCTTGTCCGTGTGGAGATAAACCTTCTCCGGAGAAAGATATTTGACAAATGCCTCGTACCTTTCTTCAACCGTCTTGGGAACTGTCAGGGAATCCTGAGACCATACCCAATCGCTGAAAAAGAGAATAGTTGAAAGCAACAGCAGCTGAAATCTAATTATATTTAATATTTTCATTGGATTTAATTTCAATTTATGAAGAATTCCATGTTTTTTTTACAACTAGGCACCGCTTTATGCAAATATATGAAAAGATTAAACATTTTTCAAGTATCAGTCATACAATATTTTTTCAATTCATACATATATTTATCCTGATACGGATAGAATCCGTATTTTTTCATAAATTTGATGCCGTTTTCAAGTAGACTATTTGAATCGGCTATTATGGTATTTTCAGACCTTCTGTTCCTGTTTGAGTTCCTGGCGGCTTTCGCCTTGTGCTACCTCGTGGCAGGTCTGATAGACCGCAACGGGGCCAAGATGACGCCAGACGGGCTTAAGAAGTCTTTCAAGGGCAGGAATCTTATCACCGTGATCTTCTCCCTGATATTCTATGCCTGGGGAGAGCCGGTTTACGTCTTCCTGATGATTCTGTGCGTGTTTGTCAACTATCTGTGCGGCATCGCTATAGACACGAACGTCAAACACCGCAAACTGGGACTCGTGCTTGGAATCATCTTCAACCTGGCGGTCCTGGCAACTTTCAAATATCTGGGATTCTTCGCCGATATCCTTGGCAACCTGGGGCTTCATGTAGCGGTTCCGACGCTGGCTCTTCCTATCGGAATCAGCTTCTACACCTTCCAGTCAATGAGCTACCTGATAGATGTTTACAGGAAGGAATCCCCTCCTCAGAAGCGGTTCCTTGACCTTCTGTTCTACATCTCGATGTTCCCTCAGCTGATTGCCGGCCCTATCGTAAGGTACGGAACCATTGCAAAGGAAATAAGCGACAGGAGGGTCACCTGGGACGATTTTGCAGAAGGCAGCTACAGGTTTTTGATAGGACTGGGCAAGAAAGTCATCATAGCAAACCAGATATCCACGGTGGCGGACTATTTCCTTGCCGCCAATCCGGAGACATTCTCCACCGCCGGCAGCTGGATCGGCCTTCTGGCCTTCACATTCCAGATATACTATGACTTCTCCGGCTACTCCGATATGGCAATTGGTCTTGGAAGATGCCTGGGATTCCATTTCAACGAGAACTTCGACCATCCTTATATAAGCAGTTCCATCACCGAGTTCTGGAGGAGATGGCATATTTCACTGGGTTCCTTCTTCCGCGACTATCTCTACATTCCGCTGGGAGGAAACCGCCGCCATCAGGCACTGAACATCCTTATAGTGTGGTTCCTGACAGGTATGTGGCACGGAGCCAGCTGGAATTTCATCATCTGGGGCCTGTACTTCGGACTCATCGTGATGATAGAAAAATACACCCTGCTCAAAGTCTATGACAAGATTCCTAAGATTTTCCTCCACATATACAGCATATTCCTGTTCACCCTGGGATGGGGAATCTTCTATTTCGACGACCTGGGCAAGATGAAGACGCTGTTCTCCAGCCTGTTCGGGAATGCAGGAGCGGCCTCCGACTTTACTGCAGTCAGTGCACTTACCAATAATTTCTGGCTGTGGATCGCCGCCCTGATATTCGTGATGCCGGTAAGAAAGCTCTTCGCCCGCTTCAAGTGGGTATGGTACCTCAGGGCTGCGGTTGCCGTCGTTATACTTGTTTTCAGCGTGGCCCTGCTTGTGGGAGCCACCAACAACCCATTCCTTTATTTCAGATTCTGATTATGAAAAAGACACTTATCATATCCGCAATCATTCTTCTGGCAAGCCCGTTTGCCTATGCGCAGACAACGGATACTACCGCCGCAAAGACAACAGATTCAGTGGTTGTCAATAAACCGTCCTATCCGGTTCCGACCTCTGACGCCAACGATATTTACCCTAACCGCATCGTTGCAAAATATGTCAACCGCGTGAACCCGAATGCTCCGGTAAAGACTCTCAAGTCCGGTATCATGATAATCGGAGAACCTGGAAAGGTCAGGGCTGCAGAGCCTTACGGAGGCAGAAGTGCCGGAGAGGTTGAATATGCCAACTCCGCTAACAAGTACAAGAACGTTTTCGGAGACAGTGTCAACGTATATTGCATGGTAATCCCTAATGCCGGAGCTTTCTACACTCCGAACAAGGGCTCGGCCGGAAAGAACCAGGGCACAACCATCAACCGCATATTCTCCAACCTCAACGATAATGTAAAGGCCGTGGATATCTATTCCATCCTGGGAAGACACGCCGGGGAAGCTATCTACTCCCGCACAGACCATCACTGGGCACCGCTGGGAGCTTACTATGCGGCTAAGAAGTTCGCCGCCGTGGCCGGAGTTCCTTTCAAGGACCTCTCCCACTACAAGAAGCACGTCATACACAATTATGTAGGAACCATGTATATGTTTACCAAGAGCCAGGATGTCAAGAACTCCCCTGAGGACTTCATCTACTGGACTCCGGACTCCACCGTAACCTACAACACAACCTACATCAACTACAACACAAGAAACGGCGTGGCGCTTTCAGAGCGTGCCCCTCAGAAGGGAGACTATTTCCAGAAGGGAGTGAGCGGAGCCGGCTGCTACGTGGTGTTCATGGGCGGAGACGCCAAGATCACCCAGGTAAGGACATCCACCAAGAACGGGCGCAGGCTGATAATCTTCAAGGACAGCTACGGCAACGCCATCCCTGGATACCTGTTCTTCTCCTTTGAAGAAATCCACGTGATAGACTGCCGCTTCTTCAAGCGCAACATCAAGAAATACGTAAAGGACAACAAGATAACGGACATACTCTTTGCTAACAACATAATGAGGGCCGTACTGTCCACCACAAACAAGTCTTACGCAAGATTCCTCACTCAATAAGGCCAAATGGGAAAGAAAATTTACATAATACTTGCGATCACGCTCTTCGCTGCTTTTGTGCTCGTGTTCAACACGTTCCCGAGAAGCACTGTCAGCGAGGTGGAAAAGCGTGAGCTTGCCAAGTTCCCGGAATTTTCTTTCCAGAGCCTGAAAGAAGGCAAATTCACAAAGGAGCTTTCCACCTGGTTCAGCGACAGCGAGCCTTACCGCGACCATTTCATCAATCTGTCCATGAACATAAAGGACTGGATGAGGATGAACTTCTCGAAGGAGAACGCCATCACTTTCCACGCTCCTGACGCCGCTCCGATAGACATAGAAGCCCCGGATATCCATACGGATGATATCCAGAACGATACTATCCCTGCACAGATCAAGGACACTACCGAAAACCGCAAGATCGAAGAATACCGCAACAAGCTCACGGCAGAGGAAAACGCCAAGATCGCACACGCGGGAATAGTCATAGTGGGAACCGGAGATAAGGTCAGGGCACTGATGGCATATGCGGGAGATTCCACCGGCGGAGTCAAATTCGCCGAGGCAGCCAACATTTACAAGAGACAGCTGGGCAAGAAGGTTAACGTCTATCTGATGGTTATTCCAACCTCCATCGAGTTCTACTGCCCGGATGCCGTAAAGAGCCGCACAAAGAGCCAGAGAGCAACCATAAACAACATATTCGCCCACCTGTCTGATTCGGTCAAGGCCGTGGACGTTTACACCACTCTGGGAAGGCATGCAAACGAGGACATCTACCTCAGGACTGACCACCACTGGTCTCCGCTGGGAGCCTTCTATGCAGCCCAGAAGTTCGCCCAGGTAGCCGGCGTTCCTTTCAAAGACACCACATCTTACGTAAGGAAAGTCGTAAAGCGCTATGTAGGAAGCATGTACGGCTACTCCAAAGACATCAGCGTAAAGAAAGCCCCGGAAGATTTCGTATTCTGGGAGCCGGATTCAACCGTCACGTACACTACCACCTACATCAACTACACCATCGACGAGAACTACAAGGTTACGGGTGAAAGCGGGCCTTTCAAGGGCAAGTATTTCTTCCACTACAAAGACGGAAGCGGCAGCGCCTACTGCACGTTCATGGGCGGAGACACCAAGCTCACCAAGGTGGAAACCTCAACCAAGAACAAACGCAGGCTTATCATCATCAAGGACAGTTTCGGCAATGCCCTCCCGGGATATCTGTTCTTCTCGTTTGAGGAAATCCACGTGATAGACTACCGTTACTTCACCTTCAATATGGTGCAGTATGTGAAGGACAACAAGATTACAGACATCCTGTTTGCAAACAACATATTCTCGGCATATTCAAACAGCATTGCCAAAAGGTACTCCAAGTTCCTGACTCAGGACCACGCTACCTTCTACCCTCCTAAGCCTAAGCCGAAACCGCAGCCGGCAGAAAACAGCGAAGCCGCCCCTGAAAACACAGAAGCGGCTCCACAGGCAAACTAAAGTTTCCTATATCATCAGCGATGCCACAAACAACACCGCGGCAGAAGTGATTCCCAGAATGAAAGAGCATTTTGTCTGGGTGCGGTAACCGTCTTTCACGTTCAGTCCGCCAAGCCTTGTCACAACCCAGAAATAACTGTCGTTGGCGTGTGAAACCGTCATTGCGCCGGCACCGATAGCCATAACCACGAGAGCGGCACTGAGTGGAGTTGTCATACCCAGGGCGCTCATCAGGGAATCCGAAGATGTGAACAGGCCCATCAAGCCCGCTGTCGTCGTCATTGCCACGGTAGAAGAACCCTGCGCCGTCTTCAGTATGGCGGCTATAAGGAACGGGAACAGGATGCCAAGGGTCGTGAAGAAACCGGCATTTGCCTTTATAAGCTCAACAAAACCAGCATCATAGATAACCTGCCCCAGCATAGCTCCGGCCGCTGTTATGAAAACAATTGGACCGGCAGTCCTCAGCGAGTTTTCTGTAATATGGTGGAGCCTTGTAACAGGAGTCTTGCCGTCTTCATAAGGTATGAACCTCAGCAGCGGAATACAGCACAGCACGCCGCATACCAGGGCTATCACAGGCTTGCCGAGGAAATAGAATATGTCTGCTGCAACACCTTCCAGCTTCAGTACAGAAACCAGGGAGCCCATTCCCATAAACAAAATCGGTATGATTATCGGCAGCAGGGAAAGTGTGGCGGAAGGCAGATTCTTTCCTTCAAGTATCTCGGAAACGTCCACCTCATCCATTTCATCCGAAGAATGGATCTTCTTTCCCGCACGGTTGGCAAAGAAGTATGCGGCAGCCAATGGGAATATACTCAACGCAATACCTACAAGAATAACAAGTATCAGGTTGTCTCCAAGACCTACCAGTCCGGCGGCGGCTACAGGTCCCGGAGTAGGCGGAATGAACACGTGAGCCACATACAGTCCGGCAGCCAGTGCAATGGTCATGGTAACCGATGAAACGCCGCTCTGGCGGCTCATCCATTTGCGGATCGGATTAACGATTACAAAACCGCTGTCGCAGAAGACAGGAATAGACAGAACCCACCCTATCAGCATTATGGCCAGTTGGGGATGCTTTTTGCCAAGCAGCCTGAGCACTGTCTCGGCAAGCCTCACCGCAGCTCCGCTTTTCTCCAGTATAAGGCCAATGATCGTGCCCAGTATGATAACCAGGCCGATACTGGCAAAGATTGTGGCAAATCCTTTTCCTATCACGTCCGCTATGCTCCTGAAAGGAATGCCCATGACAAGGGCCAGCAGAAGTGCCGAACCCATAATCGAGAGGAAAGGATGGATTTTCCATCTGGAAATCGCGATTATCATCAGAACAATTACCGCCACGAATATCAGCAGCGGAACAATCCAGCCGGAAGTCATCATATCTGTTTTATTTTAAAGTCAAAAGCAATCGTCTTCACTTGCCATGATCCTTAGCAGGATCCTGTAATACCTCATGGTATCCCTATTGTAAATCCCCTTCAGGCTTTCCGGGAGAAGTTCTCCCACTTCCTTTCTCTTTTCCAGGAAACCATTCCAGGCCTTGTCGAAATTGGACAAATCCGTCCGGTCTTCCTTCATACGGCTTGAGAAAAGAGCCGGAACTTCACTAAGATCCTCTTCGCTAAGGAGATAGACCGATCCGGGATTCTCCACGGAAATGGAATACAGGACGCTCAGCGACGAATCCCTCACCCTGTCTGCATAATCCATCATCCCCCCGACTTCCAGAGGAAGCATGGAATATGACAGGCCTCCGTTTATGTCAACCTTATGCTGGTAGAAGGTACTGCTGACACTGTTTCTCAGCTGCAGCCAGGCTTCCGTTTCAGCATCCAGGGCGGCCTTCAGGTTTGATTCCTTGAATCTTGCGGAAACCAGGTTCTGCTTAAGCATTCCAAGGAACTGCTCCATATCGCTGTCTACATATGAATACTGGTTCATATCCATCTGGCTTCCGTCGCACATTGCATCCTTAACCGGATTCAGGAAACCCTCCACACAGGCCTTATATGCCTTGTAATTATATGGATAAGCCAGCGGAACTTTCTTGCCAGTCTGCTCCATATACCAGTCAATCAGAGCCTTGCCCACGGCAACGGCATCCTTGCTGGCATGAACTTCTCCAAACGAGTCCTTATCATAAATAAGGTACTGAAGGAAAGCCAGCCCCATCCTTTCTCTCTGGTGGCCTTCCCAGTTCTGGTCCAGAAACTCTCCCTCAAAACCCAACTCTTCATTCTTGTTGTAATGAGAAGCCACCAGGTCGAAAATCTCCTGTTGGGCCTTAACGTCGAATTTCAGTTTAGGCATAGGCATTCTCTTGGAAGTCTGGGCCATACAAACTGCGGCAATCATTATGCCGGCCAAAGAAAGCATTATCCTTTTCATAAGAATCAAAACTTATTCACACCAAATTTACAAATTATCGCCGGACAAACCCTTTATCCCGTGTTGGAAATCCTCCGCCAGAAACTCCCCTGCGGCAGACTTGAATGCCGGACTCAACTGCGTTACCCTGCCCTTACCTTCCACAAACGGGTCTATGTAGCGTTTCTTCGCAGAGATTTTCCGGACCGGGTATTCTCCGGAAGGATCCTCGGTTTTCACTATCGCCCCCAATCGCCTGAACCTCTCCCAATCCGCCTTTCCCAAAGTGTCTGAAGTCAATGCCGCAATCACCTGGTTTTCCGTTGTATAGAGCAAATTCTCCGTAAAGTTTCCGCGATGTATGGCAGACCTTACGATCTCGCTGAGCAGCTGCATGGAATAGCGGTCCGCATCGCAGACATAAACCTTCCCGCATTCAAGCGCCTTGAAGGCAAATTCCTCGGCGATTTTCCCGTCGGCAAAGCAAAGCTCCACTTCCCCCTCTTCATTCTTCCCCACAACCAGATTCCAGTAATACCTTGCCACGTCATCCAAAGTCCCGAACTTATAGTTAAGGATATTGCCCATAGTGTATTCCAGGCGGTCCGCAGACAGGCGCGGAGTGTCATTGTCAGCCACAGGATAAAGGTGATAGTCAGCCACCTGACCTATTGAAAGCCCCAGAATTCCCAAAACCTCGCAGATCTGGGCGGATGAAGCGATAATGGCTGCCGTCCTTTCCTCCGTGGATTCCTGCACAAGGTAATCTCCCTTCATGAAGTCTATCACGTGCGCAAATGCCGGGGAAGCCACATCGTGCAGCAGGGCGGCGATGGCCTGCTTAGGATCACGGGTAAAGTTCCATACGATAGCCCCAACTCCCACGCTATGTGTAAAACGGGAATAAGTCTCCAGCCCCCGGAAGAGCGGGAAAGCCGTGTACTCGCACCCGCAATTCATCCCTATCCCCTTCAGCCTCTGCATCTGGGGAGAGTCCGCTATCTCATACAGGAACGCCGGAACCTCTTCCGAATATATATCCAGCAATCTCTCAATCATCTCTACAAATATACTAAAGGTTGGCCTAAATACCGGAATAATTGAGTAACTTGCAGACTGAATCAAAAGAGACTCATTATGAAAAAGATTTTTGTCATCGCGATGGCGGTAGTATTTGCCTTTGCCGCCTGCAAGAATACCGAAGCTCCGGCTCCAGTCAAAAAAGTTGACGCCCAGAAGTTCTTCAAGGAGAATATCGAAAAGGTCGAAACCCTCTGTATGGAAGAAAGGGCCAGCGACGAAGCCGACCTGCTGGGAGCCTCATATACCTATGTAGATATCGACAATGACGGAGTGGACGAGCTTTACATAAGAGACGATGCCTCTGACAGCGGCTGGCTGCTTTGCTGCGGTGCAGACTCTCTCCAGCTGGTTGCTGCAGAGAACTACAAGCTCCATTTCTCACAGCTTGGAAACATCATTATGCTCTCAGGTTCTGCCGGAACCGGAACCTTCTATTCAGCTTATTATGAGATAGTCAACAGCTCCTGCGCCGGACCGGACTTCTTTGAACTGAACGAGTTCGTATGGGGAACAGAAGACTCCACCCGCACGGTTTTCCATCCGGTAACAGACTTCGACGGAGATTATCCGGAAGAGAAGACCCGCCCTTTCTTCCAGAAAGTGGACGAGCTGAAGAAGACCACGGACTGGGCACTTCTGAATGAAGGCAAGACTTTCAAGCCGATCTGGGAACTTGACGGAAAGGTTCCTGAAGATGAGAAAGAATAGCAATTATCTGAATATGAAAAAGATAATAGCAATAGCCTTTATTCTCGCCTTCTTTACGGCAGCTTGTAAGAATTCCGGTAATACGGTAACCACGGAGCCTGAAAAGAAGATTGACGCAAGGCAGTTCTTCAAGGACAATGCGCTTAAGGTATCTGAACTCTGCGTAGAGTGGGAACCGAATTCTGAATTCCATTATAGCCATTATGCGTTCATAGATCTGGATTCAGACGGAATAGAAGAGCTTTACATTAGTCAGGATGATTCTCCTTACGGATGGCTGCTGTGCTGTGGTGGAGATTCCCTACAGATGATAACTACAGAAGATGAGAACTTCCACATCAGTTATCTTGGAAACATCGTGGAAATGTCCGGAATGTTCCCTTCCGGCGAGGCCTACACCAAATACTTTGAAATCGAGAACAGTAGAGTAACCGGTCCGGAGTTTATGGGGAAAGGCCAGAAGGACTTCTTTACAGGCGAGCTCATCCTTCAGTTCTATTACGTGGATAATCCTGATACCCCGTATCCTCTCGACAAAACAAAGCCTTTCAAGGATAAAGTCAGCAAGCTCAGAATCAGCGGAAAATCCTGGATTCCTTTCAAAGATATACAATTGGAAGAGGATTATTTGGCCATGTTCTTTGGCTTTATGTCACCCGTAGATGCAGATCCTGACGAAATGGAGTAATTGATGAATTCAATTTTCATTGTTATCCCGATACTGATAGTCCTGATGTTCGGGCTCGGTCTCAGCCTGAATCTCGGCGATTTCAAGACACTTGCAAAGAAACCGGCGGCTCTGGTAACAGGGCTTGTCGGCCAGCTTGTCATTCTTCCTGCACTGGCTTTTGCCATTGCAGAGATCTTCTCTCTCCCTGCCCTATTCTACATTGGAGTCATCCTTATTGCCTGCTGCCCCGGCGGCAGTTCTTCCAACGTATTCTCCAAGATTGCCGGCGGAAACGTGGCTCTTTCTATCACCCTCACTGCACTGAGCAGTATTATCACTATGTTCACCATCCCTATAGTCCTTCAGCTTGCCCTCAACCGCTGCAGCGGCTTCGAGGCTTTCGGGAGCATAAATCTGCCTGTTGGCAAGCTCCTGATACAGAACATAGTGCTGATGTTCGTGCCTATTCTTCTGGGCTTCCTTATGACAAGGCTTTGGCCAAACGCCGCCAGAAAGACAGACAAGGTCATCTCCAAGATTGCCTTCCCGGCCCTGATGCTTCTTGCCGGAATCTTCTTCATACAGCATCACAAGACTATCGCCGAGAACATTCTGCTTCTTGGAGCGGTGGTGCTTTCAATGCTGATTCTCTCGATAGCGGTATCCGCCCTTCTTTCCAGAGCCGTAAGGCTTCAGAAAAGGGACCGCAAGACCATCATTATAGAAGTGGGAATGCAGAACGCAGCCCAGGCTATAGCGATAGCATCCAGCCCGTTCATTTTCAACAACTCGGCCCTGGCCATACCGGCCATTATCTACGCCCTGCTGATGAACGTGGTGCTGCTTGTCTACGTTGCTGTCGTAAAGAAAAACTAGTAGGCTCCGAAATACTGGTACTCCTCTGAGGCAATCACTATCTTGTTGCCGGCCTCGCGGAGGATGCTGTAATGGTATCCTTCCAGAGAAGGCCATCTCACTGCAATCTCAAGACCCTTTGGAGAACCCCACATTGCCATGAATTCCACCTGCTTCCAGCTCCAGAACTCCTCCAGGCTTCCGCCGTACCACAGGTCATTCGGATCGGCTCCGAACTCATTCAGGTCCCAGAACTCATCCCATACGGATGCTACATCCCCTTCCGCTATACATACGAGAGCGCAGTGACTGATATTTCCCTTCCTTGCGAATACAACCCTGTACCAGCTTCTCTCGTTTTCCGGGCAGTCTGCCACATATCGTATTCCCGCAATCTTTTCCGTGCGGTAATACCTGAGAATAAGATCCTTAACGTCTTTGCTGACTGCCTTTACAGGCTCGCCGTTCTTCCATCTTGAGAAATTAAGAAGATGTATGGTCTTGTCAAATCCTTCCTTGAACAATATCGGAGCAACCTCCTCGCTCTTGTAGCCGCGAAACTCTTTCTTGATGAACTCCGGATCCACCATCTTCCAGATCAGTGAATAGTCGTAATAATCCTTGGCACAATCCTTTACGCCCAGATACTTCACATTTCCCACGTGCGGCTTGAAAACCATCTTGGTATACAGCGGAAGAAGATCGTCCCTGGTTCCGATTGCATCATCCTTGCCTATGTCAAACGTAAAGCGGTTACCCGCCAGGTTTGCATCCCATATAAACATAGGATCCAGTACTTTCAGATGATCGTCCTCGTCAAGTCCAAGAGCATTAAGCAGATATGTTACGGAATTGTAATACATATTGCTCCTGTCCTGCAATTTGGCAACCTGCTCGTTTGTAAGCGGCATAGGCTCAAGGAAATTCTTGTCTTCCTTCAACGAATAAACCGTGGTACGCTTAAGGTCATAACTGGCCAGCACCAGTTCATTCACTCCGTCACCATCCACGTCATAATCTGCATACAGAGCAATCTTGCGGTCATCGTCCGAGTCATTCAGAAGCTCGTCCAGATGCTTTTTGGCAATCTTTGCGCCTTCTTCAGTAAACTGGCAGAATCCCGATACAGGCAATGCCAGAAGCATAATCGCGATAACAATCTTTTTCATATCAGTGTACTTATTAATTATTCAACTGTGCATTCCAGAATGGTGTGGCCGTAGCCGCCAACGTTGTCGTGGATGGCGGCAATCTTGTAGCCGGCTTTGTTGAGGATGTCTATGAAGTCCTGGCTATGGTACATCTTGGAGTTTCCGTTGGCAATGGCGGTAAAGTAGAGGCTTGTCATTGTAAGACAGTAAGTTGCAGTCTCATACTGCTGCCTGTCCCAGAGGTTTTCCATAATGATTAGCCTGCCGTCTTTGTTCAGGCTTTGCTTGGCGTTGGAGACGATCTGGAATATCTGCTCTTCCGAGAAGCAGTCAAGAAACTGGCTCATCCAGATGACATCGAATCCTTTCGGATAGTCCGTGTCTTTGAGGAGGTTTCTCGGGCAGGTGCTGATCCTGTCAGCGCCAGGTTTGCCCTTGATGTTCTCCCTCAGCATATCCAGCTGGCCCGGAAGGTCCATAACGGTAACGTTTACCTTATCGTTATAGGCAACACATTTCATTGAGAACTTGCCGGTGTTGCCGCCGACATCCATCAGTTTGCCCACCGGCCTGGAAAAGACAATCCCCAGAGCCTCGTCAAATGAATGGTCGGAATAGAAATGGTCAAAGGCAAACCAGCTGCTCTTGGCCGGCTCATCCAGATATTTAAGGCCTTCATAAACCGTAGGCCAGTCTCCCAGAGCCTTCAGCCCGGCAGGTCTGCCCTCTTTCAGAGCCTCCTCCAAGTGAAAGAATCCCAGATAGTTGACATCGTTGACAAAATCCATGTTCACCCTAGTCATCTTGTCAGTAAGAAGATACCAGCCGGTCTTGGTCAGGAAGAACCTGTCATCCTTTACTATTACCGTGCCGATGGAAAGGGAAGCCTCAACCAGAACCTTTGCAGCGTATTTGGAGATATTGGTCTTCTCGGCGATTTCTTCCATTGAAAGACCGTCCGGATTATCCTTAAGAGCCTGGAATACACCCAATTTGAGCATCATCCTGGAAGCCTGGAACGCAATCGGCGCAAAGGCGATTTCCTGAGCGGCACGCTGTGCTTCGAATATAGATTTTTTGTCTTTTCCGTATTTTTCCTTGAGCGGAGATTCTAATTTCATCGCGATTATATTTTTTCAAATTTACACTGATTTTTTTAACTTTACAATGTCTGGAGCATCTTATTTACATATTGAGAACATTCAGACATAATAGAACACAGCATCATTATGGCCCATTATATCAACAACGTAAGCAGACTTCTCCTGTCTTTGCTGCTCCCGGTTATTTCAGTTTCACAGTCTTTTTCACAAAACACAGACAATCCTGCATCGCGGCTATGGACTCTCAGAGAGTGCACGGATTACGCTGTAGAGCACAACCACGACATTGAATCCAATCAGCTGAATGTGGAGAACGCCAAGATCGATGTCCTCACGGCCAAAGCTGCCAGATATCCCGACGTGTCCGCCTCAATGGGCCAGAGCGTCAGCAACAACTGGTTCAACAGCGCTTCCTCAAAAAGCCATTATGGAGGAAACTACGGCGTATCTGCCGGAATGACGCTGTATAACGGAGGAAGCATACGAAGGAACATAGAGAAGAGCGAAAACAGCCTGAAGATCCAGAATCTCAGCATGGAGAAAAACATTCTGGACCTCAAGCTCAGGATAGCGCAGCTTTACATCCAGGTGCTCTACGACAAGGAGACCATCAAAATGAAGGAAGAGAATGCCGCCGCATCCAAGGCACTGTGGGACAGAGGCCTGGAATTCCTCAAGGCCGGAAGCATGTCCAAGGCCGACGTGGCAAAGCTGGAAAGCCAGAACGCATCCGACCTCTATCAGATAACCAATGCCAGGAGCCAGTATGACAATGACCTTCTGTCTCTAAAAACCGCGATGAGGATGCAGAGAGACGCTCTGGACATCCTTACTCCGGAAATACCGGAGGAAAGGATTCTCGAGATTCTCCCTTCCAGGGACGAGGTATTCAACCGCGCCATGGAACTCCGTCCGGAAATAGAGATAGGAAACATCGGCATCCAGAACAGCGAACTGAACCTCAAGGGAGCAAAGATGGGATATGCCCCAAGGCTCTCGCTGAGTGCCTCCACCGGAACCAATAACAGCAGCGGTGGCAACTTCGGCCGCCAGATAAAGAACAACTGGAGCAACTCCCTCGGCCTCAACCTCTCCATCCCTATCTACAGCCAGAGGCAGAACAAGAGTGCGGTGGAAAAGGCCCGCAACGATCTCGAGCAGTCCAAGCTGGAAGCCGAGGAAGCGGAAGACAATCTCTACACGACAATCGAGACTGTCTACCTGAACGCCCGCAACTCCCAGCAGCAGTACATAAGCGCCAAGAAAGCCTACGAGAGTGCACGCCTCAGCTACGAGCTCGCAGTAGAGCAGTTCAAGCTGGGTATGAAAAACATCGCTGAGATGGAACAGGAGAGAAGTACCTATATGGCAGCGGAACTGTCTCTTGCACAGAGCAAGTATATGGCGCTGTACAACCTCCAGGTGCTCAAGTTCTACACCGGAATAGAAATCAACATTTAGAATAATTATAAAAATCAACGATATGAAAAAGAAATACATCTGGATTGCACTAGCCGTGGTAGTTGCCCTGATAGCCCTCTGGCAATACCTCGGATCCAGGAAAGAAAGCGCCAAGATAGGCTTCAAGATGACCAAGGTTGAGACCGGCAGGATCTCCAATTACGTAACCGCTACGGGAACTATCGAGCCTGTCGTAAAGGTAGAGGTCGGTACCCAGGTTTCCGGTATCGTCAAGAAACTTTATGTGGATTACAACAGCGTGGTAAAGAAAGGACAGGTAATCGCAGAGCTTGACAAGACCAACCTCCAGAGCGAGTACCAGAGCCAGCAGAGCAACCTGGCCAAGGCCCAGAGCGACTACAACTACCAGAAGTCCAACTACGAGAGAATGAAGACCTTGCACGACAAGGGCCTGATCGCCGACAATGAATATGAAGGCGCCGTGCAGAGCTTCCAGGCATCGCAGAGTTCCCTCTCCGTGGCAAGGCAGAACCTGCAGAAAGCCCAGACCAACCTGTCATACGCAACCATCACCTCCCCGATCGACGGAGTGGTACTTAGCAAGAGCGTAGAGGAAGGCCAGACCGTTGCGGCCAGCTTCTCCACCCCGACCTTGTTCTACATCGCCAACAACCTCACCCAGATGAGGGTTATCGCCAGCGTGGACGAGGCAGACATAGGAAGCGTTGCAGACGGCCAGAGAGTTGAATTCACCGTTGACGCATATGTCGGAGAGACATTCAACGGAACCGTAACCCAGGTAAGGCAGAACGCCACGACCACCAACAACGTAGTAACTTACGAGGTTGTAGTCGATGCCCCTAACCCAGACCTGAAACTGAAACCGGGCCTTACCGCCAACATTACCATATACACTAAGGAAAGCGGAGAGGTTCTCACCGTACAGCCTAAGGCACTGAAGTTCGACCCTAGCCAGTACAACGGAGTCCAGGGCTATTCCATAGATCCGGCATCCGAGAAACTTGCAGGAGCTAGAAGCCCTAAGGGCCAGGGCATACTCTGGACCCTGGAGGGCAAGGTATTCAAGGCAAAACAGGTAACCGTAGGAATGAGCAGCAAGATTGCCACCGAGGTTAGCGGAAACATCCGCGAAGGAGAACCTGTAGTTCTGGAAATGAGCACAAACGCCGCTGCAATGCCGCAGATGCCGGGCAATATGGGAGGAAACTCCCCGTTCATGCCTAAACGTCCGGGCGCCGGAGGAAGAAGGTAAGGGGCGATGGTGCTTTGTAAAATCCTGGTTTTCAAACATCTCCAAAATAACCCTTTAGAAAAAATTATGGTTATTTTACAACATATTGACAATGAATAACATACAAGACACCATAGCCCCTCGCAAAGAGGTTATAAGTCTGGATAACATAAGAAGGAATTTCATCGTGGGAGACGAGACTGTCCACGCGCTAAGGGGAGTGAGTTTCAAGATCTACGAGGGTGAGTTCGTGACCATTATGGGAAAGTCCGGAAGCGGTAAGTCCACCCTGCTCAACACCCTGGGCTGCCTGGACACCCCTACCAGCGGAGAATACTATCTGGACGGGGTTTCCGTGCGCAAGATGAGCAAGAACGAACGCGCCATACTCCGTAACCGCAAGATAGGATTCGTCTTCCAGAGCTACAACCTGCTGGCAAAGACAACGGCAATAGAGAACGTGGAACTGCCTCTGATGTACAACACCAAGTACAATTCCAAGCAAAGGAGAGAGGCTGCCATCCAGGCACTTCAGATGGTAGGCCTCGGAGATCGCCTGGAGCACAAGTCCAACCAGATGTCAGGAGGACAGATGCAGAGAGTTGCCATCGCCAGGGCACTGGTGAACAATCCTGCCGTCATCCTCGCCGACGAGGCAACGGGTAACCTGGACTCCAGGACATCCTTCGAGATCCTGGTCCTTTTCCAGAAACTCTGGAAGGAAGGCAAGACCATAATCTTCGTGACCCACAACCCGGAAATCGCCCAGTACAGCTCCCGCAACATCTTCCTTGCAGACGGAAAGGTCAAGGATGACACGGTGAACACTAACATACTTTCCGCAGAAGAGGCCCTGGCCGCTCTGCCAAAGAACGAGGAGGAGTAAGATGAACTGGACGAACCTATTCAAGATAGCCTTCAAGGCCATAGCCAACAACAAGTTGCGCACCTTCCTCACTATGTTGGGAATCATCATCGGCGTGGCATCCGTTATCACGATGCTTGCCATCGGACAGGGCTCAAAGCAGAGCATCCAGAGCCAGATTTCCAAGATGGGTAGCAATATGATCATGATAATGCCGGGAGCCGAGAGACGTGGCGGAGTGAGAATGGGATCGTCTGATATGCAGACACTTAAAATCAGCGATTACAACACCCTGAAGGAAGAATGCACCTACCTGTCCGCCATCAGCCCGAGCGTGTCTTCAGGAGGACAGTTCATCTTTGGCGGCAACAACTACAGCAGCTCCATCAGCGGCGTCAGCCAGGACTATCTGGAAATCCGACAGCTGGAGGTTGAAGACGGGGAAATGTTCGACGACACGGATATCGCCCAGAGCGCCAAGGTCTGCGTCATCGGAAAGACCATCGCGGATAACCTTTTCACCGCAGGAGAGAATCCTGTCGGCCAGATAATCCGCTTCAAGAATATGCCTTTCACGGTCATAGGAGTCCTAAAGTCAAAGGGTTACAATACTATGGGTCAGGACCAGGACGATGTTGTCCTCGCCCCTTACACAACGGTGATGAAGAGAATCCTGTCTGTCAACTACCTTTCCATGATATACGCCTCGGCGATAAATGAAAGCGAGACAGACCAGGCCATAGACGAGATCAGCGAAATCCTCCGTTCCAACCACAAGCTCCAGGACGGCAAGGCAGACAACTTCAATGTAAGAAGCCAGGAGGAGCTCAGTTCCATGATGACATCCACCACCACATCCATGACCATCCTGCTCGCCTGCGTGGCCGGCATTTCCCTGATTGTGGGCGGTATCGGCATCATGAACATAATGTATGTGAGCGTAACGGAAAGAACTAAGGAAATCGGCCTCAGGATGAGCGTTGGAGCCAGGGGAGTGGACATTCTAACGCAGTTCCTGATAGAAGCCGTAATGATAAGCATCACGGGAGGTATCATCGGAGTACTGTTCGGCGTCGGAGCCGCCTACGGAGTCAAGATGTTCGCCGGCTGGCCTATTGCAATCCAGCCAATGAGCGTCATCCTCAGCTTTGCGGTCTGCTCCATCACCGGTATCTTCTTCGGCTGGTACCCGGCCAAGAAAGCCGCCAACCTCGACCCTATCGAAGCAA
>JAGCXV010000055.1 GCA_017961175.1 Bacteroidales bacterium
AAAGGATAACAAGCCGCACTTCCTGACCGTATCCGAGGTGCTGGAATTCAGCACTCTAAGGACCAGGGATCTCCTGAAGAAGGAGCTGGAAATCAGGCTCGGCGAACTGGAAGAAAGCTGGCACGCCCTCTCCCTTGAGAAAATCTTCTTCGAAGAAGGCAAGTACAAGCTCTTGGAAGACAAGAAGACCAGAAGTTGGGACAGCCAGGTCAACGAAATACACAAGGCATTGAAGGTCTATGAACCTCTCCTTCACCAGAAAGTCACACGCGATGACGTTCTCAAGCTGGTTGAAAAGCCTGTCAGGAAGATTTCCCGCTTCGATATCAAAGAATGCAACGCCAAGATAGACAACGTCGAGAAGGAAATCGCAAAAGTCCATCGCGATCTTGAAAACCTTACCGAGGTTACGATTGAATACTTCCAGAACCTGAAAGAGAAATACGGAGAGGCCTATCCTCGCTGCACTGAGATTTCCAACCTCGAGACCATCCAGGTTGCCAGAGTGGCCGTTGCAAACGCCAAGCTCTACGCCAACTTCGAGGAAGGTTTCATCGGAATGGACCTCAAGAAGGACGACAACGCCCAGCTTATCTGCAACTGCTCGGACATCGACGATGTCATCGTCTTCCTGTCCAGCGGCAAGTATCTGGTTACCAAGATATCGGACAAGGCATTCGTGGGCAAGGACATTATCCACGCGGCCGTCTTCCAGAAGAACGACCTCAGGACGATCTACAACGTCATTTACCGCGACGGCAAGTCCGGCAACAACTATGTCAAGAGATTTGCGGTAACCTCCGTTACCCGTGACAAGGAGTATGACGTTACGATGGGCACCCAGGGATCCAAGATCCTCTGGTTTACCGCCAACCATAACGGAGAGGCCGAAACCGTCAAAGTTAACCTCCGTCCAAGGCTCAAGCTCAAGAAACTGAACTTCGACTATGACTTTGCAACTCTTGCAATCAAGGGAAAGACCTCCAGGGGCAATCTCCTGAGCAAGAACCCAATAAGCAAGATAACCCTGAAAGCAAAGGGCGGCTCCACCATCGGAGACAAGCCTCTTTGGTTCGACACCGATGTCAACCGCCTCAACGAGGACAAGAGAGGAACCTATCTCGGCAAGTTCAAGGACGAAGACCGCATACTGGCCGTTTACAAGAACGGAACATACGCCACCACCAGCCAGGATCTCAACAACCACTACGAGGGAGAACTCATCCGAGTTGAGAAGTTCGATCCTGCAAAGGTCTATGCCGCCGTTTATTACGATGCGGAATCCGAGAAGTTCTACCTCAAGAGATTCAAGTTCGAGCTCAATAACAATCCTTCAAATCTCTTCATCAGCGAAGAGGAAGGTTCATACCTTGTTGCCATCACTTCATCCACCGGAAGCCAGGTTGTAATCCAGTTCGGCGGCAAGCACGAAGGCCGCCAGAACGAGGCTGTTGCAGTAGACAGCTTCATCGCCGAGAAAGGATGGAAGGCAAAGGGCAAGCGCCTCACCCAGTACGAGATTGAAAAGGTTGTTCTCATAGAACCTCCTGTCCTTGAGGATGAAGACGAGGACTATGATTTTGAGGAAACAGCTTCAGAACCTCAAGAAGATACTTCTGCAGACATCCCTGAAGACACCGACTTCCCTGAGGAAGATACCCAGGATAACTGGGAAGGAGAAGACGAACCAACCCTCTTCTGATATGATCATCGCGCTCTGTGGTTTTATGACAAGCGGCAAGACCCTTGCCGGCGAAGCCCTGTCTGAAAAGACGGGCAAGAGGCTCATTGACCTTGACCAGTACATAGAGCAGAAAGAAGAAATGAAGATGGAGGACATCTTCAGAATAAAAGGCGAGCCTTACTTTAGAAAAAGAGAGGAAGAGTGCCTTAGACAAATCGCTGAAACAGAAGACGATATAATTCTCTCACTTGGTGGGGGCACTCCGATGAATCCTAGATGCTCAACCATTCTGAAAGAAAAGACAAGGTGCATATTTCTTACCTGCAGCCCAAAGGTTCTTGCCGCCAGAATGCTGCTTCTGCAGGACGGCAGGCCACTTGTCAAAAACCTGCTGGCAAGCCACAAGTCTTCCACCCCTGAAGAAAAACTCCAGATCCTCGAGCAGTGGACAAAAGAGAAACTCCAAGAACGAGAACCAATCTACAAAGCCTGCTCAGTAAAGACAATCGACACCTCCGACTGGGACATTGAAAAGATCCTTTACCAGATTAACGAAAATGAGCAGTAAAAACCTGTTAATATTCAAGATTTTGGGTTTTCTTTTCTTGATTGTCAACACTCTTGTCCTGATGAATATCATCGGATTACTGTTCATGTTGTCAGGAAGAATGCTGCTTCATGAGTTTTCTGTCTGGCAACTTGTATTAGTTCCTGTACTCTCAATAATCGGGATTACTCTTTCTCTATCAATAATGGGCAAAAGCTGCCGCTATAGAATAACAAAAGCGGCAATAGTTATTGCTCTTCAAATAATAAATATTCTGATTCTTTGGATTACAGGGTAGTGTCTTTGCCCTCGCGGATATCCTTGATTCTGAGCTGGATGTTGGCTATGCTGGAACGGTAGAAGTTCTCGGCGATAGAGTAGCAGATGTCAACAGGCTCTCCTGCTGCCAGATGGTCGAAGTATTCACTCATGTTGAAAGCGATGGCGCTCAGAGGACGGAATGAATCAGCTTCCTGGATGAGCTCCAGCTTGAGGTGTCCGCCTCTTCCGTCAACAGGGTTGCCAACGATTCTGCCGTTGCCGTTGTCATAGACGCTGGTGGTCATGAAAACAGGAGACTGGTTGCCTGGGCCGAAAGGCTGGAACATGTTCAGAAGGCGGAAGAACCTTGGGGTGATCTGCCTGAATTCCAGGAAGGCGTCTATATTGATGATAGGAGTAAGGATCTCCTTTGTAATGTTCTTTGTTACAATGTCTTCGAACCTCTTTCGGAAAGGTTCCAGATTCTCTTCCTTGAGCGTAAGGCCGGCAGCGTAAGTATGGCCACCGAAGTTTTCAAGAAGGTCAGCGCAGCTCTCGATGGCATCGTAGAGGTCGAAACCTGCGATACTTCTTGCGGATCCTGAAACAAATCCGTTGGAAGATTTTGTAAGCACGATGGTCGGCCTGTAGAATGCCTCCACCAGACGGCTGGCAACGATTCCCACAACTCCCTTGTGCCACTCCGGATTGTAAACCACAGTGGAGTTCAATGTGCTGAACTGAGGATGGTTGCGCACAATCTCAATGGCCTGCTGGGTGATGGTGCGGTCTATGCTCTTGCGCTCGTTGTTATGGTCGTTGATCTGCTTTGCGATATGTGTGGCCTCGGCGATGTCGTCAGAAGTCAGAAGGTCCACGGCCATACGTCCGCTCTCCATTCTTCCGGCAGCGTTGATTCTAGGACCGATCTTGAACACAACATCGTCTATCGTGATCTTGTGCTTTTCCAGGCCGGAGAGCTTGATCATGGAAAGGAGGCCTTTCCTAGGCGACTCGTTAAGCCTCTTCAAGCCATAGTAGGCAAGCACCCTGTTCTCTCCCGTAACGCTCACAAGGTCAGCTGCAATGCTCACAGCCACAAGGTCCAGCAGAGGCTCAATCTCCTCAAACGGGATACCGTATCGCTGAGCATAACCCTGAACCAGCTTGAAGCCGACTCCGCAGCCGGAAAGGTCGTCATATGGATAGTGGCAGTCTTCCCTCTTAGGGTCCAGTGTGGCCACTGCAGGCGGAAGTTCCTCGCCAGGAAGATGGTGATCGCAGATGATGAAATCTATTCCCTTGCTCTTGGCATACCTTACAGCCTCGGCCTCCTTGATTCCGCAGTCCAGGGCAATTACCAGGGAGCACTTTCTCTCGGCAGCCCAGTCCACTCCGTAGAAGGATATGCCGTAACCCTCGTCATATCTGTCCGGAATGTAATAATCTATGTTGCCGGTAAGGCGCCTCAGGAAGGAATATACCAGGGAAACAGCAGAAGTTCCGTCCACGTCATAGTCTCCGTAAACCAGGATTTTCTCCTTGCTAAGGACGGCCTTGCGGACCCTCTCCACTGCAACCTCCATATCTGTCATCAGGAACGG
Organism: Bacteroidales bacterium; assembly: GCA_017961175.1. Classification (GTDB taxonomy): domain Bacteria; phylum Bacteroidota; class Bacteroidia; order Bacteroidales; family UBA932; genus Egerieousia. Next base: position 4,097 of record JAGCXV010000055.1, read on the forward strand.
GTCGTGCAAAGAGGCAAGAGAAGGATGGAAGAACTGGCGCACCTCGTCTGAATTCTTGATGCCCCTCTGGACCAAAAGGTTAGCCAGAACCTCGTCGATTCCGAGATCCTGAACCAGCTGCCGGGTGTAGATTGGATTTCCCGGCTCCCTTACGATCCATTGTTTCTCCCTGCTCCTTACTACCATAACAGATTTCCGCTGCTTGGGCGGATTGCAAATTTAGTAAATTTATCTCATAAAAAAATGTTACCTTTGCCCGGTAATAGAAAAACCTATGGAACAAAATCTTAACGAACAGGAACAAAATAGAAGGCAGAGCCTTCAACAAATACGAGATTTGGGCATCAACCCTTACCCTGCAGACGAATATCCTATAACCGCCACCTCCACCCAGATTCTGGAGGGTTTCAACCCTGAGGCTGCGGAGGATGATCCAACCCAGCAGGTATTCAAGTCCATTTCCTTTGCGGGAAGGCTTATGAGCCGCAGGATTATGGGAGCCGCTTCCTTCATCGAGCTGCAGGACAGCGAGGGAAGGATCCAGGCCTATGTGAAGAGGGACGAGATTTGCCCGGGAGAGGACAAGACTCTCTACAACACCGTGTTCAAGAAGCTTCTGGACATCGGAGACATCATCGGAATCAAGGGATTCGCCTTCGTGACCCAGACCGGCCAGAAGAGTATCCACGTCAAGGAACTCACGCTTCTGAGCAAGTCTCTCAGGGTTCTTCCTATCGTCAAGGAAAAGGACGGAGAGGTGTTTGACGCCTTCGCCGATCCTGAAATGCGTTACCGCCAGAGATATGTAGACCTCATCGTTAACCCTGAAGTAAGGAAGGTTTTCGAGAAGAGGACAAGGATATACAACACGATGAGGGAATTCTTCAACTCCCACGGATATCTGGAAGTGGAGACCCCTATCCTCCAGCCTATTCCTGGAGGAGCCAACGCCCGTCCGTTTGTAACGCACCACAACGTGCTGGACATGGACCTGTACCTCAGGATCGCAGACGAGCTCTATCTTAAGAGGCTGATAGTCGGCGGATTCCCTGGCGTTTACGAGTTCAGCAAGAACTTCCGCAACGAGGGAATGGACCGCACCCATAACCCGGAGTTCACCGCAATGGAAATCTACGTTGCCTACAAGGACTACAACTGGATGATGGACTTTACGGAGAAGATGCTGGAGAAGATTGCGGTTGCGGTTAACGGCACAACCAAGGCCACCATCGGCGAGAATGAGGTTGACTTTGCAGGCCCTTACAAGAGGCTCCCGATGCTGGAGGCAATCAAGGAATATGCAGGCGTGGACATCACCGGAATGGACGAGGCCCAGCTTAGGGAAACCTGCAAGAAGCTCAACGTTCCAATCCAGCCAAGCTTTGGAGAGGGCAAGCTTATAGACGCCATCTTTGGAGAGTATGTGGAGAGCCATCTCATCCAGCCTACTTTCATCATAGACTATCCGGTTTCACTGTCTCCTCTTACCAAGCGCAAGAGAGGCAACAACAACCTGGTAGAGAGGTTTGAGCTTTTCGTATGCGGCAAGGAGCTTGCCAACGCTTACTCAGAGCTCAACGACCCTATCGACCAGCTCGGAAGGTTCCAGGACCAGCTCCGCCTGAAGAACGGAGGAGACGACGAGGCCATGTACATTGACCACGACTTCATCCGCGCCCTGGAATACGGCATGCCGCCTACAAGCGGAATGGGCATCGGAATGGACCGCCTTACGATGTTTATGACCAACCAGATTTCCATCCAGGACGTTCTCTTCTTCCCTCAGATGAAGAAAGAGCAGTAGCCCCAGGAACATTATGCAGAGCAGCCTGTCGCAGAACACTATAACCTCCTTGCAGAATTCAAAGGTCAAGGAGGTTGTCCTTTTACAGGAAAAGGCCAGGGAAAGGGAAAAGACCGGCCTGTTTCCGGTGGAAGGGCTGAGAGAGGTTTCCGCCTGCATCGCATCCGGTTTTGAAATCGATTCCGTTTTCCTCTGCGATGATATTTTCAACGGCAAATCCCTTCCCGAAAGCATCGCCGGGGAAAAGGTTTTCCACGTTACGACACAGGTTTATTCCAAGATTTCCTACAGGGAATCAACGGAAGGAATCCTGGCCATTGCAAAGGCAAGGCACACAACCCTTGAAGACCTGGGCAACATATTGAAAGAAAGCAAAGAACCGGCTCTTATACTTGTCGCCGAAGCTGTTGAAAAACCAGGCAATCTGGGAGCGATACTGAGAACGGCTGATGCCTGCGGAGCCTCTGCCGTAATCTTTGCAAACCCAAGGACAGACCTCTACAATCCCAATCTCATACGGGCAAGCCTCGGAGGAGTCTTCACCCAGACTATCGTCTGCTGCAAAAGCGAAGATGCAATTTCATTCCTCAAGGCCAGCGGCATAAAGATTTTCACCGCCCAGCTTCAGGACAGTGTTCCGTACTACGGCACAGATATGACCGACTCCTGCGCCATTGCCCTTGGCAGCGAGTCTGGCGGCATCTCGGACATCTGGAGGAAAGCCTCTGACCGCAAGATTCTGATTCCTATGCTGGGCAGGCTGGATTCTCTCAATGTTTCCGTTTCCGCCGCCATCCTTTGCTATGAGGCTCTGCGACAAAGAAATGCAAAATGAAAAAGTTTGCTCTGATAGGTTTCCCAATCTCCCACTCCAAAAGCCCTCAGCTGTTTGAGAAGGCTTACCATTCCACCTCGATGAGCTATGATCTGATGGAGGAAGATTCCGTGGAAAAATCCATCGCTGAGCTGAAGGAAAAAGGCTATAGCGGAGCCAATGTCACCGCCCCTTTCAAGGAGGAAATAATGCGTTTTGTCACCGATCCTGATCCGGTTTCCAAGGCTATCGGAGCCTCCAACCTGATCCTTTTCGATGGAGACAGGATTTACGGTTACAACACTGACTACCTCGCAGTAAGAAGGATGGTCAAAGAACTTGGATCCGTTGACAAGGCCCTTGTAATCGGCTGTGGCGGAGCGGGTAAGGCCGCCGCCCTTGCTTGCAGGGATGAAGGCCTGGAAACCATAATCGCCAACCGAACAGAAGATAAGGCGGAAGCATTCGCCAGTGAAATAGGCATCAAGGCTATGGGTCTGGACGATGCTCAGAATCTCCTTACTATCCTGACGCTTGGCAACCACGCGGCAAAGAAAAACATCCTTGTCATCTACGCCATTCCGGAAGAGGACGGCATCATCAGCAAAGACATCCTCAGCCACGCTACAGTCATCGAGGCCAACTATAAGGATCCTTGCCTGAACCCTGAAAGCGGGCTCAAGTGGCTCAAATACCAGGCAGTGGAAAGTTTCCGCATTTTTACCGGCATCACCCCGGATGAGGAAGGGATGCAGATATAGGGAAACGGTTTGCGGGTTTTGAATTTTTAGAGTAACTTTACCCGGTTAAATTTGATTTATTATGTCTTTCAACAAAGTATTGATTTTAGGGAACACCGCCGCTGCGCCTGAGGTAAGGCATCTGGACGGCGGAAGTGTGGTGGCAAATTTCAGGGTTGCTACATCGGAAATATTCACAGACAGAAGCGGCAACCGCACAGAAAGGACTGAGTGGCACAACATTGTGTGCTGGAGAAGATTGGCGGAATTCGCCGAGAAATACATCCAGAAAGGAACACAGGTATTCATTGAGGGAAGGATTACTACCCGCGAATTTACAGACCAGGCAGGTCAGAAAAGATACAGGACAGAAATTGTAGCGGACAACATCCAGCTTACCGGAAGAAGGCCGGACGGGCAGCAGGTTCAGCCATCCCAGGGTGGATATCAGAATCCTGCACCTTCCCAGCCATACCAGAGGCCTGCAGCGCCTTCACAGCCGGCACAACCAGCTCCGCAGGATTTCCCTGCAATGGATGACTTCAACGATACCGGATCAAACGACCTTCCATTCTAACGATTAAAACAGATACTATATGAAAGTTGATGTTGTATTGGGCCTTCAGTGGGGAGACGAAGGCAAGGGAAAAATTGTGGACGTACTTGCCAGAAACTACCCCGTAATCTGCAGATTCCAGGGAGGCCCCAACGCAGGCCATTCCCTGCAGTTCTCAGGCAAAAGCTTTGTGCTCCATTCCGTTCCGGCTGGAGTTTTCAGGAAGAACACCGTTAACATAATCGGCAACGGCGTGGTGCTGGACCCTATCATTTTCCAGGAAGAGTGCCAGGCTATAGCAAAGATGGGAGTGGATCCTACCAAGAACGTTGTAATTTCCAAGCGTGCCCACCTGATCCTTCCAACCCACAGGATCATGGATGCCGCTTCCGAGGCAAGCCTTGGCAAGACCAAGATCGGTTCCACCCTCAAGGGCATCGGCCCGACCTATATGGATAAGACCGGAAGAAACGGCCTGAGAGTGGGAGAAGTTCTGTCAAAGGATTTCAGGAAGAAGTTCAACACTCTCAAGCAAAGACACGCTTCCTATCTGAAACAGTTTGACTTTGAATACGATATCAACAAGAACGAGAAGGAATGGTTCAAGGCCATAGAGTATCTGAAGAAGTTCAAGATCGTAGACGGCGAGTATGAACTCAACTCCCTTCTCAAGACAAAGAAGGCTCTTGCAGAAGGAGCTCAGGGAACAATGCTGGACGTTGATTTCGGAGCATATCCGTTCGTAACCTCATCATCCACAATCTGCGCAGGAAGCTGCACCGGACTGGGAGTCGCTCCTTCCAAGGTGGGCAAGGTCTTTGGAGTTTTCAAGGCTTACTGCACCAGAGTCGGAAGCGGCCCGTTCCCTACCGAGCTCAACGATGCAGTCGGAGAGGAACTCCGCCAGAAAGGCCACGAGTTCGGAGCCACCACCGGAAGGCCGAGAAGGACCGGATGGCTGGATCTTGCAGCACTCAAATACGCCATCATGATTGATGGAGCAACAGACCTGATAATGATGAAGGCAGACGTTCTGGACACCTTCGACACCATCAAGGTTGCAATTGCCTACAATGTAGACGGAAAGAAGACCGACAGGGTTCCGTTCGACACCTTCGCCAAGATAGAGCCTGTTTACAAGGAGTTCAAGGGCTGGAAGAAAGACCTTACGAAGTGCAAGACGGCCAAGGATCTTCCTGCAGCTTTCAAGCGCTACATCGCCTTCATAGAGAAGGAAGTCAGAGTCAAGATATCCTACGTATCCGTAGGCCCTGACCGCTCCCAGACCATCAAGCTCTAGGCCGGGCGATGGTGCTTTATAATCACCTGGTGCTCAAATAGATACAAAATAACCGCATTCTTTCGAGTGCGGTTATTTTATAATATACTGTATTTTAGCACCTTACGAGGCACCATCGCCCCCTTACTTCTTCTTGTTAGGCATATCAAGCTGGAGCTGAGGATTCTTCTTGGATGAAGCCTTCAGCAGGAGAGATACGCAAACCGCAACGATTCCGAGGCCGATGAAGATGTACTCGGCGGTAACTGCAGCAGTGATTTCCTGAGCTTTGTTGCCGGCCTCGATGACATACTTCTTGAATACCATTCCAACGAAGATAGGAACCAGGAGCATACCCATATTCTGGATCCAGTAGATCAGGGAGTATGCGGTACCCAGGTTCTTTTCCGGGATGATCTTTGGAACGCTTGGCCACATTGCTGCAGGAACAAGGCTGTAGCCGATTCCAAGGATACCGATAGCGGTATAGCCTGAGAACTGGCTTCCCTCAGGAGCAAAAGCAATGATAAGGTGAGCTACAAGCACCATGCAGCTTCCCAGGATCATCCAGGTGGTAGCCTTTCCGATCTTGTCCACCAGGATTCCGAAGAGAGGAGTTCCGATAACCGTGCAGAACGGGATCATGGAAACCATCCACTTTGCTGTCTCCAGGTCGAGTCCGAATCTCGGGATAATGATGGATGTCGCAAATTTCTTGAATGAAATGATGCAGCAGTAGAAGAATACGCAAAGCAGGGAAATGAGGATGTAATGCTTGTTGGTCAGGATCTTGAAGATATCGGAGAACTTGAACTTGTCGTCCTCGCTTGTTTCCTTGGTATCCTTTTCTCCAGTCTGCTTGTCGAACTTTGAGTCCATCGTGATGAATACGCTCCAGAGGATAATTCCCACAACCATGATTGCAAGGCCTACAAGAGCAGGACGGTTGGTCTCAGCGAAGGTGTAGAGAGCATTCTGGGCGTGATCTCCAACCAAAGCCGGAGAAAGCACGAAAGCCGTAGCTGTTCCCAATCTTGCGATAGCGAGCTGGGCACCCATTGCAAATGCCATCTCCTTGCCCTTGAACCACTTGGCGATGGAACGGGTAACTGCAACTCCGGCAATCTCGCTGCCGAGGCCGAACAGCATGCAGCCCACATAGGCCAGCCAAAGGGATGGTTTGGCAATACCCACTGAATTATGCATCCAGTTGCACAGGCCGCTGCCGTTGAAGGAGCTGGAAATGGCATATGCCACAATGGCTGCGCCACCTACCATCATTCCGACGAAGATAGAACCTGTGATCCTGACACCCCACTTGTCAAGGAGCATACCGCAGACAATCAGTCCGCCCCAGACGCAAAGGAAGGAATAACCTCCGGCGTAGAAACCGTAGTTGGCTGAATCCCAACCGAGTTCCAACAACTCAGGAGTCTTGAAGATATGGCTCAGGGTAGAGAACATATCATCAAAGAAGTACGATGCAAACATCGGAACCACGAGACATGCGAGCACAATCCACCTTGCGCTCTTGGAGTCCCTTAGAAGTTTGATTGCTTTGTTCATCTTTATAGTTGTTTGTATTATTTGCTATGCCTTGATGTTAGGTTCCTCGAGACCGTAACCCTTCTTCTTGTCCACCCTCTTGAGGATGAAGCCAAGGATGAGGGCAGCTACGCCCAGGCAGGCGAGCATGACCAGAGGGGCGGTGTAATCGAACTGTGTAGGATCGTCCACGTCCGGATTTGTCTTGTCCAGAACCTTGCCGATAAGCAGAGGAAAGAGCCACAAGCCGATATTCTGGATCCAGAAGATCAGAGCGTATGCGCTACCGATGATCTTGGCATCCACAAGTTTAGGAACGCTTGGCCAGAGTGATGCCGGAACGAGGGAGAAGGAAGCTCCAAGTACCAGGATGGTAATGTAGGCAACCACAACTCCGCCAACTGCGCTGCCCTTGAACATTGGCAGTATGAAAGCGAATGTCAGGTGGCAGATGATCAGAAGGATGGAGCCGAGCACAAGCATTGATGCGGCCTTTCCCTTGTGGTCAACATAGCTTCCCAGGATTGGGGTGATACCCACTGCCAGAAGAGGGAAGACTGCAAAGATGGTCTCTGCGCTGCCCCTCATATAACCCATGTAGCAGAATACTATCAGGGCTATTATCGCGATGGTGAGAAGGAATCCTTTCTTGCCCTTGCCCTTTGAGAAATTGCTCATGAAAGCGGCAACCGCAACCACCAGCATTATAATGTACTGGACGATAGTAACCGTATTGCTTGCCCAGAAGGAACCTTCCTTGACATCTACGAAGGTAAGGTTGCACTGGAGCATGTTAACGGCATATTTCTGGAACGGGAATATCGCTGAGTAATAGAGAACGCACAAAAGGGCAACCAGCCAGAAGCCGCTGCTCTTGAGGATTGCTCCGATATCGCTGACCTTGAACGGATCGTCTTTCTCCTCAGCCTCTCCGGTCTGTGCATCCAGCTTCTTGTCCATGAAGAAGTAAACAATGAACATTATCAGGGCGATCATCAGAAGAACAACTCCGAAGGCCACGCTGCGGGAAACGTCTATTCTCTCACCCATCTTTGCGAACATCGGGGAGAAAATCATGCAGGTTGCAACGCCAAGGCGGGCAAGAGCCATCTCTGAACCCATTGCCAGAGCCATCTCACGGCCTTTGAACCATTTTACGATACCTCTTGAAACTGTGATTCCGGCCATCTCCACTCCGCAGCCGAAGATCATGAAGCCCACGGCGGCAAACTTGGCTGACGCAGGCATTCCCCTGTAGAACGGAGAAATGCCCAGTTCATCGAATCCCGGGATATAATTGAGGTTAGCGTCGAACCAGGCGGCGATAGATGTTCCTGCAAACGAGTCCGTTACGGCGTACCATTTGATTACCGCTCCCACCAGCATGACGAATCCGGAAAGGATGGCGGTAAACCTCACGCCCATCTTGTCCAGGATGATACCTGCGAATATCAGGAAGAAAACGAACACGTTAAGGAAGGTCTCCGCACCCTGCATCGTACCGAATGCGGTTGAATCCCAACCCCTTGTTTCCTGCATCAAGTCTTTGATCGGGCTAAGTATGTCCATAAAGATGTATGAACAGAACATCGCTAGCGCCAGAAGCAGCAAGGCTGTCCAGCGTATTGCGGCCGAATCTCTTAGAGTCTTTTTCAGATCTGTAGTCATTGTTTATATGTTTAAAGATATTTTTCTTCTCCAGTGCCAAAATGACTTCGCAATTTACAAAATATTGAGTAAATTGCCACCTGTTTTATTCAAAGAACCCCCGATGGAGCAAATCAAGAAATTGCTTAAAGATTCGGCCAAGGCCCGCTGGACGGCACTTATGATAGTGTCGTTCGTAATGTTTGCGGCCTATCTGGCATCTGACGTCTATTCTCCGCTCAAGACCCTGCTGGAGGAAGACAATGCATGGACCAGCACGGAGTACGGCTACTTCGGAGCCGCCCAGAGCGTCTTCAATGTTTTTCTGGGAATGCTGATTTTCAGCGGACTGCTGCTCGACAAGAAAGGAATACGCCTGACCGGAAACCTAGGCTGCATACTGATGGTTTTAGGTTTTGCGCTTAAATACTATGCCGTAACCTCCATCCCTTCCGACGCCGGGAACGTTTCTTTCCTGTCCATGACGATGAAGAAACAGGTCCTGTGGGCAAGCCTCGGCTTTGCGGTCTTTGGAACGGGATGCGAAATGGCCGGAATCTCCATAAGCAAGGCCATTGTCAAGTGGTTCAGCGGCAAGGAACTGGCCCTGGCGATGGCTGTGCAGCTGTCAATTGCAAGGCTAGGTAGCGGAGTGGCCCTTATCTTCTCCCCGATGATTTCCGAAAGGCTCCACAATGTCACCACAACTGTGGGAATCGGCCTGGTATTCCTTATCATCGGAATGCTGGGATTCTTTGTCTATTGCCTCCAGGACAAGAAACTGGACCGTCAGCTCAAACAGCAGAGGCTGGAAGAAGGAAAGGAGGAAGAAGCATCCTTCTCCCTCAAGGACGTGAAGAGCATAATTTCCAATCCGGGATTCTGGCTGATATCCATACTGTGCCTTATCTTCTATGCGGCAGTCAGCCCGTTCTTCAAGTTCACGTCAGACCTTATGGTTAATAAGTTCAACGATGTAACTCCTTTCTATTCAGGAATATTCCCTTCTCTAATACCATTCGGATGCATTTTGTTCTCCCCTCTTTTCGGAGCAATATATGACAAATACGGCAAGGGTACTCTCCTTATGATTATCGGAGCCCTGGCCATCACTGTCGTGCATGTGGTGTTCGGACTTCCGGGAGTCCACAGCATCTGGATCGCGGTGGCTTTGCTGCTGCTCCTGGGACTGGGCTACGCCATGCTTCCTGCCGCCCTGTGGCCTTCCCTGGCCAAGATTATGCCTCAGAAACAGTATGGAACCTCCATCGCCCTGGCCTTCTTCATCCAGAACATAGGCCTTATGCTTGTTCCTATGGCTATCGGCTGGGTGCTCGACAAATTCTGCCTTCTGAGCACTTTCTCGGGCGGAACCGTGAGCTATCCGGACAACATAAAATATGATTATACCCTCCCTCAGATTATCTTTGCGGCCATGGGAGTTGTGGCCATTATCCTGGCCCTTGCCCTGCGCAGTCTGGACCGCAAGAGGCATTACGGACTTGACGAGGGAAAGAAAAAATAGAGACTAAAATTTCAGTAATGGAATTCGCTATACTTGACAAGATAAATTCACCTGCAGATATCAAAAGCCTGACAATAAGGCAACTGGAAACCCTGTGCGAAGAGATCAGGGAATATATGATAGAGTGCTGCGCCACTAACCCCGGACATCTGGGAGCTTCCCTGGGAAGCGTGGAGCTTGCCGTGGCTCTCCATTATGTCCTGGATACTCCGGAGGACAAAATCGTATGGGATGTGGGCCATCAGGCATATGCCCACAAGATAATTACCGGAAGGCGTGAGCTCTTCAAGGAGAACCGCAAGAAAGACGGCCTGTCCGGCTTCCCGAAAATGAGCGAAAGCCCTTATGACTCCTTTGGAGCCGGGCACGCATCCACTTCCGTATCCGCTGCCCTGGGACTTGCCACCGCAGCCCGCCTTCAGGGCAGGGCAACCAAGGTTGTGGCCGTACTGGGAGACGGAGCATTCTCCGGCGGACTGGCATACGAGGGCATCAACAATGCCGGAGCCTCCGGCACAAATCTTCTGGTGATTCTCAACGACAACCAGATAGCCATAGACAAGAATGTAGGCGCAATGCACAACTACCTGCTCAGAATGAGTACGTCAAAGACCTACAACAGCCTCAAGAACAAGGTTTGGGGAGTCCTTGGCAACGGATGGCTAAGAAGCAGGATCCAGAAAGCCGTGGTCAGCACCAAGAACTTCTTCTTCAAGCACTCCACCATTTTCTCCGGACTGGGATTCAGGTATTTCGGCATCATAGACGGCAACAATGTGGAAGAAGTCGTAAATATGCTCAGGAGAATCCTGCCTATGAAAGGGCCTAAGCTCCTGCACGTAAGGACAGTCAAGGGAAAGGGCTACAAGCCGGCGGAAGAGCAGCAGAGCATCTGGCACGCCCCGGGCAAGTTCGATATGGAAACCGGAGAGAGGATCCGCACTGAAGGAGCTCCGTTGAAATACCAGAACATTTTCGGCCAGACCATAGTAAAGCTGGCGGAAAAGGACAGCAGGATTGTGGGCATCACCCCTGCCATGCTTTCAGGAGGCCAGCTCAGCGACATGATGAAGGCTTTCCCGGAAAGGACCTTCGACGTTGGCATCGCCGAGGAACATGCTGTAACCTTCTCGGCAGGACTTGCAGCAGACGGAATGATTCCTTTCTGCAACATCTACTCTTCCTTCCTCCAGAGGGGATTTGACCAGATTATCCACGATGTGGCCCTTCAGGACCTGAAAGTCATCTTCACGATAGACCGCGCCGGACTGGTGGGAGAAGACGGAGCCACCCATCAGGGAGCTTTCGACCTGGCTTACCTCAGGTTTATACCTAATATAATAGAGATGGCCCCTATCGACGAGATAGAAATGCAGGATATGCTTTACTCGGCGACCCTGGAAGACTACAAGGGGCCTGTTACCATCCGCTATCCGAGAGGCAACTGTCAGGGTCTGGAACTTCCGGAAGAATTCCGCAAGATCGAGCCAGGGAAGGCCGAAAGGCTCAAAAAAGGAAGCCGCGTAGCCGTTCTTTCAATAGGAACTATAGGAAACAAGGTAAAGGAGGCTGTCCAGAAGGCGGAAGAAGAAGGAATCTTCCCTTCTCTCTACAACATGAGATTCCTCCGTCCGCTTGACAAAGAGGCTGTCCTGGAGGCTGCCACTGAGCACGACCACATCATAACCGTAGAAGACGGAAGCGTCATTGGCGGACTCTATAGCGCTGTATGCGAGACTCTTGCAGACAAGAACCACAACTGCACGGTTACCGGCCTGGGCATACCGGACAAGTTCATAGAACAGGGCACCGTTCCTCAGCAGCTGCAGGAGTGCGGACTGGACGCTGAGAGCATTCTAAAGGCTATAAAATACTTTTTTTGATAATTTTTCAAAAAAGTTTTGGTAAATAATTTAATTCTTCTACCTTTGCAGTCCCTTTTGAGAAACGCAGATTTATCTGCCGATGTAGCTCAGTTGGCCAGAGCAGCTGATTTGTAATCAGCTGGTCGGGGGTTCGAATCCCTCCATCGGCTCAAAAAAGACATAATTATTGGACGGAGGGGTACCAAAGTGGCCAACTGGGGCAGACTGTAAATCTGCTGGCTCATGCCTTCGGAGGTTCGAATCCTTCCCCCTCCACAAACTTTAGATTGCGGAAGTAGCTCAGTTGGTAGAGCATCAGCCTTCCAAGCTGAGGGTCGCGGGTTCGAACCTCGTCTTCCGCTCTAAGGCCGACGTAGCTCAGTGGTAGAGCACTTCCTTGGTAAGGAAGAGGTCACGGGTCCAATTCCCGTTGTCGGCTCAAAGAATATTCAAAATCATTATAAATTAATTAATTTATCCATTATGGCAAAAGAAAAATTTTTGAGGGACAAACCTCACGTTAACATCGGTACGATCGGCCATGTTGACCACGGTAAGACCACTCTTACTGCCGCTATCACCAAGGTATTGGCTGAGAGAGGTTTCACCAGCAATGATGATATCAAGTCTTTCGACCAGATCGACAACGCTCCAGAGGAGAAGGAGAGAGGTATTACCATTAACTCCGCTCACGTTGAGTATCAGACCGCAAAGCGTCACTATGCACATGTTGACTGCCCGGGTCACGCTGACTACGTAAAGAACATGGTTACTGGTGCTGCCCAGATGGACGGTGCTATCCTTGTTGTAGCTGCTACCGACGGTCCTATGCCTCAGACAAGAGAGCACATCCTCCTGGCTCGTCAGGTGAACGTTCCAAAGATCCTTGTTTTCCTTAACAAGGTTGACTTGGTAGACGACGCTGAAATGCTTGACCTGGTAGAGATGGAAGTAAGAGACCTTCTCGGTTTCTACAAATTCGACGAAGACTGCCCTATCATCAGGGGTTCCGCTCTTGGAGCACTTAACGGAGATCCACAGTGGGAGGCAAAGGTTATGGAACTTATGGACGCTGTCGATGAGTACATTCCTACTCCTATCCGTGACAACCAGAAGCCGTTCCTGATGCCTATCGAGGACATCTTCTCAATCACTGGCCGTGGTACTGTTGCCACTGGTAGAATTGAGACCGGTGTTGTACACGTAGGTGATGAGGTTCAGCTCATTGGTCTTGGCGACGAGCCTAAGAAGACCGTTGTTACCGGTGTCGAGATGTTCCGCAAGCTGCTCGACGAGGGTGAAGCCGGAGATAACGTAGGACTTCTCCTCAGAGGTATCGACAAGAAAGAGCTTAAGAGAGGTATGGTAGTTGCCAAGCCAGGTAGCGTTACCCCTCATAAGGAATTTGAAGCTCAGATTTACGTTCTGAAGAAAGAGGAAGGCGGACGCCACACTCCTTTCAAGAACAAGTATCGTCCTCAGTTCTTCATCCGTACACTGGATGTAACTGGAGAAATCCAGCTTCCTGAGGGTCACGATATGGTTATGCCTGGTGACAATATTTCTATCAAGGTAGATCTGATCTATCCGGTAGCAATATCTGAGGGTCTCCAGTTCGCTATCCGCGAGGGTGGTAGAACCGTAGGCGCTGGTCAGGTAACCAAGATTCTTGACTAATCTCTGGACGAACAGTCTTACTGATTAATCTCAAAATTCCCTGACGGCCGGGAGAAATTCAGGTCTAGGGGAATTTTTTAGGGACATAGTTCAAGGGTAGAATAGCGGTCTCCAAAACCGTTGATGGGCGTTCGAATCGCTCTGTCCCTGCCACCCGGAAGGAAATGTTACGATTTCCCTTCGGAAAACGGGAAGCCGAAAGCTTCCATTCGGCTTCCGTAATTTTAAATTAAATGAGCAAGATAGGTACATACATCAAGGAGTCTTATAAAGAGCTTACCAAGAAAGTGACCTGGCCTACTTGGGCACAGCTCCAGTCAAGCGCAGCCGTTGTAATGGTGGCAAC